>JAKAJM010000046.1 GCA_021813765.1 Nitrospirota bacterium
GACAGGTTTACCATGGACGACATCAGAAACGGCAGGTACTGCGGCTCCTGCCACAACGGCGTAAAGGCCTTTGCCCCGGCGGGCAACTGCGCTAAATGCCACAATAATGGGAAAAATCTGAAATAAACCATAGCGGGGGCTTTTTAACTTTTTAATTTAAAAAGCCCCCCGCGCTCCCTTGCGCCCAGCCCCAGGCGAAACGGCTCCATTTTCCCTTAAAAAATCTTGAAATTCAATACGTTACCTTAAAATATGCGGATCAGGCGGCCATTTGGAGGCGAATGATTCACCCTGAAGCAAGCTGCAGGAAAATTGCAATTAAAGTTTTCTTGAAATTTTCCGACATGATTATTGTGACGTGAATCACATTTACAGCTTTTGGCGCTGTAACGAAAAGTTGACAATTTCTCCAGTCCGGCACTGTGCGGATGGCCTGGAATAGTTGAAAAATTAAATGCTATACTTATCGCGCGGAAAAAAGATTCGCTGCCAGGCATGGATTTGATGAGTGAAGCGCCAGAAGTAAATGACATAGGCAAACCAGCCAAAAAAACGCCGGAGGCTTTGCGCGTAAGGACCATACGCGTGAAGCGTGAGACCGGGCCGCACCTGCCTTCCGGACCGCAGCCCCATGCCAAAAAAAGGGAAAAAACCGCGCGATTTGGCGTAAGACTTAAGTCCCGCCCGGTGACCGTGGGCGTCGATATCGGGTTTGGGTACATAAATCTGGTCAAAGCCGCCGTATCCCACAATAAATTCGAGATCCTGGATTATATGCGCCTGCCCTTCCCGGAGAATGCCGAAAGGGGCTCTGAAGAGTTCCGGGATTTTTTCAGGTCCGCTGCGGTACCCTTCTGTGAGCATGCCGGGAAGAAGACAGAGGTATGGGCCATTACCTCTTCGGCACAGGCCCATGTGCAGTTCGTCCGCATCCCAAAGGTCCCCGACAGGCATTTTGAGGCCGCCGCCAAATGGAGCCTGAAGAAAGATATCCCCCTTGAGGAAAAGGATTACTCCTTCTGCTACGAGATCCAGGATGAAGTGACCGAGGGAGAAACCAAAAAAAATAATGTCCTCTGTTATTTCGCCCCAGCCCGGGAGATAGAAGAGACCAAAAAACTTTTCTCCGGGATAGGGCTCCCTCTTTCGGGCATATCGATTGCGCCTTTTGCGGTCCAGAACATTTTCATGAATGACGTGACGCGGCTGAATGAAAAGCAGATTGCATGTCTGTTCATTGGCCGTGAGCATTCCCGCATCGATCTGTATGCCGGAGGAAAGCTGGCGTTGACGCGGGACATCAAAACGGGCATTAACAGCCTGATCGAGATGCTGACCGGGGAACTGCACAGCAAAAACATGGATGCGCATTTTTCCCATGACGAGGCGCAACAGATCCTTTTTGCCCTTTCCGGGGGTGTTCAGGGCCCGATCGTCCTTGAAAGCGGGCTCATGTTCAACAGGGAAGAGGTCGAAAAGATGCTCGTCCCGGTGCTGGAAAGGTTTACCCGGCAGATGGAGAGGACCTTCAAGCACTTCGACTCCACACAGGGATACGTCAAGGTTGAAAAGATATATATTTCAAGCGCAATGCCCTGCGATGCGGTGGCCGGCTATTTCAGCAGGCATCTTGGCATCGAGTGCGCCGTTTTTGATCCCCTTAAAGAGATATTGCCGGACAGCAGCCCCGGCGAGCGGACCGCTCTGATCCCGGCTTTCGGTCTGGCCCTTTCGGACAACGCCCATACTCCAAATTTCATCCAGTCATACGGGGAAAGAAAAAAGGCCAGGTATGTGACCAGGTTTAACCGGATCGTCACGGCGGCGATGTACTGCTCGCTTCTTCTCTGCCTGGCATTTGCGGCACATGAATGGCGCGGCGCCGCCCGGGCAAAGGCCGAACTGGCGAGGCTTGAAATGCAGCTTGAAAAAAGCCCCCCGCTAAACAGGCAGACACTCATCAGGATGACGTCCGCTTCAAGTCTGAAGGCGCAGCAATATGCGCAGCTTGGCAGGCGCTATGAAGGGATGGCGCTTATCGGGGAGCTGTCGTCCCGGACCCCGGAGCCTGTAAGACTCATCAGCCTCAAATATCTTGCGGGCGGGCAGCCAAATGGCCAGGGGAGTGCATCTGCCCAGGGGGGGAACACCGCGGTCGTTACCGGCGTTGTAAGCGGCAGGCGGGACATGCTTGATTCCGAGCTGGCCTCATACGTCATGGAGCTCAGGTCCTCCCCGCTTTTTTCGGGCGTAAGCGTCTCGGAAGGAAAGGCCGGAAGCGCCGGGGAGCGAGCATTCCTGCCCTTTGAGCTGGACCTGAAAGTGGGCCCGGGCAAATGAGAAGGATCGCCCAGGCGCTCCAAATCCCCGTGGAATGCACACGGAAGCTGGCCATAAGCGTGATGGCCGTTGCACTATCCGTGCTGGCCGGGGTAGTCCCGGGGCGAATCGTCATGGGGCATCTGGACAGCAAAATACGCGAGGCGCACCGGCAGCTGGATGAACGCGCCAGCCTCGCGCCCCTTTACGAGAGCCTGAAAAAAGAAAAAACCTCGCTTTATGCCCTGCCTGGCAACACGCCGTCAAGACCCTGCGGCCTTTTTTTGGACGGCCCTTCAGAAAAAACCGGTCCAAAGCCCTCCGGTCTTTCGGACGCCCTTTTGAAGATACGGGCCATCTCGGAAAGGTCGTCAATGAGGCACGTGGATGTAAGCCCCGAGTTGAACGGAGCGGCGGCCGGGAATGCAGGCCCGGTTGCGGTCAATGTATCTTTCAGCGGAAAATTCGAAAATTTCAGGACGTTCCTGGTGGATATAAGCGCGCTTCCATATGTAAAGAACATTGCATATCTTTCCATAGAGCGGACGCAAAACGGGCGTGCGCTAGACTTCAAGACAAAAATAATGCTGGCGATGGACTGAGAAGGAAATTTTATTTTTGTGGACCCTAAAAGAAGACAGACTATCCTGATTGCGGCCGCGGCCATCTTTGCCATCTACGGGCTGTTCCAGCTGCCCGGCCTGTTGAAGGAAAGGCATGCCGGACCGGGCGGAATGCCCGGTGCCGGCGGGCTTAGGGCATTCATCGCGCAAACGACCGCGCGGATCATCAGTTCCCGCCCGGGCGCATACGACCAGTATGTGATGCGCATGGCCGGCAGCCAATGGGGCCGGGACCCTTTTTCCGGGACGCTCTTGACGGCAGGCGCAAGCGGAGGGAAGGACAGCGCGGAGACGATGCCCCATTTCGCATATAACGGTTTCGTGCAGAGGGGAAACCGCAGGGTTGCCGTTATCAACAACAGGGAGTACATGGCGGGCGATCAACTTGAAGAAAAAGGTTTTTTTGTGGAAAAGATATCGCCTTCCAAGGTCATCATAAAAAACAAAAAAGCAGGGTCCGCATTTGAGATTCCTTTATCCGAAATTGAATAAAAGCGGATATCCCGGCCTGCGCAAGGGGGAGTTGATGCCGTATTGGAAACAAAAGGCGCCGTCGCCTGCCACTTTTATCTGCATTCTCTTCATTTTGCTTGCCGGCGGGTGCGCGGCCGGACGGACGGGAGCAAAGCCATCTTTCCCGGACATTCAAAAATGGGAGCGGCTCGCCAGGACATCCAAAGGGCATTCGCCATCGCCCATTGAAAAAAATGCCGGCATCCCATCCGCAGGAAGCAGCGGTGCGGCGGGCGCCGGGTTCCAGGTGAGGCCCCTGCCAACGCAAAAGGTCAGCCTGAAAATGCGCGATGCCGACGTGAGGTCCATACTGCGCGCCCTGGCGGAATCCACCGGCGTGAACCTCCTTGTGCCGGACGACGTCAAGGGGACAACGAGCATTGACTTTACGAAGGTGCCGTGGGACCAGGCGTTCCTCAGCCTGCTTAAATCCTACGGCCTGAGCTATGCATGGCAGGGCGGCATCCTCCGCGTCCTTACCCTGGGCGATATGGAGCAATCCCTCAAGGCTGAGGCGGTCCAGAGAAAGATGGAGCAGGAAAGCCCCCTTTCCACCGTTGTCGTTCCGATCAATTATGCCGATGCCAAGGGGCTCAGGGACAACCTGCAGAAACTGCTGTCGGACACCGGGAAAAAAGCCGACATGGGGTCGGTGCTCGTGGACAATTACAGCAACTCCCTTATAATCCATGCGACGCCCGATGACCTGAAAAAAATGCTCTCCGTAATAAAAAGCATAGACAGGCCCATGGGACAGATACTTATACGCGCCAATATCATCGAGACCACAAGGGAGGAGGCGCGGAACCTGGGCATACAGTGGGGCGGGATCCTGATGACAAACGCAAACGGCAACAACAAGATATGGATAACGCCGGGAGGTTCGTCCGGCACTACCCAGCAGGCGGGGTCCTCGGGCTCCTCAACCATAACCTCCGGAGGGGGGACGGTGACGCCTCCTTTCACTCCCACGTCCGGCTCCACCGGCATAAGCCAGCAGGGTTACGGCATCAATTTCCCTGTCCCTCAATCCACCATCCTGAATAACGGAATCGGGTCGCTTGGGTTCCTGTATGGAAGCCTCACGGGCAACATCCTGGACGCCCAGCTGCAGGCCCTGCAGACGGAAGGGAAGATCAACATCATATCGAGCCCGTCCATAACCACGCTTGACAACCAGTCTGCGTTCACGGAAAGCGGCTCCAGGGTCCCCTATGTGACCTACACATTCGCAGGGTCTTCCACAACGCCGACGGTAAACTTCGTAAATGCGGTGCTCAGGCTGCAGATCACTCCCCATATCATTAACGGCAACAGCCTGAAAATGGCTATCGTCATCAAAAAAGACGATGTAGACACGTCGCGGGAAGTCCAGGGGAACCCTTTTATCCTGAAAAAACAGACGAAAACGACCCTCATCGCCAAAAATGGGGAGACGGTCGTGATATCGGGGTTGACCAGCCAGAATTTGTCGTCCACCGTCAACGGGGTGCCGTTCCTAAAGGACATCCCGCTCATCGGATGGCTCTTCAAGGGGGAAAACAAGGATGACACCATGAACCAGGTGCTGATATTCATCACCCCTTACATTCTGCCCAGGGAAGCCAATGCGGCTTCCACGGCGTCACTCAAAAAATAGGTGAAGAGATGGAAGCGAACATAACCATGCGGAGCCGCCAATGATCATAACGAAGCGCCTTGGGGAGATGCTTACCGAAAGCAAGCTCCTGACCCCTGCCTCACTGGAGAAGGCCCTTGAGGGCCAGAAAGGGTCCGGCCTGAAACTGGGACAGTATCTCGTCCGGCGCGGGATCGTGTCCGAAATGCAGATATGCGAGCTGCTGTGCGGGCAGTTGAAGGTAAAAAGATATCATCCGGACCAGTTCCCGCTGGACTTCGGGCTTGCCGAGATCATACCTTTTGAAATGGCCCAGAAATGCCAGGTGGCCCCCCTGCAAAGAAAGGGACGGCTTCTGGTCGTGGCCACCACCGACCCTCTGGACATCATGGCGATGGACTCCGTAGAGGACCGCACAAACTGCGAAGTGGAGCCCGTCATCTGCACTGAAATGGAACTGACAAAACTGCACAGGATCCTCTATTCCGCCCAGGCGGGACTGGGCGGGGTTGTGACCTCCGTGGAAGGGGAAGAAAAATTTTCCTTCGAAAAAGAGGAAGAGGGCATAGAGGACATCCAGGTATCCTCGGCGCAGGACATGGGCAATGCCCCGGCAGTCATACGGCTGGTAAACTCCATCTTTACAAACGCGGTCCAGGAACGGGCAAGCGATGTCCATATAAGCCCTCAGCAAAACGGCGTCCAGTTGAGGTTCAGGATAGACGGGAGGCTGAGCAGCATGCCGTCGCCCCCCAAACCTATGTTCCTTCCGATAGTGGCCCGCATAAAGATACTGGCAGGGATGGACATAACCCAGTCCAGGGTGCCCCAGGACGGCCGGTTTACGCTCCGCATGGGCAGCAGGATGATCAATGTAAGGGCCTCGACCGTTCCGACCCTGTATGGCGAAAACCTTGTGCTCCGGCTCCTGGACACGAGCTCCGGCATCCTGACGCTGGACAGGCTTGGCATGTCCGGGGCGGACGCGGAGAGGGTGAGGGGGATGATCCACAAGCCCTACGGGATGGTTCTGAGCACGGGCCCCACCGGCAGCGGCAAGACCAGCAGCCTCTACGCCATAATCCAGGAGATCGACACCCCGGATGTGCACATAGTCACCCTTGAGGACCCCGTGGAGTACAAGATAGAAAGCATCCGGCAGATACAGTTGAACGCGAAGGCCGGGATGACCTTTGCAAGCGGCCTCAGGGCCATCCTGCGCCAGGACCCGGACGTGATAATGGTAGGAGAGATACGCGACAGCGAGACGGCCGGCACAGCCGTCAGGGCGGCCCAGACAGGGCACCGCCTGCTGAGCACCATGCACACCAACGACGCGGCCGGGGCGGTCTCCAGGCTTGTGGATATGGGGATAGAGCCTTACCTTGTTTCTTCGATCCTCCTGGTGTCCTTCGCGCAAAGGCTTGTAAGGACGATCTGCCCATACTGCAAAGAGCCTTACACGCCTCCCGCAAAAGCGCTTGCTTCCTGGGGGCTTGACCGCGTGGAAGGCGCCACCTTCATGCGCGGCCGGGGCTGCCAGCAGTGCATGCAGACCGGGTTCATGGGCAGGACGGGCATTTTCGAGGTGCTTGTGAACAATGAGAGCCTCCAGGAGATGATCTTGAGAAAGGCACCTGCGCAGGAGATGACACGCGAGGCGGTCTCCTCCGGCAGGATGAGGACCCTTAAGCAGGACGCGGCCGATAAAGTGGCCAGGGGCATTACCACGCTAGAGGAGGCTCAGGCGACGGTGATGTCGTAAAAAGCGATATGGACTATTCTTATCAGGCGATAAACAGTCTGGGGAACGTCGTAAAGGGGACGATCAGCGCCGCCTCGGAACAGGCGGCGGAAAAGGCCCTCGCTTCAGGCGGGCTTATACCGGTGCAGGTCGCTCAGGCCAGGGCAAAAACGGGCCCTTCCGGGAAAGGCCCCCTCGGGTTCGCGGGGAAGGTGAAGACGCGAGAGCTGATACTCTTTTCCAAGCAGTTCCGCTCCATGTTCGGCGCGGGTATACCCGCCCTCCGCCTGCTTGAAGTGCTTGAAGCGCAGACGGAAAACGGAATGCTGAGGAAAGCCGTTTCCGGCATGCGGGAGGACATAAGCCGGGGCCTGACGCTCAAGGAGGCCATGGAGAAGCACCCCGCCATATTTT
This sequence comes from Nitrospirota bacterium, assembly GCA_021813765.1. GTDB lineage: Bacteria > Nitrospirota > Thermodesulfovibrionia > Thermodesulfovibrionales > JdFR-88 > JAKAEG01. The sequence continues at coordinate 7,232 of JAKAJM010000046.1, forward strand.
CCCCGCTTTATTGCAACATGATAGGCGCGGGCGAGGCAAGCGGCAGGATCCCCGAGGTGCTGGACAGGCTTTCTTACATGCTGGAGCATGAGGACCGGGTGAAATCGGACATCCGCTCCGCGCTGCAGTATCCGGTGGTCGTTCTCATAACGCTCGCAGGCGCGTTCTTTTTCCTTCTGGCCTTCGTGATACCCAGGTTCGCCGATGTGTTTTCAAAGGCGCACCTCACTCTGCCTCTGCCCACACGGATAGCCATTTCCCTGCATGACGCCCTTATAGGGCACTGGCCCGTAATGTTTGCAGGGGCATTCTGCCTTGTTGCGGGGCTTAGGATGTACTTCAAAACGGAAAACGGCCGGCTTGCGAAGGACTCCTTCCTGCTACGCCTGCCGGTCTTCGGCCCCCTGTTTATCAAGGCGGCGGTCTCGCGCTTTTCAAGCATCCTGGCGATACTGCTTTCAAGCGGCGTGCCTGTGACCAGCGCCCTGACGATACTTTCCGGCACGATCGGGAACTCGGCCATGGCGCGGGCCTTCGAGTCCATAAAGGAACAGATGGTGGAAGGCAAGGGGATAGCCGGCCCGCTGTCGGAGGCGAAGTTCTTTACCCCCATGGTGGTAAGCATGGTTGCCATCGGAGAGGAATCGGGCGACCTTGAAGGCATGCTCAGGGAAATATCTGTACATTACGACGAGGAGGTGAGGTATGCGGTAAGCAGACTGGCTGACTTGATAACGCCCGCGCTGACGGTGGCGCTGGCAGTTGTGGTTGGTTTTTTTGCCTTGGCGGTATTCATGCCCATGTGGGACATGACCAAGATGGTCAAATAACGATTTCTTCAGGATTTTATTTTTTCAATAACCGGGAAAGGAAACAAAAAATGAGAAAAATGAAGGCAGTTCTGGGGAGCGAGGGAGGGTTTACCCTCATCGAGATGATAGCGGTAATAATCATAATCGGCATTCTTGCCGCTGTGGCCATCCCCAAGTACATGGATATGCAGCAAAAGGCCCAGGAGGCCGCGGCAAACGGCGCCCTTGCCGCTGCGAAATCAAATCTCACAATGTCCTATGCCGCCGCGCTTATAAACGGGTGCACCCCGGCCACTCTCAACTGGGGCAGCAACAATGACTGGGAGTGCGGGTCCAGCCCATATGTTGCCCCTTCAACCAACGTCGGGGATTTCACGGCCGCTTATTCGAAATCGAGCGGTTGCGGAGGCAGCGGAGGCCCCTGCACCATGCAGGTCAAGATCACTGCCGGGCCAAGCTGGTTTGCTACTTCACCATATGTAAACATAAGCAATACCATAAGCCTGCAATAAAAAACGTGTGCCGGCGGCCCGGCTGAGCGGGCCGCCGGCACACCCATGAGATATGGGGCCTGATATCAAAAACAGCATGGGGTTCACCATGATCGAGCTGATCGCGGTGCTTGTGATCATAGGGATCATGGCCGCCATGGCGATCTCGCACGCCACGGACACTTCCGCCCTCAGCGTGGATTCCGAGGCCGCCATACTTAAAAACGACCTCCGCTTCGCACAGATAAAGGCGATGGGCGACATACCGCCGGACACATGGGGGATCAACATAGGAAGCGGCTCTTACACGCTTGTGTGCACCGGGGCAAACTGCCCGGCAACGGTCCCCAACCTGCCGGGGGACAACTCCCCTGCGCATTCTTTCCCGAAAGGCATATCCGCAACGCCGGAGGAGATAAACTTCGACACCTGGGGAAGCCCGTCCGGAAGCACGCTCTCCATCACCCTCACCGATGCTTCCAGCACAGCCTCCATTTCGGTTACGCCCGATACGGGGTTCATACAGTGAAAGGCACCGGGAAACATCGGGGCAGTTTCGGGTTTACCCTTATAGAGGTAATCATGACCATAGTTGTGGTTGCCGTCCTTGCGGCCATGATCTATACATACTTTGGCCCCGCCATTACAGGCAGTTCAACCCCTGTTGCCCGTCTAGAGTCGGCCTTGGGGGCCCAGTCGGCGATGGAAAACGTCACTGCGGACTACCTGGCAAATTACGGTTCAAAAAACCTTTCGTGGCTGCAAAGCAAGGTGGGGGCGGAGGGCTCCGCCCTGAACCCTTCCTACGGGCAGGGCACTGTAGTTGACAACCACTTTATCACGTGGAGCGGAGGGGGCGAGGTAAAAGTCCCTTCTCCTGCCATCAGCAATTGCCTCAAGGTGACGGTCAGGGACAGTGCAGGCGATGTGCTGACGCAAATTTACACAAGCGGCCAGCAGGGAGTAAACTGCCAATGAGGAGCGCCGGGCTGCTTTCGCGCGGGGAAAGCGGGTTCACCCTTATAGAGATGATAGCCGCCATCGTCATAGGGGCTGTTATCCTTGCGGTGGCCGGCATGTGGATAGTCAACGTAACAAACGGTTATCTGCTCACAAGGCAGAGCACAACGGCGGCCTTCAAGGTGCAGGCCGCCACGCTGCGCCTGGAAAAGGAGTTCCACATAATAACGGCGGTATCATCGGGAAGCGCCACCCGGCTTGACTACACCAACGACAGGGGTGGGACCCCGTCAAGCCACACGCTTGCCTTCTCCGGCCCCCCCGGTTCCACCATCCAGCTTGACGGCAAAACGCTCCTGGACGATGTATCTGGCTTCAAGCTGACCTATTCAAGCGCATACAACGGGCCGTTCACTACGGGCTGGACCCCCGGGGACAAGGTCATCAATCTTGCTTTCACCATTTCAGGCTTCGGCGGCGCTCAAAACACTTTTTCCGTGCGGGTGAGGTCTGAAAACCTGTGAGGCTTGCAAAAAAAATTAAAAACAGGGACGGATCATTGCTTATCGGCCTGATAATTACGCTGGTCGTTATAATGATAGCCGGCGCTGCGGTGGCGTACCTGACGTCCGGCTCTACGCTGACCGGCCTTTTGAAAAACAACAACCTTAACGCCTACTATCTTGCGGAATCCGGCGCGAGGTTTGCCATGCCGCTGATACAGGAAGACCTGAATAACGGCAACCAGAACAACATGAAGGCCCTGTTTGGCGGCAGCCTGGCCAACACGCCCGCGTTTACGCTTTCCACCGGGCAGTTCACGCTTTCGGTCTCCAACGTCAATTCGACGTCCGCCACCCTTACATCCATAGGCATCACCGGCAGCGGATGGCTCCAAACAAAGCGGGAGGATGTCATGCGCATAGCCGCCGCCTCCACGCCTCCATACCAGGGGCAATCCAACTTTTCCGACCTGAACACAAACTGGAATCAGACCACCAACCTGGGAGGCATTCTGGGCCTCCCAAACCCGATGGATTCATTCGTGTATGATCCCAAGAACAACGGGCTGCAGTATGAGAGCACCGGAATCCCCTGGACCGAGACGGGCGGACTGCTTGCTTTTTCCTCGTCCAACCCGGAAGTACAAAGCCTCTGGCAGGCCTGGCTTGCATACGGCAACCTGTCGTACGAGCTCCAGGAAAAAGTCACCGTGGACAACAGAAAATCGAATTTTTTCATGATCGGGCTGTCGTTCAGGGTGGATGAGCCCGATACTTCGATTTCGCCCACAAGTTTCTACGGCGTATCCTTCTTCAGGGCCAACTGTGCGGGCGATGGGGGAGATGGCGATGGCGGTCATATAGCGGATTGCGACGGCGCGCCCGCATGGTGGAACGATCTGCTTGACAGCCATGGCGCCAATGAATTCCTGAAACTGGCTGACGGGAAGCTTTACATGGTGTTCTGGGAATACCTGGCCGTCGGTGAATCCAGGTATATCGGGGGCAGTTATCAGACTTGCAATAACTGGCTGATGGGAAACGGCTGTTTTTACCTGCTTGATTACAGCCCCCTCACAGGCGTTGTGACCCCGGACGGCCAAAGCCTGCTGCCCGGCTCCACCATCCTGGTAAAGATACTGGATTCCGTCTCCGGCGGTGCGCACACCAACAATATTTCGGTCTACGCCGCCCAGAGCGCAAGCTCGTCCGCTCCGTATTATTACCCGGTTGGCACCTCCAATACGTGGCCGCCGGGAAACCAGTTCAGCCCCGTAACATCGTGGACCACAAACCCGTCAGGGAAACAGACAGCCACCCCGCTCATAGACAATTCCCTGACCCCGGACATGTACTGGCCAAAGACGCCCCCTTATCCATCCGAGATAGGAGTGAATGTCTTCTACGACCAGAATGGGGCTAACGGCCAAAACGGTGGGATCAAGGACCTCATTACAGATTTCGGCATGAGTCCTTTGTCAGGAAGCGGGTCCGGCAGCAGCGGCCAGGGCATCCAATACTATTGAAAAACTTCTGTTACTAAGAACATCGCTAATAAAGCCTCACAGTTGTCATTCCCGCAAGCGAAGCGCGCCGGGAATCCTTCCCTGAAAGCCGGAGAAAGATCCAGGACAAGCCGGAATGACAGATAACGGCTGAATGAGGCTTTCCTAATGGTCGTCTTAGTAACTCCGCGCGGGCCGTAAAACAGAAAAAGTCCCTGCCCGGCAGCCCGGGGCCTTTTTTCTAAAAAATCACGGGGCAGTGACCTGGGTTACATCCATTGAAACCGGGAAATTTTTAATCTACTGTATGCTAAGCAGTTTTTTCTTCCGGGCATCAGGTAGTGCATGCCCTTTTCCCGGCGGCAATGGAGGGCATGGCTTATGTGGACGGTGAACGGGCCTTCGGGTGCGGCATCAGGCGGCAAGGAAGCATCCGCCTGGGACAAGGCCGGGGAAGAAAAGGCGCGGCTTGCCGCGGCTGTTGAGTCCACGGACGAAGTCATCATGATAATATCCAGGCAGGGAGAAATAGAGTATGTCAACCCTGCCTTCGAGAGGACGACCGGATATTCTAGGCAGGAGGTCATGGGCAGATCGCCCGTTGTCCTGGGCAGCAAACGGCACGACAGGACACTGTACACGGGCTTTCTGGACTCCGTGACGGCCGGCAAAGCATGGGCTGGAAGCATGATAAACAGAAAGAAAAACGGCGAGCTTGTCCATTTCGAGGGCACCATCTCACCGGTAAGGGACGCGGAAGGAAGGGTGTCCTGTTACGTATCGGTCTTCCAGGATGTGACCGAGCGTATGCGGCTGGAGTCCATAGCCGAGGCGGCAAGCACCACCAACAGCCTGGGTTATGCGCTCTCCGGGCTCAGGCATGAGCTCGTAAACCCTCTTAACTCCATAAAGCTTTCCCTTGGCGTCATCGAGGAAAAACTGGGCCCCCCGGCAAAAATGCACCTTGAGCGCATACGCGAAGAGGTTTCCCGGATGCAGTACCTCCTTGATTCGCTCAAGAGCTTCAACCAGTATGAGTCGCTCGATATCAGGGAACTGGAGCTGTCCGGGTTCCTGGCGGATTTCGTTTCGCTTGTCAAATACGATTTCGCAGGCAAGGGCATAAACATTGCGCTTGACGCGTCTTCTCCGGCCTCCGCAATGTGCGACCCAAGGGCGCTGAAGCAGGTCCTTCTGAACCTGATCGCAAACTCAGTGGACGCGCTTTCGGGCACCAGGGGGGCCGAAATACTGCTTGGGCTTTTCAGGCTTGGAAGGACCTTGATGGTGCGCGTTGCCGACAACGGGGCCGGCATGGGAAAAGAACAGATGAAAAACCTCTTCAGGCCTTTCAACACTACCAAAAAGCAGGGTACGGGGCTTGGCCTTGTCATCGTCAAAAAAATGATAACCGGGATGGGCGGCGAGGTAAAGGTCGCAAGCACCATGGGCCGCGGGACCACCGTTGATATCCTGCTGCCCTCAGCCCAGGTTTGAAGCTGCAAAACAGCTTTCGGAACCCGCACACGCTGTCCGGTCAGTTACCAAGACAATGGACCGGCTTTAAAAAAAACATAAATTCAAAGAGCAAAAACGGGAACGCCCGTCAACTTTGCTTTCCGGAACTATGGAACTCCGCCAGGAAAAAGGTATAATCGGGGAAGGGAACAGGCAATCAGGCGCAACGGTATTTTTTATGCGGGGCGGCGATGGAAAACAAAGCCCGGGTCATTGCAGGCCGGATAAGAACAGGAAAGGACGTTAAAACATCGTCCGGAAAATCGAGGTCCGGCGGGCCGGAGGTGGAGCTTACCAATCCGGACAAGCTGCTTTTTCCTGCCGAAAAGATAACCAAGGGCGAATTCGTCTCCTATTACGAAAAGACCGCTGGCATAATGCTGCCGCATCTAAAGGGCCGCCTTATAAGCATGCAGCGCTTCCCGGAAGGAATAGCGGAGGGGCATTTTTTCCAGAAGCAGGCGCCCGGATATTTCCCGGAATGGGTAAACCGCGTACCGGTGGACCTCAGGCATGAGGGCCGAAAGACCTATATAACCTGCGATAACCGGCAGACGCTGGTCTATCTGGCGAACCTGGTCTGCATACCGCACGTCTGGCTGAGCCGCGTGGACAAGCTGAACTACCCGGACAGGCTCATATTCGACCTGGACCCCCCAGCGGGAAGCGATGACTTCGAGCCGGTAAAATATGCCGCCCTTATATTTAAAGAAGTGCTGGAAGAACTGGGGGTAAAACCGTTTCTGATGCTTACAGGGTCACGAGGCCTGCACGTTGTGGTCCCTCTGGACAGAAGCGCGGATTTCAGGCATGCATTCGATTTCGCGCGGGATGTGGCCAACGTGCTCATCGGCATGGCCCCGGAGCACCTTACCACGGAGTTAAACAAAACCAGGAGGGGCAAACGTGTATTTATAGACATATTCAGGAATGCCTTTGCCCAGACCGCTGTGGCGCCCTACTCAGTCAGGGCCAGGGCTGGCGCGCCGGTTGCCGCCCCTGCCTTGTGGAGCGAAATCTCTGGAAGAGGCAAGATCCGCTCCACGAGCTTCAATATAAGGAACATAGGCAAAAGGCTTGCCGGAAAAGGCGACCTCTGGAAAAACATCGGCTCCAGTCCATACTCTATAGCGGAACTGGCCTGGGCTCTGAAAAAAAAATTCGGAAGCGTCTAGTGTGGCGTTTCAAAAATAACTGTAATAAGTCTGTCATTCCGGCTTGTCCGGAATCGGCCTTAAAGGTTCTAGTTAACCACCCTAACGTTGCATTAAAAGTTGTCATTCCGGCCGGATTTATTCCGGTTGCAAATAAAAACGGGCGGAACCGTTCCTTGCCGTAAAAGGCGAAGAAGGATTCCCGTCGTGGCGGGAATGATGTGAACTCCTTTAGCCGTCATTCCGGAGGTATTAATCCGGAATCCAGCGACTTTAAAATCAACGCCACTGGCCAGGGAGCGGCTCAGTTCATGTCTTTGTACGGGCTGAAAAAGTGTAAATTGCCTTGAACAGTTTTCCCGGGAGGTTTATATTTGTAAGAGGAAATAACCGGGGCGTTTACACAAACGGGCAAGAAAACATTTTTTATTTTTTAAAATCCTGCAAGGAGAGGAATTTTTTTGACAGGCCTCAAGGAAAACCCGCGTCTCTACGAAATAAACACCGTCCAGTGGCTGTCCGGGGTCTCGCGGAACAACGGGAACAGGCCTTTAACGCTCGGGACCGTTCCGGATGAGGAATGGGACAGGCTGCTTGAGCCCGGGTTCGATTATGTATGGCTGATGGGGGTGTGGAAAAGGAGCCGGGAGGGTGTCAGGATATTCAGGCAAGGCCCCGAATGGCCTCCGTTCAAGCAATACCTGGACCGCCTGCTTCCGGGATGGAAAGAGGATGATGTTTCCGGCTCGCCCTATTCGATAGCGGCCTATGAGCCGGACCCTCTAGCAGGCACATGGGAGGACCTGCGTAAGGCAAGGGAGAGGCTTAACAGGCGCGGCGCCGGGCTGGTCCTGGATTTTGTGCCCAATCACACCGCCCCGGACCACCCATGGGTCTCCGAACATCCGGACTACTACTTCATTACGGACAGGGCCGGGTACGAAAAAAGCAAAGACCCGTCGTTTTACTCGCCCATAAAAACCGGAGATAAGACCTCGTACATCGCACGGGGCAAGGACCCGAACTTCCCTGCCTGGTCGGACACGGCCCAGCTCAATTATTTCAACCCGGCCCTGCGCAAGGCCATGGTCTCCGAGCTCAGGAAGATAGCCGGGTACGCTGACGGGCTCAGGTGCGACATGGCCATGCTTGTAATCAACGATATATTCGCGAGGGCCTGGCGGGGCCTGGCCTCAGGCGATATGCCATCCGGTGAGTTTTGGGAGCAGGCGCGCGCCGCCGTGCCGGGTGCGGTCCTGATCGGAGAGGCCTACTGGAACACGGAGTGGCGCCTCATGGAAATGGGTTTTGACTTCCTCTATGACAAAACTCTCTATGACAGGCTAAGACGCTCCTCGGCGCAGGAGACAAAACTTCATCTTTCGGCCGACACCGGCTACCAAAAAAGACTTGTGCGCTTTCTGGAAAATCATGACGAGCCAAGGAGCCTCCCTGCCTTCGGCCCGGAAAGGCTCCGGGCGGCGGCCGCCCTTTTTTCCACGCTTCCAGGGATGAAGCTCTTTTTTCATGGACAGCTGGAGGGGAAAAAAATAAAAGTCCCGGTTCAGCTTTCAAGGGAGGTGGTTGCTGAAAAAACGGAAAAAAACATACAGGAATTTTATGCCAGGCTCCTTTCCATAACCGCTCAGGAGGTCTTCCGAAAAGGCCGATGGCGGCTGAAGGACGTATTCCCTTTTTCTGACGGCAGTCACCAGAACCTTATAGCCTACACCTGGGGCCCTTTGACCGGGCGGTTGAAGCTTGTCGTGGCAAACCTGGACGGGGGCCGGTCGCAGGGCAAGATCCCCATGACGGAGCTTGACGCCGGAAGAGACTACCTGTTCAATGACGAGCTGAACAAGCGGCAATATGAGCGCAAGGGGGCAGAGCTGGCCGGCTCAGGCCTGCACGTCATCCTGGACGGATACCAGGCCCATATATTCGATATTGCGCCTGCATAGCCGCCAGTAAAAATAGAGCCCCAATTTCATTTTTCTTTTGGTCCGGTCCGTTCTTTGTTTTTTGCGGCACCGGTTCCTCCGCGAAGTGGTAATATTTTAATACTGCGATGCTTAAGCACATTTACGTCAAGGTTTTCCATTACAGCACCTATCTTTCAGCCATGTACATCATGTATCTGGCCCAGGTCTTCTGGTTTGCAAAGGCATGGAGACTGCTGGGCGGAATAAGGCTGCCTTTTTTCAGAAAACTCCTGCGCTCCCTGCTTCTGCCGGCCGCCCTGGTCCTCCTTGCAACCGGCATAGACCCCCTAAGGATGAGCATGTTCCCGCACCAGGGGCCCGTGTACTGGGTCTTGACCGCGGCCAGGACCTGGCTGTTTGCGTCCTCTCTGGGGCTGATAGCGATAGCCGCGGTGCGGGCCGCCGGATGGATCATGATAAAGGCCGCGCCGGGCGGCAAAACGTCGCGCCCGAATGCGGAATCGCGCCGGGACTTTTTGCGATATCTTGCCTTCGCTGCCGGAAGCGTTCCTTTCATCGCCCTGGCATACGGATATGCCTCCAGGTTGAATTACCGCGTAAGGCGGGTAGACATACCCGTTTCCAGCCTGCCCGAAAGACTTGACGGGCTGAAGATAGTTCAGCTAAGCGATATCCATTGCGGCGATTTTCTGCCTCCCGGCGAAGTGCGCCGTGCAGTGGAAAAGGCAAACGCGCTGAATGCCGACCTTGCCGTAGTCACGGGGGATTTCATAAGCTGGAAGGGCGATCCACTCGAAGATTGCATCAGGGAGCTTGGCCGCCTCCGCGCTCCGCTTGGTGTATGGGGCTGCAACGGCAACCACGAAGGCTATGCCAGGGTAGAGCGCAAGGCGCAGGAGCTCTTTCACCGCTACGGGATGAGGCTGCTGCGCAGGCAAAGGGCGGTGGTAGAGCACTGCGGCGAAAAGATCAACCTGATCGGGGTAGATTACCAGATGCATGGAGGATCATCAAACTGGAAGACGCAGATGCTCCACGGTGTGGAGCCCCTCGTGCGCAGGGACATGCCAAACATACTGCTTTCGCACAACCCGAACACCTTTTACCGCGCGGCCGGGCTTGGAATAGAGCTGAGCCTTGCCGGGCACACGCACGGAGGCCAGATACGCCTGGATATAGACGGGAAGGACCTGAGCCCCGCTTTTTTCTACACGGAATTCGTGGCCGGCACTTACCGCCTGCCTTTTGCCGGCGCCGGCCCCGGGTCGGCCACCCTGTACGTAAACAGGGGGCTTGGCACCATCTGGATCCCCGCGCGCATCGAAGTGCCCCCGGAGATAACGCTGATTACCCTGCGGCGGGCGGTATAAAAAACCGTCCGGTATGATAAAATTTTTCGTCTCGCAAAAAAACAAAAAGGAAAAGGGCAGATTCATGACCGAAAACGACCTTTCCCGCATGAAGAGACGTTTTTTGAAATATGTCGCGGCCCATGGCATGAAGGACCCTGATGACCAGCGCAACATCGTGCTTAAGCGGAAGCACACGCTGAGCGTCCTTCGGGACATGGGACTGCTTTGCCGGGGGGAAGGCCTTGGTGAAAACGATTCTCTCATAGCCAGGGCGGCCGCCCTTCTGCACGATACGGGCAGGTTCCCCCAGTACGCAGAATTCAGGACCTTTGATGACAGGGTTTCGGTAAACCACGGGCTGCTCGGAGCGGAGACGATCGTCAGGGAAAACTTCCTGGAGGGCCTGCCTGGCGAGGAGAAGTCTCTCATCCTGCGGGCCGTAAAATACCATAACGCGTATGCCATCCCCAAAGTGGACCGGCGGGCGGTTCTTTTCCTCAAACTCCTGCGTGACGCCGACAAGCTCAATATCTGGAAGGTAATGCTCGATTATTTCGCCCAGCCGCCCAAAAACAGGGCGACTGCGGCTGGCCTGGGCCTTCCCGAGGGCAGAGAAGTCTCCGCGGAGATCATCCCGGTTGTCCTTGAGAACCGGGTGGTGCCGATCTCCCTGGTCAAAAACCTGAAGGACTACAGGGTCCTGCTGCTTTCCTGGGTCTTCGGGATCAACTTCAAGACCACCTTCCGCCTGTTTTTCAGAAGGCGGTACGCCAGGGCGCTAAAGGATTCGCTGCCGCGGGACAGCGAGGTGCAAAAAGCGGTCCTGCATATGGAACGGTTCGCGCGCTCCCGCACGCTTCCGTCTTCCTGAGCCATCCCCCGGGCTTTATCAGTTTTCCGCCCGGCTTCCGGACCCTCCCGGTCCGGCCAGGCGCGCCTCGAATTCCAGGCGCCTTGCCTCAAGCTCCGCCGTGGCCGCCGCCAGATCTTCAAACAGCCTCTCTATCTTCCCCTTTGCCTCGCTTAGCGACCTCGAAAGCCTTTTTATCTCTTCCCCGTCGCCCTTTGCAGAGGCGCTGATGAGCCCCAGGCTGTCACTTTCCACCTGCTCTTCGAGGCCGATGATGTTTTCCTCGGCCTCCCTGATCCTTGACTGCAGGCCCCCAAGCACCCTGGAGCGCTCGGCAACGAGCTCCGCCCTGGCCCGCCTCGTCTCTTTTTCCTTTTCTTTCCCTCTTCCGCCCGATGTCCTGCCGCCGTCATTCGGGTCTTTGTTTTTTCCCGGCCTGCCTGAATTTTTTTTGGCAGCGGCATCCTCGCCGCTCCAGCCAACCCGGGCAAGAAATTCCTCATACGTGCCTTCAAAGACCCTCACCTGCCCGCCATCGAAAACCACAAGGCGCGTGGCCAGGGCGCGAAGCACCATCTCGCTGTGCGTAACCATTATCACCGCGCCTTCAAAGGCCTCCATCGCCTCTACGAGGGCGTCAATGGACTCCATGTCCAGATGGTTTGTGGGCTCATCCAGCAGAAGCAGGTTCGCGGGCTGGGCGATAAGCTTTCCAAGCAGGACGCGGCTCTTCTCCCCTCCGGAAAGGACCGCTATTTTCTTCAGGGCGTCATCCCCTCCGAAGAGCACCGCCCCGCAGATGTTGCGCGCGGCCCCGCGGCCCTGATCGGGCATCGAGGACATGATCTCCTCTTCCACCGTCATCGAGGGGGACAGGCGCGAGACGTTCGTCTGCCCGAAATGGGCCAGGGCAGTTTTGGAGCTGTAGCCGACGCTGCCCCTGGAGGGTTCCATTTCCCCGGCCATAAGTTTAAGGAGCGTGGTCTTGCCCTGCCCGTTTCGCCCGATCACCGCGATGCGGTCGTTCCTGCCTACGGACAGGCTGAAACCCTCAAACAGCGGGCTTGAAGGGGAGTAGCCGAAAGAAAGATCCTCCGCCCTCATCAGCCACTTGCTTTCATGCGGGGCGTAGTTGAACTCGAACTCCAGCCCCCTTTCCTTCGAAAGTTTTTGGAGCTTTTCCTTCTTTTGAAGGCCTTTTATCTTCGACTGAACGGCGCTTGCGCGGGTGGCCTGGGCCCTGAACCGGTTTATGAACTCCTCCAGATCCCTCCGTCTTTTTTCCTCATTCGCCCGCGTCCGCTCGTATATCTCCTCCTCGGCCAGTATCTGCTCGTAAAGCTTGTGGGTGCTGCCCGCTATCTTCCTGGTCTTTGCGCGGTGTATCCCTATGGTATGGGTAGTGACGGAGTCCATGAAATCCCTGTCATGGGTGATAAGCATCAGCTCGCCCTTCCACCTCCTGAGGAACTGCGCCAGCCACCGGGAGGAGACGATGTCCAGGTAATTCGTAGGCTCGTCAAGAAGGAGAAGGTCCGGCCCCTCGAGAAGGAGCTTGGCCAGGTTCAGCCGCACCTGGAACCCGCCTGACAGCTCAAGAGGGTGCCTGGAAAAATCCTCCGGCTGGAAACCAAGCCCGGTCAGGACCACCTTGGCCTTATAGGCCTCGCTCTCAAGCGTGCTGTCCTCGCTTGAAAAATCATCCGGCGGGAGGCCGTTTTTCGCCGTCAGCCCCAGCATGGCCTCATCCAGGACGGTACCGGCCGAAAAGTGTATATGCTGTGAGAGGTGCCCTGCCCTGTAGCCCCTTGGGACGCTTATCGAGCCCTGGTCGGGCAGCTCATCTCCAAGTATCAGGCGGAAAAGCGTTGTTTTCCCGGAGCCGTTTCGTCCGGCCAGCCCCGCGCGCTCGCCCGGGGCCAGCTTGAATGAGGCGCCGTCAAAAAGGACGTGCCTTCCGTATGCCTTTACAATGCCGTTTGCCTGGAGCATCCAATATTTTACAGTGAGAAACCGGCGCATATCAAAAGACAAAAAGTCTCTTCGGGAATTCCTGCGGATAGATTACCGGGTCTTCGGGGTGTTATCCGGTTTTTTGATATCTGCCCGGACCCCGGGAGAGGGAGCAAGCGGACGGATGCCGTTTCCTCTTTAGTCCTACGGCGCCCTGGCGAACTGTCCGCATACGCCCGGAACCGCTTGACCGAACGAAAGGCCGGCAGATACAGCCATGACAAAAAAGTGCACCCACACAAAAAAATCCCGGAGAGCCAATAAAAAAAGCGGCCATATGGCCTTGCCCTGCAACTCGTGATACACTTTTGATAATGAAAAATATCCTCATCCCGATTGACGGCTCGGAATGCTCCATGAAGGCGGTCAGGTACGCGGCCCGGCATTTCTCGGGCATTGAGGGCCTTCAGATAACCCTCCTTCATGTGCTGCCCGTGCCCGCCGTCTTCTGGGACGAGGGGCATATGCTTAGCGAGGAGGAAAAGAAGGAGCGCAGGCGTTTTTTCGAGCAGTGGAGGCGGGAGCAGCGCGAAAGGTTCGAGCCTTCTTTCAGGGAGGCCTCCGACGCCCTTGCGCAAAGCGGGATAGACCGCGGGCGGATAATCGTAAAGGACGCCTCGGACACGGTGGACGCGGCGGACCGTATCCTGGATGAGACCAGGGGCGGGGGTTACGACATGCTGCTGATAGGCCACTGCAAGCACGACAGGGCGGCCCACTTCATCCGGGGAAGCGTGACCCTGGAGATAGTCCACCGGGGCGCGGGGTCCGCGCTCAGCATCATCGAATAGTTTTTCCCTATTTCCCTTCCTTAAGCGCCCTCTCCACGGTCTTGATGGCGCAGAATTCCCCGCACATCGAGCAGACGTTCTTTTCAGCGGGAGGCACAGCCGCACGGTAGGCGGCCACCTTCTCCGGGTTGAAGCTCATGCCTATCATGCCGTCCCAGTCCAGGGCCTTTCTCATCCTGGCCATCTTCCTGTCCTTGTCCATTGCCCCGGGGACGCCTTTGGCAAGGTCGGCAGCGTGGGCCGCGATCCTGGAGGCTATCAGGCCCTCCCTGACGTCCTCCATGTCTGGCAGCCGGATATGCTCGGAGGGGGTGAGATAGCACAGAAAATCCGCCCCGGCGGCCCCGGCCAGCGCACCTCCTATGGCGCCAACGATGTGATCGTAGCCCACGCCGATGTCCGTAACCAGCGGGCCAAGCACGTAAAAGGGCGCGCCCTTGCAAATCTCTTTCTGGATCTTTATGTTCAGCTCCACCTGGTTCAGAGGCACATGGCCCGGCCCCTCGATTATCACCTGCACGCCGGCATCAAGGGCCGCGTCCCTGAGCTCGCCAAGGACAAGGAGCTCCTCCATCTGCGCCCTGTCGGTCGCGTCCTCAAGGCAGCCGGGACGCATGGCGTCGCCCAGGCTCAGGGTGAGGTCGTATCTTTTGGCGATCTCAAGCAGCCTGCCGTAATCCTCATAAAAGGGGTTCTCGCGTCCGGTATAGATCATCCACTCAAACAGGAAGGAGCCGCCCCTGCTTACCACATCCAGCACCCGCCCCTCGGACTTGAGCCTCTCTACGGCCTTCCGGGTGATGCCTGCATGCACGGTGACGAAGTCCACCCCCTCCTGCGCATGCTCCTCCACGGCGGAGAACATGTCGTCCGCGCTCATGTGCTTTATCATGCCGCGGGCCTCCACGGCCTTGACGGCGGCCTCGTAGATGGGGACGGTGCCAAAACAGAAGGGGTATTCCCGTATGATAAGGCTTCTCAGCTCCTTTATCCTGCCCCCGGTTGAAAGGTCCATGACCGCATCGGCCCCGTATCTGGCCAGGACGTCCAGCTTGGCCCTTTCTTCCTCAA
>JAKAJM010000047.1 GCA_021813765.1 Nitrospirota bacterium
AATCTTTCCTTGCCGTAAAAGGCGAAGAACGATTCCCGTCGTGGCGGGAATGACGGCCTGGAGGATTTCACTGGCAGTGAATTGCTGCCTGTGCTGAAAATCAGCCTGCAAACCGAAGGCTGGCAACATTTTGAAGACTTGAGCGTGATAAATTTACGCAACCATACGGTATAGTTTCCTCGCATGCGGTCACCGCGGCGAAAGCCGGGGTCCGGTGACTTTAATGCAACATTAAAATTCATATAAAATAGTTCAAATGTTCCACAGCTTCGACACGTTGGTGATCGGCTCCGGGCTTTCGGGCCTCTCCGCGGCCATCGAGGCCTCGAAATACGGCAGCGTTGCGGTAATAGCAAAGCTCTATCCCACCAGGTGCCACTCTTCAGCCGCCCAGGGCGGCATAGCCGCCGCGCTTGGCAACGAGGAGCCGGACTCCCCGGAGTGGCACGTATATGACACCATAAAAGGCAGCGATTACCTGGCAGACCAGGATGCCGTAAGGACCATGTGCGAGGACGCTGTGGGCACCGTCATCGGCCTGGAGCACCTTGGAGTACCCTTTTCCCGCACGCCTGGCGGAAAGATCGCGCAGAGACGGTTCGGCGGGCACACCAGGGAATTCGGTTCAGCCGCTGTCAGAAGGGCCTGCTATTGCGCCGACAGGACAGGCCTGGCAATAGTCACCACCCTTTACGAGCAGGGCCAAAGCCGGGACATAAGGTTCTTTCCGGAGTTCCATGTCCTTGACGTGCTGATGGAAGGAAACAGGTGCCTTGGGGCCGCAGCCATCGAGATAAGGACCGGGCAGGTGTGCGCCTTCACCGCCCGCGCCACCATCCTTGCAACCGGCGGCTACGGCAGGGTCTTCAGGACCACATCAAACGCCATCCAGAGCACCGGGGATCTGCCCGCCATCCTGCTTGAAAAAGGACTCCCGCTTGAGGACATGGAATTTTTCCAGTTCCATCCCACCGGCCTTTACGGGCTGGGCATACTGGTCACCGAGGGGGCAAGAGGGGAAGGCGGCATTCTTGTGAACGGCGAAGGGGAGCGGTTCATGGAAAGATATGCCCCCCACATAAAGGACCTTGCGCCAAGGGACATGGTATCAAGGGCGATAATCACCGAGATAAGGGAGGGACGGGGCGTTAACGGGAAGGATCTTGTGTACCTGGACCTGAGGGCAGTGCCTGCAAAGACGCTCTCTGAAAGGCTCCCCGAGATAATGAATTTCTGCCGGACATACATGGGTGTGGACCCTGCCGTCTCACCGATCCCGGTCGTCCCCACCGCCCATTACGCCATGGGCGGCATACCAACGGACCGGGACGGGAGAGTGCTTGAAAATGAGACGGGCGTTGCGGCCCATGGGCTCTTTGCCGCCGGGGAGTGCGCCTGCGTCTCGGTACATGGGGCAAACAGGCTTGGCTGCAACTCCCTGCTGGACACCGTTGTCTTTGGCAGGAGGACCGGAGAGGCCGCCGGAAAGATAAAAGACATGCCGGGTGCCTTCAGTGAAAAAGAAAAACTCCTTGAGCCTGCAAAAAATATGCTTTCGGAGATATTTGGCAGGCGCGGAGATGAAAAGGCCGGAGCGGTAAAAAAGGACCTCCAGGAGCTGATGATGCACAGGTGCTCGGTTTTCAGAAACGAAGCCGGGCTTAAGGAGGCCATGAGGGGCATAGAGGAGCTGAAAGAGCGCGCAAGACATATCTCCGTTTCGGACCGGGGCAAAAGGTTCAACACCGAGGTGCTTGACGCCATTGAGCTTGGCCGCCTAATAGACCTTGCGCAGACGATAGCGGGGAGCGCCCTTGAAAGAAAGGAATCCAGGGGGGCACACAGCCGTGAGGACTATCCCGAAAGGGACGATAAAAACTGGCTTAAGCACAGCTTTGTCTTTAAAAGGCAGGGCGCTCTTGAGTTCAGGTACAAGCCGGTAACTATCGCGGGTTTTCCTCCCAAAAAGCGGGAATACTGAATGGTTTCAAAAAAATTCAAAATAAAAAGGTTCGACCCGGAAAAGGACATTCCAGGGGGAAAACCGCGTTGGGAAGAGTTCACCGTGGAGATGGACCCTTTTGAAAGGCTTCTGGACGGCCTTGTGAGGATAAAAGAGGCACAGGACGGAAGCCTTACGTTCAGGCTGTCCTGCGCGCACGGGATGTGCGGCTCCTGCGCCATGAAGATAAACGGGAAAAATGCGCTGGCCTGCCAGACGCTTGCCAAAAACACGCCGGAGGCGGTCGTCCTTGAGCCTCTGCCGGTCTTCCCGGTAATAAAAGACCTGGTTGTGGACATGGACCCTTTTTTTGAAAAGATAGGCGCCGTTATGCCCTGGCTTGTGGCTGACGGGCCGCATCCTGAACGGGAGCGGTCTCAAAGTCCTGAAGAGCTTGGGAAGATAATGGACGCCATAAAGTGCATCATGTGCGGATGCTGCACAAGTTCCTGCCCTGTCTACCGTGCTGACAGGGATTACCTTGGACCGGCCGCGCTTGTGAAGGCCGCGCGCTTCATACTGGATTCCAGGGACGCGACCTGGAAGGAGAGGCTTAAGGCGGTGTCCGGGGAAAACGGTTTTTGGATGTGCCATTCCATATATAACTGCTACGAGGTATGCCCGAGGTCCATAGACATCACCGGCTACATAGCCTGGCTTAAAAGGCTTGCCGTGAAAAAAATGTTTTTTCCGCCGAAGGGGCAAAGATGAGGGACAGGCCGGGCGCGGGGTTTCTGGCTTTCATCGTGCACAGGGGCACGGGCATCGTGCTTGCTCTTTTCATCCTGCCCCACCTCTACATCCTTTATTTCCTCGGGGACCCCGCCAGGTACGAGGCCATAAGAAGGTTTTGCTCCCGCCCGCTTGCAAGGCTCTCCGAGGCGGGGCTTCTGGGGCTTGTCCTTGCCCACGGGCTAAACGGAATCAGGATAATGCTTCTTGAGGCCGGGGCGCCAAGCCGTATCCAAAAAACCCTCTTCCGGGCGGCGGTTATCGCGGGGCTTCTGCTTTTTTTTGCGGGGGCCCGCCTGATGATGAGATGAAAAACAAAAACCCACGCCAAAAAAAGCTCGCGGCCGGGTGGTTTTTGGGGCGGGCAAGCGGCCTGCTGCTTGTTTTGCTCCTTGCGGTGCATTTTACCGTTATCCATTTCGAGAGGGGCGGGCAGGAAAAAATCCCCGGCAGGAGCGCTGGGTTCCATGGCGCGGTCTTTTTAAGACTTTCCCATCCGCTATGGTGGGTCTTTTATGCGGTTTTCCTCTCTGCCGCCCTCTATCATGGTTTTTACGGCCTCAGGGGCATAGCGGCCGAATACATCAGGAGGGAGCGCCTCCTGGCCTCGATAAGGGCGGGGCTCCTTGCGGCTTCCATTGCGCTCTGGGCCGCAGGCATGCTCATCCTCGTAAATTCACAGCTCCTTCTTGCAAACCCGCCCGCCCTCTGCTATAAATGCCATGCAAGGGGAAGCATTCCCAGCTGCAGGGCCATAAGATTTTTTGGCTTCGGGGCGATAAATAAAAAATAAGATAACCGGGACATAACATGGTGGCAAAGGCCGGAAAATTCAGGACCGAGGAAGACACGCTCGGGAAGGTAAAGGTGCCCACTGAGGCATACTGGGGAGCGCAGACGCAAAGGGCGCTTGAAAACTTCCCTGAAAGCGGGGCAAAGTTCCCGCCGGTTTTTTTCCGGGCGCTCGCATACATAAAGCTTGCCTGCGCCATGGTAAACGCCGAGCTGGGGCTGCTTGAGAAAAAGAAGGCCCGCGCCATCATGCGGGCCTCAAGGGAGGTCCTGTCCGGCAGGCTGCGCGGACAGTTCCCTGTAGATATATTCCAGACCGGATCAGGCACGTCCACCAACATGAACGCAAATGAGGTGATCGCCACAAGGGCCAACGAGCTGCTCACCGGCAAAAAAAGCACGAGGCACCCGGTCCATCCCAACGACCACGTGAACATGGGACAGTCCTCAAATGATGTTATCCCGTCGGCGATCCACATTTCAGCCCTCTTTCTTGCAGAGGAAAAACTCCTGCCAGCGCTGCGGGGGCTTAAAAAGACGCTTGACGGAAAAAGCCGGGCGTACAAGGCTGTTGTCAAGACCGGAAGGACCCACCTGATGGACGCCATGCCTGTGACCCTGGGGCAGGAGATATCCGGATGGGCCGCGCAGACAGGCCGCCTGATAGAGGAGGCCGGTTCCGCCCTGTCCGCGCTGAGGGCAATCGCGATGGGCGGCACGGCCGTGGGCACGGGAGTGAATACCCATCCCGAATTCGGCCGCCGCACGGCAAAGGCTTTGTCCAGGCTGACCGGCCTTGTGCTTAAGGAGGCGGAAAACCATTTCATGGCGCAAGCCTCGCAGGACGCCGCACTGGCCCTTTCAGGCAGGCTGAAGACAGCAGCCTCCGCTTTCATAAAAATGGCAAACGACCTCAGGCTGATGAACAGCGGGCCGGTTAGCGGCATCGGCGAAATAAGGCTGAAAGCCGTGCAGCCCGGCTCTTCCATAATGCCCGGAAAGGTAAACCCCGTCATGCCGGAGGCCGTAAGAATGATAGGGGCGCAGGTGATAGGAAACGGCGTTACCGTTGCCATGAGTGACGCCATGGGGGAGTTCGAGCTGAACGCGATGCTGCCGGTGATCGCGCACAACCTGCTTCAGTCCATAACGCTTATCGCAAACGCCGCCCTGCTGCTGCAAAAAAGCGTCGAGGGGATGGAGGTAAATGCGGAGCGCATGAGGGAATCCATTGAGAAAAACCCGATGACCGGCACGGTGCTGTCCGGGGCGTTGGGCTACGACAGGGCCGCGGCAGTGATAAAAAGCGCCCAGGCCGGGCAAAAGACGGTAAGGGAGCTGGTCGTGGAGATGGGCTATATGGACGAGAAGGAGGCCCGGAGGCTCCTGGACCCGGAGGTGATGACCCGCCCACAAAAAAAACGCCGCTCCTGATTCATACATATTCCCGAATGAAAAACCATGCTGCGATCAATCGTTCTCTTTTTCACAAGTCAAAAATTTTTATTTTGCGCTGCTCCCGTATAGTAATTTGTTTCAAGCCGTACCATTGATGGCCATTCTATAAACTCATTATTATATTTCGCGGTTTTCCTGATCAGAAAGAAAATGGAGAAAGCCAGGGAAGGGAAGACGGTTGCCAAAGGCCGGGCAAGCATTTTGGGAAACGGATAGAATTGCGACCCGTAAAAACTCTCTATGGAAACAACTCCCCTGCCAATTTCCCGATAAAACAAAAATGTATCTTTTTTGGAAAAGGACCTGATATGAGCGGAAATCAGCTTGGCATTTGTGGGGTGTATGCCGAATATACCCAAGATACGGTTATGAAAGGATAATACATTGGGGACGCCCAGATATAAATATCCGCCGATTTTCAGGCTTCTGAAGATCTCGTGGTTAATCCAGTAAATTTCCTTGGCGTGCTCAAAAATCTGGTTGGCTATAATAATGTCCACACTCTCATCATCAAAAGGCAATGGCTGGTTTTCAACATTGATTTCCAGCAGCTCTATGTCCAGGCTGGTTAATTTTTCCTTATTCCAACCCCTGAAATCTATGCCGACGCATCTGCAATTATGATTCCGGTTTTTTATAATCAGCAGATCGTCTCCGCCCCCGCAGCCAAGGTCTACACATAATGAAGGCTTCAGATTCCTGGTTGCCTTTTTTAAAATGTGTCTTCCGTACGTTTCACCGTGATCCACTCTTGTCAATTTGCTTCTGGTGCCTGCAACAACCTTTTTCATGTTGTTCCTCATGGTGTCCAGGTAAAGGAATGCCCGGACACGCGAAAATGTATGGCCGGTAAAGGATGTATGAAAATTCCGGATGCCGCCGGCTTGAAAGCAAACCGGCGGATGGGCAATCCCAAGTGAAGTCCAGGAATAACCCCCTATCCCCTAAAAAGAATTTTCCATCACCCCTGCCCTCTCCCACGTGGCGAGGCGGCAAAGACAATCCCTTATGCCGTCCCTGCCCCGCATAATCAATATGTCCGGTTATAACTGCGGCATTATAACAAAATTCCGGGATGTGATGTTTAAGGCATATGCTCGCATCCGCTGAGATCACTCAAAAGTGTTATCGGGAAGAGGCAGGCCGCATTTTTCATTCCGTTGCCCGGTTCCCCATGTTCCTTGAATTCGATCCTCCGCTGTGATTTAATCTTGTTATGAGAATAACGGTAAACAAAAAAATCCGGCCCCTGTTTCTTGGGGGCAAGTGGAGAGAGACGGAAAAAAACTTCCCCGTCATAAATCCCTGCAACGGCGGTACGCTGGCCCGCGTGTGCCAGGCCGGCCCCCAGGAAATCGAAGAGGCGCTCAGGCTGGCTGAAGACGCCGCGCCCCTGATGGCCGCCATGCCCTCGCACAGGAAGGCCGCCATCCTGCAGAAGGCCTCCGATGCCCTTTTGGCAAAAAAGGAGGATATCGCAAGGACCATTACGCTTGAAAACGGCAAGCCGATAGGCGAGGCGAGGACCGAGGCTGAAAGGGCCTCTCTTACCTTCCGGGTGGCCTCCGAAGAGGCGGCAAGGGGTTTTAACGGGGAGTTCATGGCGCTGGACAGGAACATAGCCTCAGAGGGAAGATGGGGGATAACAAGGCGGTTCCCGGCGGGCCCCGTGCTTGGGATCACCCCTTTTAATTTCCCTGTCAACCTGGTGGCCCACAAGATTGCGCCGGCCATTGCCTCTGGCAACCCGGTGGTCATAAAGCCTGCATCGAAGACCCCCTTGTCAGCGCTCATGCTGGGTGAGATCCTGATGGATTCCGGCCTTCCCGAGGGCTGCCTGAGCATCATACCGGCGGGCGGCAGGGATGTGGAGCCCGCCGTTACCGACCCCCGCATAAAGGTGCTCTCCTTTACAGGCAGCGCGGCCGTGGGCTGGGGCCTGAAGCGGCTTGCGTACGATAAAAAGGTGATACTGGAGCTTGGCGGAAACTCCGGGGTGCTCCTGGATGAGGACTGCGACCTGGACCTGGCCGTGGCCCGCACTATCGCCGGGGCCTTTTCCTACGCTGGCCAGGTCTGCATATCGGTGCAGCGGATATACGTCCATCGCAGGATATACGATGTCTTCCTTGACCGTTTTGTCTCCGGGGTAAGGTCGCTTAAGATGGGGGACCCTCTGGATGAAACGGTGCAGGTGGGGCCGATGATAGATGAAGACAGCCTCTCAAGGGTCTCCTCCTGGGTGGATGAGGCCCTGGCCTCCGGAGCCAAAGTGATAACGGGCGGAAAAAGGAGCGGGGCATTTTTCTACGAGCCCACCGTAGTTGTCGATGCCACCCCATGGATGAAGCTTAGCTGCATGGAGGTGTTCGCCCCGCTGGTTACCGTGACCCCCATCGAGAGTTTTGAGGAAGGGCTTCAGGCCATCAACGATTCTGTTTACGGGCTTCAGGCAGGGGTCTTTACAAGGAACCTGAAGCGCGCCTTCACGGCGTTCGAGACGCTGCGCGTGGGCGGGGTGATAATAAACGGCGTGCCCACCTACAGGGTGGACCATATGCCCTACGGAGGGATCAAGCAGTCCGGCTCCGGAAGGGAAGGCGTAAGATATGCCATCGAGGAGATGACGGAGCCCAGGTTCATGGCGCTGCGGCTGGTCTGACCTGCCGCCCCAGGAAGAAACAAAACGATCGGTGTGGTTTACCGGAAATAGCTGTTAAAAATCCTGTCACATCCTGTCATTCCGGCCGGATTTATTCTGATTGCGGATAAAAACGGGCGGAATCCTTGAAAGGCCGGATTCCCGGCGCGCTGCGCTTGCGGGAATGACAAATAATTTTGCCCGGGAATTTTTGGGATGCGATTTTTTGAGCTAGCTTCTACTTGGGTTGCGGCCCGGGCGCGCGCCTTTTCCTGGGCTGGCCTATTATCTTTTCGATCTGTTCCCTGTCCAGCGACTCTTCTTTTACAAGCTCGCCAGCCAGCCTGTCAAGGTCTTCCCTTTTTTCAAGCAGTATTTTCTCCGCCCGATCCTGTGCCTCCTCTATGAGCTTTCTTATTTCCTGGTCCATCAGCCAGGCCATACCCTCGCTGTAGCGCTTTGGCTGGGCAAGCTCACGGCCCAGAAAAGGGTGCTCCTCTCCCCTGCCCAGGTTTATGGGGCCCACCTTGTCGCTCATCCCCCACTGCGCCACCATCTTTTCAGCCAGGGCGGTTGCCTCCTTGAGGTCGTTCTGCGCCCCGGTGCTCACGTCGTTAAAGACGATTTTTTCAGCCACCCTGCCCCCCAGGGCCACGGCAAGCTTGTCCAGAAGGTAAGTGCGGGGATAAAAATGCCTGTCTTCCTCGGGAAGAAGCTGGGTAATGCCCATCGCCAGTCCGCGGGGCACTATGCTTACCTTGTGAATGGGGTCCGCGCCCGGGAGCTCCGAGGCCACAATGGTGTGCCCGGACTCATGATACGCGGTGATGCGCTTTTCGAGGCCGCTTATGGCCTCCTCCCGCACGGCGCCCATCAGAAGTATGTCCCTGGCCTCGTCAAAGTCCTTCATGTCTATACGCTTTTTGTCCTTCCTTATGGCGATGAGCGCGGCCTCGTTCGCCAGGTTCTCAAGGTCTGCCCCCGTCATGCCGGGGGTGCCCCTGGCCACCTTCTCCAGGTCCACATCCGGCTCCAGCGCCTTGCCCCTTACGTGTATCGCCAGTATGGCTTTCCGCTCCTTCAGCCCGGGCCTGTCTATGACTATGTGCCTGTCGAACCGTCCGGGCCTGAGAAGCGCGGGGTCAAGGACGTCCGGCCTGTTCGTGGCGGCCATGATTATCACAGCCTCATGGGGCTCAAAACCGTCCATCTCCCCAAGGAGCTGGTTCAGCGTCTGCTCCCTTTCGTCATGGCCTCCGCCAAACCCGGTGCCCCTTGTGCGCCCGACGGCGTCTATCTCGTCTATGAAGATTATGCTTGGCTGGGTAGCCTTGGCCTTCTTGAAGAGGTCCCGCACCCTGGCAGCCCCCACGCCCACGAACATTTCTATGAACTCCGAGGCGCTTATGCTGTAAAAGGGCGTGCCGGCCTCGCCGGCAACGGCGCGCGCAAGGAGCGTTTTACCCGTCCCGGGCGGCCCTACCAGAAGCAGGCCCTTTGGCACCTTTGCGCCCATCCCCTGGTATTTCCGGGGGTCCTTGAGGAACTCTATTATCTCCCTTAGCTCCCTCTTGGCGTTTTCCATCCCGGCGACGTCCTTGAATGTAATCGCCGGGGTCTTGCCCGTCTCAAACAGCCTTGCCTTGCTCTCCCCGAAGGAAAAGAGCCCGCCGGGCCCCCCGCTTATCTGCCTTGCTGTGCGCCTCATCAAAAGCACCCACACCCCTATAATGAGGACCCACGGCAGTACGCCAAGCAGGAAGTCCACAAGAGGGGATGTCTTTTGCTTGGGCTTTACGTCTATCGCGACGTTCTTCGACCGGAGCTCGTTCATCAGCCCCTGCCCCTGGAACTGCGGCAGGAACGTCTTGAAAGATTTTATGTTTACCGGCTTTCCGCCCTCCGGGGTTATCCGGACCTCTTTTTTGAACTGCCCCGTAACGGTCAGTTCCTGTATGACGACCGATTGGATGTTGCCAGCGTCCAGCTGGTCCAGGAAGGTGCTATAGTTGATGGTATATATCTGTTGCTGCTGGCTTTTATAGCTGTAATTCTGCCAGAGATAAAGAAGCAGAAAGAAAAAGACGAGGGCTATGACCCATCGCCACTGGTTTAGCTTGTCCTGCTGGTCAGGCTTATCGGGGGGTCTTTGTTTAACCATTGCCTGCTTCAAATTCTAGTATCGCAGACCCCCCGTGGCAAGTCCCAAAGAATCTTTACATTTAAAACTTCACCTTCGGCGCCGACGACTGTCCCGCGGGGATCTGGTAGTACTGGGCCTCCCCCACCCCCGCGAGCCCGGCGTAGAACCTGCCCATGAACGTCCTTATATAGGAGTTAAGCGCCATTACGGCGTCGTTGTATCTTTTGCGCGCAACGGCTATCCTGTTTTCAGTGCCCTCCAGGCTGTCCTGAAGTTTCAGGAAGTTCTCGTTCGCCTTGAGCTCCGGGTAGCGCTCCTGCAAAAGAAGCAGCCTTGAAATGGGGCCTTCCATCTGGTTTGCGGCATCTATCTTGTCCTTGGTAGTGCTGGCCTGAAAATATTTGACCCTTGCTGCGGCTATGTCCTCGAACAGGCCTTTTTCATGTGCCGCATAACCCTTGACCGTCGCCACCAGGTTAGGTATGAGGTCATACCTCCTTTTAAGCTGGTTTTCGACCTGCGCCCACTTGTTTTTGACCCGCTCATCCATCCTAACCACCCGGTTATAGCCGGAGATCAGGGTAGAGGCGATAATGACCCCCGCCAGGATAACAGCGCCTACCGCCACCAAAGCCGTTTTCAAACCATTGGACATTTCTTAAAGATACCTCCTGGAAATTTTAGAACCTGTCTCACCATCCGCCGCTTGCCCCGCCGCCGCCGAACCCTCCGCCCCCGCCGCCGCCGAAGCTGCCGCCTCCAAAACCACCGCCCCCTCCGCCAAAGCCTCCGAATCCGCCGCCGCCTCCGCCAAACAGGAAAAGCAGAAAGAGCCCGGGGTGCCTGATAAAAATCAGAAAGGCGATCAGAAAAAATATTCCCCCAAAAATGAGGTTGAAAAGGCTCACCCGCCCCCCCTGTCCCTGCGAGGCCACATCTTCCGGGGCCGGGGCGTTCGACAATCCGGCAAGTTTTACGTTCGCGTCCCGAGCTATCCGGAGCGCAACGGCCTGCACGGCAAGGGCGATGCCGTCCGAGTAATCCCCTCTTTTGAAGTAGGGGACCATGTACCGGCGCCCGACTGTACCCACAAAGCTGTCTGGCAGCGTGCCCTCAAGCCCGTAGCCCACCTCGAACCTGTAGCGGTGCTCCCTGGGCGCAACAAGCAGAAGGAGCCCGTTGTCCTTTCCCTTCTGCCCAGGTTTCCATTTCTCGGCAACAGACATCGAATAGTCCTCTATTGCCTGCCCCTCAAGGCTGGGCACTGTGAGCACAAGCACCTGCGCGGAGGTCTTCTTCTCAAGCTCCTGCAAATAGCCGTCAAGCTCCTGCCTTACCCCCGGGTCAATTATCCCCGCAAGGTCGGTGACGTAGTCCCTTGGCACTCGGGGCAGGCCCTTTAAATATCCGGGCGTTCCGCCGCCAAAGGCAGGACGGGAGGAAAGGAGCGGTCCGGACAGAAAAAGGACCAGAAACGCCAGCAAAAGCGCCGCATGGCGCGGGGCCTTAAACCTTGGTTTCATCCGTTATTTCCGCAAGCCTGCCGGCAGCCTCGTAATACTGCTCAAACGCTGTGCCAAGCTCCACGGAGGAGAGCTTCGCTGCGAACCTCTTTCTTTCGTGGACCTTGGCGAAGGCATATGTGTTCACCCCGGTTATGGCCGACAGCCGCTCTATAACGTCGCGGGCGGCAACCGGAGGGGTTTCTTCGCCAAGCAGATAGATAAGCCCCCTGAAAAGGGGGACATACGATTTGATGGACCTGAAGAAGGCCTCCGTGAGCTTTTTGTCGTCCTCGATCATCTTGAGGTAACCCTGCCTGAGCCCCACCAGCATCACTTCAAGCTCCCGCTCGCACTGGAGCCTCAGGTCCTTCCGGTCTATCTCAAGCCCGGAAAAGATATCCTCCCCCCAGACGGTCTCGTGCACCAGCTTGAAATTCAGATATTCCACGGGGAACACATTGATGGAGCCCCTTATGTGCGCTGGGGTCATGACAAGGGGCGGAGAGATGCTTTTATTTTTTTTCGCATGCGGCTTCACTATGGCGGCAAGCCTCCGTATCGCATCCAGGTCCACATGGTTCAAAAGGACGACCGAGTTTATGTCCGATGTCTTCGGATGGTAATCCGGGGTAAGGACGCTACCCACAATGTGTACCGAATGAAGCTGCCCGCCGGGGGAAAAACCCTTCACAACGCCATTCAGAAACGGCGCGGCCTTCTCTCTTATCTCAGGCGCGATGCCGGAGAGCCTGAGCTCTTCCATGGTTTCAGGCATAAAAAATCTCAAAACCCCCTTTCTCTTTTTAAGAGGAATGACGGTCTGCACAGCCGGACCAAATAAGATCGAAGCAAATCAAAAATGTCTTGCAAGCCCCGTCTTCACCGCGGCCTCCGTAACCGCGCGGGCCACGGCGGCGGTCACCTTCCGGTCAAAAATGCTTGGAAGAATATAGTCCTCATGAAGCTCGTCATCTTTTACCGTGTGCGCTATGGCCAGCGCGGCAGCAAACTTCACCTGCTCGTTCACCCCTCTAGCCCTTGCGTCCAGCAGGCCCCGGAAGATGCCCGGGAAGGCCAGCATGTTATTTACCTGGTTCGGGTAATCAGACCTGCCAGTGGCAAGCACCCTGGCCAGAGGTAGCGCCTCTTCAGGGGAGATCTCCGGTTCCGGGTTGGCAAGCGCGAATACCACAGGGTCTTTCGACATCTTCGATATATCTGCCGCGGTGATGACGTTCGGGGCCGAAAGCCCTATAAACACGTCCGCCCCGCGCATGGCCTCCCCTATAGTGCCCTTTATCATGCGGGGGTTGGTGAGCTTTGCCAGCTGCCTTTTATACGGGTTCATGTCTTTCCGCCTGCCGGGATAAATGGTGCCGGCCCTGTCGCAGACGGTTATGTCCTTCAGGCCGGAGGAGATGAGCATCCTGGCCGTCGCCATGCCGGCCGCGCCCGCCCCGCATATGACCGTCCTCATTTTCCTCATGTCTTTTTTCAAGAGCCTGGCCACGTTCATGAGGGCCGCCGTTATGATAACGGCGGTGCCGTGCTGGTCGTCATGGAAGACCGGGATGTCCAGGGCCCGCCTGAGCCTGGTCTCTATCTCGAAGCACCTCGGGGCCGATATGTCCTCCAGGTTGATGCCGCCGAAGGCGGCGGCCACGTTCTTGACGGTGTTTACTATCTCGTCCGGGTCCGTAGTGGCCAGGGCGAACGGGAAGGCGTCAACCCCGCCGAATTCCTTGAAGAGCATCGCCTTGCCTTCCATTACAGGCATGGCCGCCTCCGGTCCGATGTTGCCCAGACCAAGCACGGCGGTGCCGTCCGTTATGACAGCCACCGAGTTGCCTTTTATCGTGTAGCGCCAGGCATGCTCCCTGTTTTCCAGGATGTCGGCGCATATCCTTGCCACGCCTGGCGTATAGACCTTAGAGAGGTCGTCCCTGTCCCTTACGGGAAACCTGTTGTGTATCTCTATCTTGCCCCCGACGTGGGAGGAGAACGTCTTGTCGAGCACGCGCAGGACCTTCAGCCCGCCTACCGCCTTTACTGCCTTTACGATCTGTCTCTCATGGGCCTCGTCCCTGGCGTTTACGGTAATGTCCCTGATTATTTTCCCTTTCTCGACCCGGACGATATCTACGGGGCCAAGGTCTCCCCCGGCGCCGCTAATGGCCTGGGCGATCCTGGCGAAGGTGCCGATCCTGTTTTCTATCTCGCACCTTATGGTGATGCTGTAGCCTGGACTTGGCGCGTGCGGCATCGGATCTTTGGCTTTCCTTTAAAAAATAAAATGTGCACCCATAAAAACCCTGTACGGAGCCCAGCGATTCATTTTAACAAAAAAGGGCAAACTTTCCCAAAATCAGAAGGAGAAAAACCTTGCAGGTCCTGGGCGGCGCCTTTTGTTATAATCCCCTTATAATGGTCTGGCGGCTGGCAAAAGACGGCTTTGCGGCCGATGATATAGAGCGCATCTACAGGGACAGGTTCGCCGCGGGCAACCATGTAGAGCTCCTGTGGCAGGGGGAGGAGGCTTTCAGGCGGATCCTGGAGAGCGTAAAGGCGGCCCGCAACCTCATATGCCTTGAATTCTACATCTACCGCAATGACGACACCGGGAGGGAGCTCTCCGCGATACTTAAGGAGAAGGCGCGTGCAGGCGTCAGTGTCTATGTCCTTTATGACCATTTCGGCTCCTTTGGCACCCCGCGAAGCTTCTGGCGCGAGATGAGGCAGGCCGGCGTGCGGGTTGGCTCATCGTATGTTTTCAAGCTTTACGCCCCCCTCAAATATGCCCACAGGGACCACCGGAAGCTTATCATCATAGATGGCGATACGGCCTTCACCGGCGGGCTCAACATCGCAAACGAATACATGGGCATACACCTGCGGCACAAGAAGGGCTGGAGGGACACGGGCGTGCTCATGAAAGGCCCGGCGGCCCACGTGCTGCTTGAGAAATTCAGGAGATCCTGGAAAGTATGGGGAAAGGGCCCGCTGGTGGGGGCCTCCGCCCGCTGCGACCGGCAGGGAAAGCTTCCTGTCATCCCAGTGTTCGCGGGCTCAGGAAAAGGAAGGCGCAGGTTAAGGCGTCTCCTCTATTACAGCATCAACCACGCAAAAAAAAGCATACTCCTGACCACCGCCTACTTCGTGCCGTCAAAGAGGATGATCGAGACGCTTGAGGCGGCTTCCCGCCGCGGCGTGGAGGTGAAGCTCCTCCTCCAGGGCCACACCGATGTGCCCATGGCAAAATACGCCGGCATGGCATATTACGAGAGGCTTTTGAAGGCCGGCATCGACATATACCACTACATGGGACAGGTCCTGCACGCAAAGACCTACGTTTTTGACCTGACCTGGAGCATAGTGGGCTCGGCCAACCTGGATTTTCAGTCTCTAAGGTGGAACGACGAGGGCAATGTGGGCATACTGGATGAGGGCTTCGCCGGTATGCTCAGGGACATGTTTCATGAAGACATCGCGAACGCACAGAGGATAACCCTTGAGAGCTGGAGGCAAAGGCCCCTGGCGGACAAATTAAGGGAGCGGCTCTTTTTTCTGATCAAAAGGAGGCTGTAGCCCGCATCCCGTTATTTTCCTTTTTATTTTTAAAATTCCTTGACTTGGCTTCCAAAAACCCCTTAAACTATCAGGTGTTCGGGGCGTAGCGCAGTCTGGTAGCGCGCACGGTTCGGGACCGTGAAGTCGAAGGTTCAAATCCTTTCGCCCCGACCAGATTTCCTGCCGTGGGTCTTCACCTCTTTGACTGAAATCCTGAATCCGGACGTGCCAGGCAATGGGTCCCTGGCCATTTGAGGGGCAGGACCCGTCTTCATTTTCCCTGATCCGCCTTCACCCTGTCCGGCGTCCCCTTCGGCCGGTGCACATCTTCCCTGGGCACCCCGCTGCACCCTGAAGCGCGACTCGAGGTCATCATGCGGAGGCATTTTCTTGACCTGGCATCCGTATTGAGGTATGAAGTAAAGATAACCCTGCAAAAGCAAAAAGGCTAAAAGCCTGCCTTTTTGAAGCCTGACGCCAGTTTGCAGGAAACGCCCTTTTTTAGCGAGGTGAGGACCGGAATTGAAAGGCATTCTGAAGATAGCCTACAAACTTCTGGTAAACGACAAGGGAAAGTTTGCCGCGCTTCTTGTGGGCATCACGTTTGCGGTTTTCCTTATGAACATGATGACGTCCATGTTCGCGGGCATACTGAACAAGTCTTCCGCAACCGTCATAAACATAGGGGCCAGGATGTGGGTGATGGACCCGGCCGTAAAGACCGTGGCCAGCAGCATCCCCATGCCGGACTATGTCCTGGACGCGGTAAGGAGCATAAAGGGCGTCAGGTATGCAGTCCCCCTGTACTCCGGGGGGGCGCTTGTGAAACTGGCCGACGGGACCTATCAGAACGTGACCGTCCTGGGGCTTGATGACGCCAGCCTTTTTGGCAGGCCGCAGCTTATCGAAGGGCGTATCGAGGACATATATTCAGACAACGCCTTCATCGTGGTAAAGGATTCGGAATATCCCAAGCTCGGAAGCCCGAAGATCGGAACGCAGTTCGAGCTGAACGACCACCGGGTGGTCATCACCGGCCTGGCCAGGGTCACCACAAGCGGCCTGTTCGGGGTCCCAACGCTGTACACCACCTATACCAGGGCCATTCAATATATACCAAACCCCAGGTTTACCCTCTCATATATCCTGGTGGAGCCCAAGAGCCGGGCCGCGGTGCCGTACATCCAGAAGCAAATAAAAGCGCTTGGCTATGAGGCGCTCACGAATGAGCAGTTCATGAAGAAGATCTCGAATTTCTACATGTACCAGACGGGGCTTGGCACCAATGTCTTTTTGATGACGATAATAAGCTTCATAGTGGGGCTGTCCATTTCAGGGCAGACCTTCTACACGTTCATACTGGAGAACCTGGACAGGTTCGGGGCCATTAAGGCGATAGGCGCCAGGGGGCGCGAACTGGTCTACATGATACTGTTTCAGGCCGCCTTCACCGCGCTTATCGGCTACGGCCTTGGGATCGGCCTGTCCTCGCTGATTATATTCCTTGCGAAGCTCAGGATATCGAGCTACGCGGCGATGGTCACCTACAGGAACCTGGCACTTGCCTTTGTCATGGTGCTGGTCATCGCGGGCATTTCAAGCTACATAGGGGTCAGAAAAGTGATAAAAATAGAGCCGTTTGACATCTTCAGGGGTTAATGGCATGGCTGCGGCGGAAAACAAAAACCTGGCGGTGAAGGCAAGCGGGCTGGTCAAATGGTTCGGAGAGGGAGAGGCCAAAACGGTTGCCGTAAGAGGGGTGAGCTTTGAGGCCTATTTCGGAGAAATGCTCTACATCGAGGGCCCCT
This sequence comes from Nitrospirota bacterium, assembly GCA_021813765.1. Classification (GTDB taxonomy): domain Bacteria; phylum Nitrospirota; class Thermodesulfovibrionia; order Thermodesulfovibrionales; family JdFR-88; genus JAKAEG01. Next base: position 16,649 of record JAKAJM010000047.1, read on the forward strand.
CCGGAAGCGGAAAGACGACGCTTCTTAGCATGATATCGGGCATACTCAGGCCGAACTCCGGCAGCGTGACAGTGGAGGGGAAGGACATCTGGAACCTGACCAATGACCAGCTGGCCGACTTCAGACTGAACACGGTCGGGTTCGTTTTCCAGGACTATCATCTTTTCCCGAGGCTTTCTACCAGGGAAAACGTAGCCATCCCCCTTATACTTAAAAAAGTGGGATGGGACGAGGCGATGGACAGGGCCATAGAGTACCTGGAGGTCGTGGGGCTCAGGGAGCGGGCGCACCTGCAGCCGGTCAAACTAAGCGGTGGAGAGCAGCAGCGCGTGGCGATAGCGAGGGCCATCGCAAGCCGCCCCGACCTGCTTATATTCGATGAGCCGACCGCGTCCCTCGACGGCGACACGGGAAGGAGGATCGTGGACTTTGTGAAGAACAACATACTGAATGACAAACGCTGCATCATGATAGTGACGCATGACAACAGGATATTCGAATTCGCGGACAGGATAATGAGGATGGAGGACGGAATGATAAAAGGGATGGAAAAGGGAGGCAATGAGAAATAGGCTGCTGTTCATACTTTCAGTCGCCGGCATCCTTGCGGGCCTCGTCAGCGCCCACATATACGGCATACAGAAAAAACCTCTGCCCCCCGTGTTCTCTCCGGCCTCAAATCCATACCCCAGGGGCATATATGCAAACGGCATTGTGGAAAGCTACCAGAAAAACGGGGAGAACATAAACATATATCCGGAGGTATCCGGGGTAGTCACGCAGATACTTGTGCAGGAAGGCCAAACCGTGCGCAAAGGCGCCCCGCTTCTTGAAATTGACGATTCCGTCCAGAGGGCCACGGAGCAGCAGCAGAAGGCCCAGGCCGAAGCGGCCCTGGCGATGCTTGAGGAGCTGAAGGCGGAGCCCAGGAGGGAAAACCTTGAGGTCTCGAAGGCCCAGGTGGCGCTTGCAAGGGCAAATCTGAAGAGCGCGCAGGACTCATATGACAAGCAACTGAGATCCTACGAGCTTAACCCGAAGTCTGTGAGCAGGGACGCCCTGGACAGCGCGCGGGACGCCGTTAAGACCGCAAAGGCAAACCTCGGGGTCGCAAAAAAACAGTACGAGCTCACCAGGGCAGGCGCGTGGGTATATGACATCAGGAACCAGGAAAGACAATATATCGCCCTGACCAAGGCATACGCCGCATCAAAGGCCCTGCTTGAAAAGTACGTCATCAGGGCCCCGATGGACGGCATGATAATGTCCGTAAAACCGGCGGTGGGCAGCTACATATCTTCGCAGGGCGCCTACGGCACATACACCCAGGGGTATGACCCCGTGATAGTCATGGGCAGCCCGCAGACCCGCCTGGAGGTCAGGTGCTACATTGACGAGATACTCGTGAACAGGCTGCCCTCTCCCTCGCAGATGCAGGCCCGCATGTTCATCCGCGGCACGAATATCAGCATTCCGCTGAGATACGAAAGGGTGCAGCCGTATGTGACGCCAAAAATAGAGCTATCAAACCAGAGGACCGAAAGGGTGGACGTAAGGGTGCTGCCCGTAATATTCGGGTTCGATAAACCAAAAAACCTGAACCTTTACCCGGGCCAATTGGTAGATGTTTACATCGCTGAAAAGTAAAAAAAAGCGGCTGCGGCAAGCGCTCGCGGCCCTGTGCGTGGCGGCCACCGCAATGGCGGGCTGCACCGTGGGGCCCAATTTCGTGCGGCCGGAGCCCCCCACGGTCAACCGGTATACCCATGGCCCCCAGCCCGCCGCCACTGTCCGGGCGGCCGGGCGGAGACAATACTTCAGGCAGGGGGCCAGAATAGAGGCCGGCTGGTGGCGGCTCTTCAGGTCTCCGGCCATTGACGCCGTGGTCCGGGCGGCGATCGTCAACAACCCCGGCCTTCGATCTGCGCAGGCCAGCCTGCGCCAAAGCCAGCAGCTCCTCGCGGCCGGTGAGGGCATCTTCTATCCGCAGGTGGACGCCGGCTTTAGCGCTGTCAGGCAGAAATTTTCCCCGACACGGTTCGGGGGCGCCCCTTCAAGCACCATCTTCAACCTCTATACTCTCACGTCCACGATAAGCTACGCCCTGGATGTGTTCGGCGGAGAACGCAGGGCGGTGGAAAGCCTGGGCGCGCAGGTGGATTTTCAGCGCTATGAAGTGCTAGGCACCTATCTTTCCCTTTCAGGCAATATCGTTGACGCCATGATCGCGCAGGCAGCCTACATTGCTGAGACGGACGCCACGTCCAGGCTCATCAGCCTGGAGGAAGAGCAGATCAAGATTGCCGAGGCACAGGCGGAGGCGGGCACAGTCCCGTATTCAAACGTGCTCAGCCTTCAAAGCCAGCTTGCGGCCACCCAGGCAACGCTTCCTCCGCTCAAACAGAAACTCAGCCAGGCCAGGCACCTGCTTGCCGCCCTTACCGGCAGCGCGCCCGCGCTGTGGGCCCCGCCCGAAGTAAGCATGCGGGAACTTGCCCTGCCTGCAGGGCTGCCCGTGTCGCTTCCGTCCGATCTGGTCCGGCAGCGTCCGGACATCCTGGCGGCCGAGGCCCAGATGCACGGCGCAAGCGCAAATATCGGGGTTGCCACCGCGGCAATGTTTCCGAGCTTCACCTTGAGCGGCTCCCTGGGCCTGGAAAGCACATCCCTTGGCAATCTCTTCAAAAAAACAAGCAGCCTATGGGCCCTGGGCGCGGACATAACCGCTCCGCTTTTTCATGGAGGAACCCTGAGCGCAAAGCGCCGGGCCGCTATCGAGGCCTACAGGCAGTCTGCGGCAGATTACCGCCAGACTGTCCTTAACGCCCTGGAACAGGTGGCCGATACCCTGCGCGCACTCCAGCACGACGCGGAAACCCTTGAGGCGGAGACTGAAGCGCTCGGAGCGGCAAGGGAAGCGCTTAAGCTGGTCCAGGCCAATTACCGCGCAGGCACCGTGGGATATCTCCAGGTCCTTACTGCCGACAACCAGTATTACCAGGCAAAGATAGGTTATCTTCAGGCAAAAGCCGTACGCCTGCAGGATACCGTGGCGCTCTTCGTGTCCCTTGGAGGCGGGTGGTGGAATTCCAGGGAGGAAATTCCGGGCGTTCCATAGGGGAACAATTTTGATAGACTTTTAAAAAGTCATTCTCATTTACCAAAAAGCATGAGGTTTTTTGCAAGATGAAGAACTGGAACGTGGTAGCCGTCGCGCAGGGAGACGGATTCAACGAGGCCCTCAGGGCTCTCAGGGAATTTGGCCTCGCCCAGCGCTCCCGTTTTTTTAACGTGATAGAAATGAGCGTAGCCAATACAAGGGAATTTCTTGATGGCATCGCCAGGAAATTCTCTGAAAACCCGGAGCTGCCTGGGCTTTTTTCAAGACTGCTGCCGGTTGAAATGACTTTTGCCTTCTCGACCGGGGAGGAATTCAGGAAAAAAGCGGGCGAATCCGTGGCAGCGTTCGTCCCCGAACTGAAAGGGAAAAGCTTTCATGTGCGCATCCACCGGCGCGGTTTTAAAAAGCGGTTCTCAAGCCCCGATGAGGAGCGTTTTCTGGACCAACTGGTCCTTGGCGAGCTTGAGAGGTCAGGTTCTCCAGGACGTATCAGCTTTGAAGACCCGGATGCCATAATCGCCATCGAGACCCTGGAGGACAGGGCCGGGGCCGCTTTATGGAGCCGAGAAGACATGGCGCGTTATCCTTTTATCCGGGTGGAATAATATCCGCGCCGTTTTTGGATGAACATCGCCCCGGCAAAAAACAGCATTCGCATCCCTCACATGACTGTTGCGCCCCCTCCGGCCGGCGGATGGTTAAAAAATCAAAATTTTGAAAAGATCAAAAAACCGCTATCCCGCCAAAGGAAATGCGGTCGGGCTTTCTGCCCGGGTGGACCGGGGTCCTTACAAGCACCCCGTCCTTATCCGTACCCTCGAATATCCCCAGGCCCAGGCAGTTTTCGCCCTTCTCAAGACCCACAAGACATCCGGGCTCCACTTCTTCCTTCAGATCAAAAAGATCAAGCGGCCTTCCATGGTAGAAAAAAAAGCCGGCCCCTGCCGTGGGAGAAAACCTGACGGTTTCTGATCTTCTGAAATAATCCCTGAACCTCTCCTGCCGGTAGCTTGTGCGTATTGCCCGGCCCGTTTTGCGCGCGCGGCCTGACGGTTTCAGGATGTGTACATTGCGGCCCTCTTTCTGAAGGACGGAAATAATATGCTCAAGCTCTCCTTTTTTCTGGATAGCCACAATATTTTCAGGGGCAAGGGCGCGTATCTTTCCAAGCTTGAGGGCCATGCCTGCCCGGCCGCTTACAAGCCCCGTCGTGTCCACGACGGTGATCTCCGTCCTTCTCCGCCTGCACGCCCCGGCCATCTTCCTTGTGCCGTAGATCATCCGGCCTATGGACTTTGCCGGGTTTGTTGTGCCTATGAAAAACATGGAGCGGGGCCTGCAGCCGGTAAGGTCCCGGAGGCTTCTGAAGGCCGTGGCCGAAATGGTCGCCGGAAGCCCCGTTGCAGACTGGCCCACGTCCGCATCCACCAGACAGACGCTTATCCCCTTTTCCAAAAGCTTTTGAAGAAGATGCCTGGCAAGTGTGGATTTGCCCGAGTCCGCAGCCCCAAGCAGCACCACCGTCCCCTTTGACCTGGCGATGTCTTTGACAAGCTTCTCCCACCCTGAAGCCGGCACGATCTCCATTCTATTAATTATAAAAAACCCGCGGCGAAACCGCCTTCGCTTTTCAGGCTTTTTATGCCCGGCACATGCCTGGCCTCCCCATTCGGGGATTCATTTCTCAATTGAGGATGCCCTGTGCGCACAGGCATTTTCCACGTGCCCCGGCACGCCCTTTAAGCGGTACGCGGGCTGCTCCTATCACCATGATAAATAATGAAAAACTTCCGCCATTTTTCTTTATGGGCAGAGAGAATGAAAATTGCCAAGTGGCACAGGTTATGCAATTCAAGCAGACAGAGAGATTCGGAATTCATATGGAAAGGAGGTGAGCTTTTTGATGAGACCGGCTGAATTAGTTCTGGCTCTGGCTGCTGTCTTCGTTTTAGCGGGCCAGGCGCTTGCCATTCCCATGGGGCATGCGCCCATCGTGTTTAAGAACATGATGGGCGATGTCACAATGACCCCGGAGATGCACCTGAGCAAGGGCCTTACCTGCGCGGACTGCCACAAGAACCTGAAGCCCGTGCCCTTCACAATGAAATTCGGGGCTGACAGGTTTACCATGGACGACATCAGAAACGGCAGGTACTGCGGC
>JAKAJM010000108.1 GCA_021813765.1 Nitrospirota bacterium
CAAGAAACCACAGCCAATCCAGACGCTCAGGAACTGTATCCATCAATTCACGCTCCGAGCGGACATTAAAAAGAATGAGCAAAAGCATGAGTTTCAATATTACCGGCGGAGGCAAAGAAACGTTTCCATTAGTCCCGTAATGCTCTTGGACTTCCTTATAAGAAAAATCAAAATCTATATGTTGCTTAATACGCCTTAACGGGTGATTAGCCCTCACCCTGGCTCTCCATGTTTATGCCAACGTAGAACAAACTGCTTTGAGGCGGCTGCTGCAATCCCATCATAGCTTTTGCCCTCCGCTCACAGGTATCAGCTATTATACTATGTGATCGGATGCTCTGCGGTTATTTGGGCAACAGCCCGTCAATAGTGGACACCAAAGCCTTCATGCCGCCAGTTGCCCAGCATGGAATTTTTGCACATAGGCAACGGGGGAAAGATACCCTAGCCGTGCCTGCCTCCTTATCCGGTTGTAGAAGATTTCTATGTACTCTGTAATTTCTTGGATCGCCTCCTGTCTAGTCCTGTAATGGCGGTGATGGACGAGGTCCTGTTTAAGCGTACCCCAGAAACTTTCCATTGGCGCGTTGTCGTAACAGTTTCCTTTCCTGCTCATGGATGCTATCATCCCGAACTGGTTCAATAAGGCCCTGTACTCGTAAGAACAATACTGGGTGCCACGGTCCGAGTGGTGAATCAGACCCTTGGCCGGGCGCTTCGCCGCAACCGCTTTAAACAGAGATTGACTGACCAGGTTTTTTGTCATGCGCTCTCCCATTGCATACCCGACGATCTCGCCGTTAAACAGGTCCTTATGGCCCGCCAAGTACAGCCAGCCCTCGTCAGTTGGGATATAGGTTATATCGCTTACCCACGCGGCATTTGGCTTGGATACCTTAAACTTCTGGCCCAGCAGATTCTCCGCCACTGGAAGCTTATGCTTGGAATCGGTCGTGGCCTTGAATTTCCTCTTCTGTTTACAGCGTATGCCGAGCTTTTTACGTATGCGCCTGATCCGGCAAACGCCTGCATGAATACCTTGTTCGGCCAAGTCTTGCTGTATTCTCTCAGGGCCATACGTCTGCCGCGACCGCTTGTGCGCTGCCCTTATCTCAATCTCCAGCCGCGCTTCTTCCTGTGCCCGCCTGTACAGCGGCCTCTCCAGCCATGCGTAATATCCGCTTGCCGCCACGTCCAGGACACGGCTCATCAATGGCACTGGATACTTGAGCCGCATAGTTTTCATTTGCGCGTACCGGGCAGCGACTCCTTGGCAAAGTACGCGGCTGCTTTTTTTAATATCTCAAGCTCCATCTTCGCTTCAGTCAGTTCTTTCTTCGTCCTGGCCAGCTCCATCTCTATCGCAGTCAGCGGCCTGTACGACTTGCCCACATCTCCAAGCTTGCCGGCCTTATAAGCCTTTACCCAGTTAGCCAAGGTCTGCGGTGGCAAGGACAACTTCCGGGCCGCCTCCGGCACCGACATGCCGCCTTCCGTTACCATCTTCGCCGCCTCTTCCCGGAACTCCTGCGTGTACCTCCCGTAGGGAATCCTTTCCATTCTGACACCTCCGCCTGATTATTTTATCCGACTTTGGTGTCCACCCTTTCCATCCTACCCCAGCCCAAAGCTGAGCTTGTTATTATTCGTGTTTCAAGCCCACTTGCCTCAGGCCCAGACACCCGTTCTCGTCTCCCATTTTGCAGGCTTTCTGGAAATCCAGTATGGCCAGCTTTCTATGTCCGGTCGTCATATAAACATACCCACGGCTTAAATATACTTCGGGGACATCAGGATTTATAGAAGCCGCTTTATCGTATTCTGCAATGGCGAGGGTAGGGCGGCCTGTCTTAGCCAGAGCGCCAGCCAAATTATAATGGGCAAGAAAGTAAGACGGGTCCACCGCGATTGATTTTTCGTAATCCGCTATTGCCTTGTCGTTCTCTCCTTCTTTTTCAAAAGCAAAACCGCGGTTATTGTAAGCTTCCTTGAAAGAGGGGTTCAGGGCAATCGCTTTGCTGAAATCAGCAATTGCCATGCCAGTCTGCCCTATGGTCCCATAGGCGGCTCCGCGGCCATTATATGCTGAAGCTTTCAATGGCATTGAGGCAATGGCCTTGTCATACTGGGCTATGGCAAGGCCAATCCGGCCCGTTCTCATTAAAATTCTGGCCAGGTCAAAATGGGCAGAGTAACAGGAAGGGTCCAACGAGATCGCCTTGTTAAAATAGGCGACAGCCTGCCCGGTCTGCCCCATTTTATCAAAAGCGGTCCCCAGGTCGGCATAGGGCACTGGGGAATCCGGATCCAGAGATGCTGACTCGTTAAAATCTTTGACGGCCTTTTCGATCTGTCCCGCCTTCTCAAAAGCAAGGCCGCGGTTGTTATACGCATCAACATACGAAGGGGCCAGCGAGATCGCTTTGTTGTAGTCGGCTATGGCTTTTTCCACCATTCCCATTTCTTCAAAAGTGTAGCCCCGGTTATTGTACGCGGTAGCGATCTTGTCCGGTTCCTTCCTGATGATATAATTCCAAAATATTAAACTGTTTTTCCAAACTCCAATCTGTCCGAAGGTGAGATATGACATCGAGAGGGTTGCAAGGATGCCAGCCGACGCCACAGCCATTTTGGGGACATGCCCCTTTCCGGCAGCTTTTTCCCAGACCCATGCCGCGCACAGTCCGGCCAAAAGGAACGGGCCAAGACTTGGCAGGTAGGTGTACCTGTCAGCCATCCAGTGTTTATTTACCTGGACTATGCCCAGCACCGGCGAGAGAGTCACTATAAAGCAGCTCCAGCAAGCCAGCCATATCCTGCTTTTTTTGGCAATGACTATGCAGATGGCAGTTACCGCGATAACGAAAAAGACGGACATGAAATTGCCGCCCGACAGGACGGACAGGTTTTTAGGGTAAGGATAGTAAGGCACGAGATTCAGGGGGAAGGTCATCTTCCAGAGATAAAGGGCAAGGGATCTTGCGGCCACCAGAGCGCGCTCAGTGAAAGGCAACGCACTCAATGAGATTATTTTCCCGTTTTTGGACATGAGGGTTAGCGCAGACGCGCAGCCGCTTAAAATGATGAACGGCAACTTTTCGGTAAAGGCTGTCCTGAGAGACTTTAAGGAAAAAATCCTGGCAAGGGGGAACCAATCGAGAATCAACAGCACCAGCGGAAGGCTCACCGCCATCGGCTTGCTCATAAGGGCAAGGGCAAAGAAAACTAGTGAAAAAAGATATGGCTGTCCGCAAAGGCCGCGTTTGCCGGAGGGGGCGAACCCTGAACTAGATGCGTATTTTATATAGGTCAGGATGGAAAGCAGGAAAAAAAGGCCGCTCAGCACGTCTTTTCTCTCAGATGCCCATGCCACGGATTCAACATGCAGAGGATGAAGGCCAAAGAGAAGCCCTGCTGTCAGCCCGGCGATAAATTTTCCCCTGCCTTCCAAAAAATTGCCGGTTCGGAGCGCACGTTTCTCTCCAGCTGCTTTCCCCCAAACATCTATAAGCCTTACGGTCAGTACTACCACGATGAAGGTGTTGATCAAGTGCAGGAGAATATTGGTAAGATGATGGCCCACAGGGTTCAGTCCCCAGACCGCATAATCCATGGCATGCGAAATCCAGGTGATGGGATACCAGCCCGAGAAACGCAAATTGAAAAAAGCCCACTTCAGAAACTTGGCGTTAAATGAACGTATATAGGGGTTTTTATAAATGAATTTTTGATCGTCCCAGTTGATAAACCTGTTTTGGAGCGCCCGCAGATATACAAGGAAAGTGGCCGCTGCTGCCAGGCCTCCCATCAAATATTCAGTGCGCTGGTCATGCTTTTTTACGGTTGTTTTTGCCTTTTTTGAGACTTTCCTTATTTTTTGAGCTTTTTTCTTCATTTCAGCAAGCTGACTATCCCTTCGTGTGCGCCTGCACAATCAAATTCAAAGCATAACTTCCCGATACGATTGTCAGTTCAGCCCCATTTGTCGCAAAGCCAAGCATCCGCCCTTGTCCCCCATGTTGCAGGCCTTGTGAAAATCAGCGGCAGCCAGTCCTCTGCGGCCAGTCGCAAAATAGACATCCCCTCGGTTTATATACAGTTCCGGTTCATCACCGTTCAGAGCGATGGCCTTATTAAAGCAGCCCAGCGCCATGGCAAGCCGCCGTTTCATGGCAAACGCAATTCCCAGATAATTGAAGCCCTTCGCATAATCAGGGTTCAACGCGACCGCCTTTTCAAAATCCGTGATGGCAAGACCAAGCCTCCCTATTTTCATAAAAATCTCGCCTAAATTGCAATATGCGCGAAAATATGAAGGGTTCAAGGCGATCGACTTTTGAAAATCGGCGATGGCACTGCCTGTCCGGCCTGTATTCGCCAAGGCTATCCCCCGGTTATTATATGCCCTTACATCCAGCGGCTTTAATGCAATTGCCTTATCATATTCGCCAATGGCGAGATCGGGCCGGCCAATTCTCATAAAAATCTTGCCCAAATTGTAGTGGCCATTAAAAGAGGACGGATTTAAATAAATAGTCGTTTTGAAATCGGAGAGCGCTTTGTTGACGAGCCCCTCTTTCGCAAGGATATCGCCCCTGTTGTTGTAGACAACCGCGGATGCATACGGCTCCTTATGGATGACATAATTCCAGAGGGCGAGGCCGCTTTTCCATATCCCTGTCTGCCGGAAG
>JAKAJM010000109.1 GCA_021813765.1 Nitrospirota bacterium
CGCTCAGTAGGCGCCCTTGCCTGTAAGTATGGCAAGTGGCGTCCTGAGTATGATCTTGAAGTCCATCCACAGGGACCACGTCCTTGCGTACTGCAGGTCCAGGCGCACCATCTCATCAAAGCTGGTGGAGCTGCGCCCCTTCACCTGCCAGAGTCCGGTGATGCCAGGCTTGACGTCCAGTATGCGCCTCAGGTGCCAGATGTCATACTCGTTCACTTCGTAGGTGATAGGCGGCCGGGGCCCCACAAAAGACATCTCTCCCTTGAGCACATTAATGAACTGGGGAAGCTCGTCAAGGCTCGATTTCCTCAAAAACCTCCCCAGAGCGGTGACTCTGGGGTCGTGCCTTATCTTGTATACCTTTTGCCCGGCCCCGGCCTTGCCTTTTTTCCCTGCCGCAGGCGCGCTGCCAGCCCCGCGGATAAGCTCCTTTACGTACTTCCTGTGAATCTCGTCGGACTGGCCGGCGCGCATCGACCTGAATTTCAGGAAGGTGAAGGGCTTTCCGTGCAGGCCCACGCGCTCCTGCTTGAAAAGCACCGCCCCCTTTGACATAAGCTTTATCAGGACCGGAATGGCGATGAAAAAGGGCAGGGCAAAGACCAGGCACAACAGGCTACCAGTTATATCAAGCGCCCTTTTTGCAAAACGGGAGGCCCTCTTGCGCTCGTTCATCTCTAGCAGGTATGACTCTATGTTTTCCCAAGAATGTCCTGGCTCCTTTTCGTCATTGAAGAGGGCAGCGTCCTTACCGCCAGGAAATACATTGGCGGATATATCTATCCTGCCTGCCGTTTCCTTCCCGCACAGCGCGGTGATGCTTTCCCCTATCTTCCTCTTTATCACATCGCGCTGGCTGACGTCCGTCTCGGTGAATATAACTCACATCATGGTGTTGTACCGGAACCACCCTTTTATGTCCGTGTCGCGGGTGTTTGACAGAAGGGATTTTGCCACCATCCTGACGACATGCGGCCTGATACGGTGAAGTTTCCCGATGTCCACAAGCGTGATAAAAAAAGGCTTCCCGGAGCGGGCCGCGCGCCTGCGCTCAAGAATGATCGCCTCCCGGAAATAGCTTTCCGTGAAGAGGTCGTGGTCCCTGTCGACAAAGTAGCAGATGCTGTCATAAGGAAGTCTGGGCTGCCTCTGCCTGAATAAAATTCTCCTTGCTGGGTTTATGCTCAAAAAAGATGCTCCTTCGGGGTTTTTGCTTTATTGGTTTTTGTTTTTTTGTTTTTGATTTGCGCTTTTTGGTTCTTCCGGGAATCCTGTGGGCACGGCCATTTTATTTACCCGCTCCCCGCCCTCTAGGTGTGTGGGGCCCTCCACTGCCAAAACTCTAAAAAGCTCCTCTTTTTTAAGAGGACTTTTTTACTGGGGCTCTATGTCGTCGGAGTAGATTCTGGCGCAGAGGCTCCTGCCAAGCAGTTCCACATTTACCGAGAAGATGTACTGGTCTTCTTTCCTCACCAGCACACCCTGGGCGCCTTTCAGCGGGCCCCCCTTGATGCGCACCCTTTCACCCTCGGTCAGATGGGGCGTAAGGTCCAGCTTCTCCCCGGAGTCCATCATTATCCTTATCGAGGATATCTCCTGCTCGTCAACCGGGGCGGGCTGGCCGGCAACGGCGGAGACAAGGCTCACCGCGCCGCGCGCCTTCAAAACGCGCACGAAATTTTCGGGGTTTGGAAGAGTATGCACGAAAACATATCCCGGGAAAAGAGGGAAATCGACCATCTGGTTTCTGTCCGACCACCTTCTGAGCCTTTTCACCCGGGGCAGGAATGTCTCTATACCCTTCTTCTCCAGCTCTCCGCGGGTGACGAATTCATGCCGGGATTTGACGTACAGGGCAAACCAGTTCATTGGCTAAAATATCCTTCTCCAGAAGTTTTTGTGGTTTTTGTTTTTTACTGTTCTTACTCTTGCTTTTATTTCCGTCTCCGTTTTTTTGCGGTCCGCTTTTCCGGCATCCGGGTACAGCGGGACCCTGAGCTTCCTTATCTCATTTTCTAGCGCGGCAAACCTGTCCTCGACCCCTTTTTCAAGCACGTGGAGCCTGGACTGGCCGGCCCGGAACGCCGCCGTCATATCGTCCATGGCGGCTTCCATCTGCGAGATGCGTTCCCTTCCGTTGCCGCCTGGCTGCCTTTCCTGCGCAGCCATCTCCAGCCTCTTGAGCCGGAGCAGCATTTCCTGCATGCTATCGGCTGGCGTGTCCGCTTCTTTCTCCGGTTCTCTGTTCCAGTATCTGTATTCCTGCTCCATCTCCCCTATCACCTCTCTTGTGAGCTCCATGGAAATGGTCCTGGTCCCTTCGACGAATGCCGCAAGGAAGAGGAAATCGCAGATTATGTTGATGAGTCTTGGGATGCCCTTGCTGAAGGCGTAGATGGCATCCATTACACCCGCCTCAAAGACCGCGGCCTCGCGGTTCCCCGCGCCCTCAAGCCGGTGAAAGATATAGTCGCTTGTCTCTTCCCTTGAAAGCGCGCTTAGATGACAGCTTATGTTTATGCGCTGTCTGAGCTGCCTCAGCTCGGGCCTGGCCAGGGTTTCCCTGAGTTCTGGCTGCCCGACGAGGATGATCTGCAGGAGCTTGGACTTGTCAGTCTCCAGGTTGGACAGAAGCCTTATCTCCTCCAGCAGGCCAGGGGTCAGGTTTTGGGCCTCATCTATAAAGAGCATGCACCTTCTGCCGTGGGAATATTCGTTTATAAGGAAATCCGTAAGCTCCCTCAGCATGCGGGTCTTGTCCTTGCCGGAGGCATCCAGCCCGAAATCGTCATTAATAAGCGCCCAGAGCTGGTCCGAAGAGACACGCGTGTTTGTGATCTTGGCGATCCTTATATCGCCGTCAAGCTCCTTCATCACCTTTCTTATAATGGTTGTTTTGCCTATCCCCACTTCTCCGGTGATGAGCATGAACCCCTGGTTGAATGTTATGCCGTACGTCAAATGGGTGAGGGTTTTTTTATGTTCCCTGCTTAAAAAAAAGAGGCCGGGGTCGGGCGTGATCTGGAAAGGCTTGCATTCAAGTCCGAAGAATGGCAGATACATTACGCGCCCGCCCTTTCGTATGGATAAGGATACATGTGCCTTGCAAGCTGCTCCTGGACATTGTTAAAGACAACGCCCAGCACCCGGCAGCCCTTCAGGAGCTGCATCGCCCGCTGCGCTGATCTGTGCGTCGTGCGCGCGGCGCTCATCACAAACAGGATGCCGTCCATATGCCGTGCCAGGGAAACCGCATCGGCCGTTGCCAGAAGCGGTGACGAATCGTACACTATGTACCTGTCGCTGTACCGTTTCTTGAGCTCCTCCGCAAGCTCCCCCATTCTGATCGAAGAAAGCAGCTCGGAAGGGTTTTCAGGCGAGTTGCCTGCAGGCAGGACCATGAGCCGCCCGATGCCCGTTTTTATAAGCACGTCCTTCAGCTCAACTGAGCCTTTCAAATAATCGCTCAGGCCTGCCTGCGGCTGGAGGCCCAGGTACCTGTGAACCATCGGGTTTCTGAGGTCTGTGTCAACGAGGAGCACCGTGTTGTCTAGCTCGTTCGCAATGGCGGCGGCAAGGTTCACGGACGTCACCGTCTTACCCTCGCCAATGCCGGCGGAGGTCACCATTATGGAGCGGGGCGCGCCACCCGGCGCGGACTTTATCCGTGCGCGCAGTTTTCTGTACTGCTCGGCGATGTAGGAATCAGGCTCCCTGATGCAGGCCATGCGCAGGTCCACCGTCCCGGACTTGACGAGCGGGACCTCCGCGGGCTGGAACTTTTTTTGCCCCGCCGCGCCGGTATCCGCGGGCTCGTCCGCCTGCGCCCCGGCCCTCCGGACCGCCTGCCTTGCCCTTATGGCCTCTTCCAGAGATTTCTCGATCCTGCTCAATTTTTTGGCCCTCCAGTTTAAAAAGTGAATGTCTGCGCGCGTGTCTAAAAAATGGAGATCTTTATCCCCATGTAGCGGAAAACTATTTCCCTTGCCAGCAGCGCCAGCACGACGAGCATGTACGCCCCGGCAACTCCGAAGGCCTTGAGGTCCTTTTTCCTTGTAGCCCTCCGGTCTTCCTCCGTGGTCATCCTGGGAACGGAGATGAGCACCGGGAGCCGGAGCTCCGATTCCACCAGCTCCTCGCTCCTGTACGGCTTTTCGATGTAATCCAGTCCGATGGCAGCGCCTGCGCCGGAGGACAGGCCAAGGACGAGGCCAAGGACGATCAGCTTTATCCTGTCGGGTTTGTCTGGTATTACCGGCACCACGGCGGGGTCCACCACCTTTAAAACCTGGCTGTTTGCGCCCATCTGCAGGTCCTTTTCCACTTTCGCCGCCTCGAGTTCCTGAAGGATGCCGTCATATGCCTTCTGATATCCGGACCTGTCCCGCCGGATCTTGTCCCATTGCTCCTGTTCCTGGGGCATCCCCGCTGCGGTCGTGTTCATCTGCTGCTCCTGTTTCGATATCACTGCCAGGCGCAATCTCGTGTCTTCTATTTTCGAGCTTACCTGGTCAAGCTCGTTTCTTACCTGCTGGTAAACGGGATTTCCATTTTTCCCGGATGCGCCGTTTTTTTCCATCTGCATCTGTTTTTTGAGCTGCGCGATCTCGGCCTCCTTTTTGATGACATCGGGATAGCTGGCGGTATAAGA
>JAKAJM010000048.1 GCA_021813765.1 Nitrospirota bacterium
CATCGTGGACTACGTTCTTAAACACCGGAAAGCCGATATCTACATAGAGCTTGCAGACGAGTATCTGAGGCAGCTTGGCTATACAGAGCACGGCCTCCGGCACGTAAAGATAGTGGCCAGCTCCGCTTACCACATGCTTAAAAAACTGGGTTTTGACGAGAAGGAGACCGAGCTTGCCGCGCTGGCCGGCCTCCTTCATGACGTTGGCAACCTGGCGGGCAGGCACGAGCACCACAGGACCGGTGCCATTTTTGCAAAAGAGGTGCTTGAAGAGCTGGGCTATCCTCTGCGGGACATCGCCACGGTGATGACGGCCATCGTGGTGCATGACGAGTCCGAAGGGGTGGTCCCCAGCCCCGTTGCCGCGGCCCTCATCATCGCTGACAAGGCGGACGTCCACAGGAGCCGCGTGCGGAAGGTAAACGATATAAAAGGCGACATACACGACAGGGTAAACTTCGCCGCTACCGAATCCGACCTGAACGTGGACCCCTCGGCCAGGCTTATAACGCTGAACCTGGTAATAGACACCCGCATCTCGCACGTGATCGAGTACTTCGAGATATTCCTGGCCAGGATGAAAGGCTGCCGGGAGGCCGCCCGCAGGCTGGAGGCCGAGTTCCAGCTCTTTATAAACGGTCTTCGGATGGCCTGAAACCCAGATTAAAAAACCCCTTGCCCCTCCAGATGTATTTATGTCAAAATACCTAGAATTTGTGTAATTTTCAGGTTCTTTTGAAACGGCGGCCCGGACTGTCCCGGCTTTAGCGTGGTTTTCCAGGCGCCCTCTGGAGGTTTTTGCATACGATGAAAAAAAAGATTGTATGGCGGATCATCCTTATAGCTGCGGTGGTTGCCGCCAGCGTGATTTTTTTCCTGCCCAACACCCCCGCCTTCAACTACATGCCTTCCTGGTGGCGGAACAACATGCCCTCCAGAGGCATATCCCTCGGGCTTGACCTCCAGGGCGGAATACATCTGGTTTACGAGGTGGAGGGGGACAAGGCTGCCCAGAGCTCGACCCAGAGGATAGCGGACGCCATAAAGACGGCCATCACCCAGAAGGGCCTTAAAGACACGGTCACCGTTTCGGGGCTGAACATACAGGTGGCCCCGGGCTCCCTTGATGCAAGGAAGATCGTGCAGGACAGCTACCCGGACCTTGCGGTGAGCGAGGGCGCGGGCATGGTCACCTACAGGCTTAGCAAAAAGGCCGTAACGGACATAAAAAACAACGCGGTGGACCAGGCGCTTGAGGTCATCAGGAACAGGGTGGATCAGTTCGGCGTTGCCGAGCCCTCCATCCAGAAGCAGGGAACGGACGAACTGGTGGTGGAGCTGCCGGGCATAAAAGACCCGGCGCGCGCCATACAAATAATAGGAAAGACCGCGAGGCTTGAGTTCAAGATTGTGGATGATGAGTCCCCCGTGGCGGCGCAGCTTCCGGGCACCATCATACCGGGAGAGGAAAGCCAGGTGCTCTCCCAGTTCGCCGGAAAGATCCCGGCGGACGACGAGATACTTTTTGGCAAGGTCACGAACCCGGACACCGGCTCGGTCACCGAGTCCCCTTATCTTTTAAAGAAGCAGACCCTCCTGACCGGTGAATACCTCACCGAGGCCAGGGTGGCTATAGACCCCCGGTTCAACGAGCCCTATGTCGAGCTCAAGTTCAACCCGGAGGGGGCCAAGCTCTTTGACCAGATAACGGCCGCAAACGTAAAGAAAAGGCTTGCGATCATCCTGGACAATAACGTTTACTCCGCCCCGGTCATAAGGGAGAGGATATCAGGCGGCAACGCCCAGATATCCGGCAACTTCTCGATGGACGAGGCCAAGGACCTGGCCATCGTGCTTAAGGCCGGCGCCCTCAAGGCCCCGCTCAAGATGCTTCAGAACGTGACTGTCGGACCGTCCCTGGGCAGAGACTCCGTGCGTGACGGAGAAAGGGCGGGCATCGTGGCCCTGGTGGTCGTGCTTGGGTTCATGGTCTTCTATTACAAGGTCTCGGGGCTCATAGCCGATTTTGCGGTCATCCTGAACCTTCTGCTTCTCATGGGGGCCATGGCGTCGCTTAACGCCACGCTTTCCCTCCCCGGTATGGCCGGCGTGATCCTGGCCATAGGCATGGCTGTGGACTCCAACGTGCTCATGTTCGAGCGGATGAGGGAGGAGCTGAAGGCGGGCAAGACCCCCAAGGCGGCGGTCGAGAGCGGCTACAACAAGGCCTTCTGGACCATCTTCGACTCGCATGTGACCACGCTCATCACCTCGGCCGTGCTCTTTCAGTTCGGCACCGGTCCGATAAAAGGTTTCGCGGTCACGCTATCCCTGGGTGTGGCCATAAACCTGTTTACCGCCCTGGTGGGCACTAAAACCATTTTCGACCTCCTGCACCTGAGAAAAGAAGTGAGGAAACTGAGCATATGATAGAGTTCATAAGAAACACCAAAATAGATTTCATGGGGAAAAGGAAGTTCATGTTCCTCATATCCGGAGCGCTCGTTTCGCTTGGCATATTCGCGCTGATAATGATCTGGAGCGGGCACGGCAATATGGGAATAGATTTTGCCGGCGGCACGGAGGTGCAGGTCAAGTTCCAGAAACTGGTGCCCATAAGCGAGGCCAGGAGCGCCTTGGAGAGCACCGGCCTCAAGGGAATGCAGCTCCAGGAACTGCCGACGGTCAGGGAGCTGGTGGTGATGGTAAAGGGGAAGCAGGAGACTCTTGGCGGCATATCCAACACCATAATCAGCACGCTTAAGAGCCGTTTTGCCTCGGAGTCGCCAGTCGTGGACATGACGACCGAAGTGGGCCCCAAGGTGGGCAACAGGCTGAGAAAGGACGCCATCGTCGCCATCATCTTTGCTACACTTGGCATCCTGGCCTACATAACCCTGCGCTTCCAGTTCCGTTTCAGCGTTGGGGCGGCCATAGCCACTTTCCATGACGTCTTTGCGGTGCTGGGGATCTTTTATCTCCTGGGCAAAGAGATAAACCTGATACTGATAAGCGCCCTTCTCATAATCGCGGGCTATTCGCTCACAGACACAGTGGTCGTCTTTGACCGCATAAGGGAAAATATGCGCAGCATGCTTAAGGAGCCGGTGGAGAAGGTGGTCAACAAGAGCATAAACGAGGTTCTCTCAAGGACCGCCATAACCTCCCTCACCGTGCTCTTTTCCTCCCTTGCGCTGCTGTTCTTCGGGGGCCAGGTGATACATGATTTCGCGCTTGCCATTACGCTTGGGGTCATTGTGGGGACTTATTCCTCCTGGTTTGTGGCCAGCCCGATGGTCATACTGATAGGCGGCAAGAGCATAAAAAACCGCAGGCGCTGATGCCTGCTTTCGGCCGATGAACCGGCCTGCCCGTCCGCCGGCCAGTGAAAAATCCTTCACGGGCGGGCTTTTGTTGTCCCCTCCGCGGCGGCCTGACCGCCGGAACGTCTCCTCATGAACCGCCTCTGGGTAGTCCAGCGGGCCAACAGGGAATATGTAGAGTACCTTTCCAGGGCGGCCGGAATATCCAGCGTGGTTGCGCGCATCCTTATCAACAGACAGGTAAAGACCCCCGGGGCGGTGCAGAGTTTCCTGGGAGCGGGCCTGGAGGGCCTTCCGGACCCGTTTGAGCTTGGAGGGATAAGAGAGGCCGTTGAGATAATCAACAGGGCAAAGTCCTCCGGCAGGCGCGTGCTTGTCCACGGGGATTATGACGTTGACGGCATTTCATCCACCACCATCATGGTGGATGCGCTGCGGCGCCGCGGGGTTCAGACCGGCTATTTCATCCCCAACCGCTTCGGCCACGGATACGGCTTCCACCCAGCCGGGGTGGAGCAGGCCCTCCAAACCGGAGCCGGGTTGATAATCACGACGGACTGCGGGATAACGGCTTTCGAAACGGCGGAACTGGCCGCAAAAAAAGGCCTCGAGGTCATAATAACGGACCACCACGAGCCGGTGCGGGACGAGAATGGAAATCCTCTCCTTCCGGCCTGCGGCGCCATTGTAAATCCAAAGCTCCAGCCGGAGCAGACCGAGCTCTCCGGCACGGGAGTGGCCTTCAAGCTGGCCCATGCCCTCCTTGGCGAAGAGGCCATGGCCTATCTGGACCTGGCCGCCTTGGGCACCCTTGCCGACCTTGTCCCCCTTTCGGAAGAAAACAGGATAATTGCGAGGGCCGGTCTTGAGCTTATCGAAAAAAGCGAACGCGCAGCCCTGCGCGCCCTGAAAGAGATAGCTGGATGTTTTGGGAAACCGGTTGGCGTGCGCGCCGTGTGTTTTTCGCTTATCCCCAGGCTTAACGCCCCCGGGAGGATCGATGATGCCTCCTGCGGAGTGCGCTTTCTGCTTTTATCCGAGGAAGCGGCGGCCCGTGAGGCCGCCCTTGAGCTGGACAGGATAAACAAGGAGAGGCAGCGGCTTGAGGAGGAAGTGCATGTGCAGGCCAGGGCCGCCGTCGAGAGGGAAGGGTTCGACGGGGCCATTGTGGCCTCCGGTGAGGGCTGGCACAAGGGGGTCCTGGGCATAGTTGCATCCAGGCTCTCCGAAAAGCACTTGCGGCCAAGCGCTGTATTGTCCGTGGAGGGAGATATGGCCAAGGGGTCTGCCCGGAGTATTCCCCAATTCGATCTTTATGAGGGGTTGAACGAGCTTAAGGACATGCTCCTTGGCTTCGGCGGCCACAGGCAGGCCGCTGGGCTCAGGATGAGCGTGGGCATGGTGGAGGACTTCCGGCGCGCTTTTTCCGGACTGGTCCGGCAAAGGGTAAAGGAGTTCCGGGCGACCCTCAAGATAGATGCCGAGGTCAGTCTGAAGGAGCTCAGCCCCAACCTTGTGAAGGAGATAGCCCGGCTTGAGCCGTACGGCTCCGGGAACCCGGAACCACTCCTGGGTGCCAAGAGGCTTCAGGTAGTTAACCCCAGGGTAGTGGGAAAGGGCCACCTGAAGATGAAACTCAAAGAGGAAAAGGGCCACTTTTCGGTAGACGCCATCGGGTTCGACATGGCGGGCTTCCTCAGGCAGATCGAGGAGTGCGCTACAGTCGATGCGGTCTTTACTCCCGTGATGAACGAATGGGAGGGAGGTAAGGCTCTTCAGCTTAATTTAAAGGGGTTGCGGCCTTCGACCCCTTAAAACAGGCTGAATAAAAAAGCAGAAACAAAAATAAAATCCCTCCGGCGGCAGCGCCTTGAAACCTCAAATATGTTAAAATTACATGTCGCCCGGATAGAGCTGAAATATTCCGGGCGTGGTTTCAGTTTTTTTTGAAAGGGCGGTTAGCTCAGCTGGGAGAGCACCACGTTCGCAACGTGGGGGTCGAGGGTTCGAATCCCTTACCGTCCACTTCCCCTTTCCTTCAAATCAATCAAGAGGCAAACTCAAATAGGAAAGGGAGGCCAAAGCCTCCCTTTCCATGGTTTTGTCTTCATGCAATGTTTTCTTAAGTGACGAATATGGTCGCCCTTTTAAGCATTACCTCATTCAGGTCGCCAAGGAGCCTGTGGTGCTTTGCCTCGTCGGCCAGAAGCAGGGTCAGGATGTAGCGGGTAACGAAGAGCTCGCTTTGCTCAAGCGCCTTCGAGGCCAGCTGCACGGACTTGCTCTCCGCCTCGATGTGCCTGCTCATCTCCTCGGCCAACGGTGCCAGCTCATCCGGACTCAGGTGCAGGGGTTCCCTTGTCAGCCCGTCTATGAGGAGCTGCTGCATGACCTTGTGTTTCTGGGAGTCGAACTTTATCATCTCCATGATCATCCGGACGATGGGGTTTTTGCTTTTTGCGATGAGGCCCTCCGAGTTCCTGATGGTGTCATCCTCTAGTTTCTGCCACTGCCTTATGGTGTCTAGGAAATCCTCGGACATCTCCATAGGTTTTTGTTTTCCAGCCGTTTTCATTTCCATGCCTTCATCGCCCCCGTGAGCCTTTGCTCGACGCTCTGCCAGTTGATGTTCCGGAAAAACGCCGTGATGTAGTCCTTCCGGTTAAGTTCGTAATCGAGCATGAAGGCATGCTCCCAGACGTCCATGGCCATCAGGAGCTTGCAGCCTGCAGGGTGGGACACATGGTGCTCGTTTATCCAGAGGTTCAACAGCCTGCCTGAGTTTGGGTCGGCGTAGAGGGTTGCCCAGCCCACGCCCCTCATCATGCCCACGGCCTTGAAGGACTTCTCCCAGTTGTCAAAACTCCCGAAGTCTTCGGACATCTTTTTCGCCAGGGCCCCGTTTTTGTCGATCTTACCGTCGCCGCCAAGCGAATCGAAATAAAATTCGTGCAGGCGCATGCCGTTGAACTCGAAACCCAGCCGCCTGTTGAGCTCTGCAAACCTGGGGTCAGTCCCGTCCTGCGGCAGCTCGGATATCTGGTCCTGGAGCTTGTTCGTATTGCTAACGTATCCCTGGTAGAGCTTGAAATGGTTGTTCAGAAGCCTGTCGCTGAAACCTTCCATACCCAGGAGCTCCGCAAAATCCCTTGCCTGATACGCTACTGTCTTTACCGGCATAAACATTACCCCTTTCTGGTTTTTTCTGTATTCATGGTACCTTCACAAGCAGTTTTTCCACTTCCATGACGGCCTGCCCGTAATCCGGCTCATCGGTCTGCTCCGGCACCACCTGGACATATCTTATGGAGTCATCCCTGTCTATGACCATCACCGCCCGGGCAAGGAGGCGCATCTGCTCAATCAAAAGCCCGTATGCCTTTCCGAAGGAGGCGTCCCGGTGGTCTGAAAGCACCGTCGTGTCCCTGATCTGCTCCTCTTCAATAAAGCGCGCCAGGGCAAAGGGCAGGTCCATGCTTATGTTCAGCACGGCAACCTCCTGCCCAAGTTTTGCCGCTTCCCTGTTGAACCTCACAAGCTGCCTGTGGCAAACGGAAGTATCCAGCGACAAGACGGAACTTATGACCTTCACTTTTCCCTGGAACCGGCCGAACGGGACCTCGTTAAGGTCTTTGTCCAGGGCGGTGAAATCCGGGGCCTTGCCGCCCGGGACAGGGATCTGCCCATAGAGGGAGAGGGGTTTGCCTTTGAATGAGACGCGGTTTGCCATAGAAATTTGCTCCTGTCTTAAAGTCTGTACGGTGGCGCTGGAAAGAACAGCCCGCAAAAACCTTCTTCGGTACAGGAAAAAGTTTCGGGCCGCCTCAGGCGCGTTTCTGGAACTCGTGCTCCGGCCAGAAGTTCCTCTCTGCAAGGGCGCTTATTATGTTTTTCCTTGCGATTATCCCAACCAGCTTTTTGCTCCGGTCGCTCTCCACAACGGGGAGGACGGACATTTTCTGTTTATACATGATCTCGAGCACCTTGTCTATCGGCGTGCTCTGGGATACGCAGACGGGCTCGTTGCACACGCCTTCGTGCTCCATGTGGCCGCACCCCATGATGCTCTCGGCGCTAAACTCGTGGATGGTGCGGGCGTTCATCAGGGCGTCGAACACATCGTATTCGGTGACTATGCCCACCACCTCGTCATCGTCATTTACCACCGGAAGGCCCGGATATGGGCTAAGCAGCTTGTTTATCAACGACTTGCCCGGCTCCTTCTGCTGCAGGCTTAACCTGGGATGCATGATGTCTTTGGCTGTTGTTGCCGGCATTTTTTTTATTCCTCCTCCTTGATCGTCCTTGGTTGCCTCAAAAGTTCTTCGAATAAATCTTCTTATGCTTTTTGCAGTCATTCCGGCTGTTTTAAGCCGCCCGATTTTATCCCTAATACAAGTGAAAACGGGCAGCGGCGTTGCCTTTCAAACATCTTAAGCCACTGGTCCGGGAGCGGCTTTCGCCGGTATGACAGACTTACATCAATTATTTATTAGACAGTATGCCAGGTCATATCGGTATTTAAGGCCCGTGCCAAGCGGTTTTTTTTTCTGCCTTTTCTAAAGTTAGCACACATGGGGGCGTTGTCAATTTTTTTTTGAGGGATCTCAAAGAAGCGAAAACCGCTGTTGCCTGCCGGGTATCAAACCGGTGACACTACCCGCCGCTTTGTAAAGTTCAAGCCCGGATTTTATCTGTGGTATCATTAAAAAACTGTCGCCTAAAAAGGCGGGCCCAAATCAGCAAAAAAACCCGCAAAAAACAGGAAAGTGTGAGACGAAAAATGGAAAAATCCCTTCTTAAGGACGCCATAAAGAAATATCTGCTTGCCGGGGATTACTCCGGTGTGGTTGAGCTGGGCAGGAAGCACAAGGGCATATTGAGACAACTTATATCGCTTACCTATGACAAGGGAGAGCTTGTCTGCTGGAGGGCCATAGAGGCTGTGGGGCTCCTCTCGGCGGATATGGGGCAGGCGGCGGGCCTGGACGCGATAGACAGGCTTTTCGTAATGATGCGTGATGAGTCCGGCGGCAACCCATGGAGCGCGCCGGAGATGATAGGGGAAATAATAAAGTGCGATCCCTCCGCATTTTCGCACCTGCTGCCTGTGCTCGTCTCTTTCCGGGAAGAGGTGATGTTCGCCCCGGGCATATTTTACGCCCTTGCCAGGCTTGCCCTTTCCCGTCCGGAGCTTGTTTTGCCTTACAGGGAGGCGGCATTTCTTTCCTTGCGAAGCGGGGACCCGGCCGTAAGGGCAAACGCCATTCTGGTCATGAAGAACCTCGGGGACGATACCTACGCCTCCTCGATAGCCGCACTGGCAGACGACGGGGCCCGGTTCGTTTACTACGACGGCAAAACCGTCTCGAACGTATCCGTGGGGGAGATAGCCAGGCAGACACTGGAGTCTTTTGGCGGGCAAAGAGGATAGCTGGCCTGCCCCAGCGGGATTTTTTTAAAAAACAGCTGCGGTTGATTTTTTTGCTCCAAAAAAGTTTTAATAACTATAGATTTGGGTTGCAGGGGCACTTGCTTGTTTTTTGTTTTTTTTATTAACCAGTTCCATTAAAAAAAGGCCGGGGAAAGCGAATTGATAGAGGGCAAGCAGAAACAGGACATGCCCCTTTACCCTATCGGGGTTGTCTCAGAATTGGTCGGGACCACCGACCAGACCCTCAGGCTTTATGAGAAACACGGCCTCCTGAAACCATCCAGGCGCAACAAGAACCGCTATTACTCGGAAAACGACATTAAATGGCTCATGTGCATCCGAGACCTCATCCACCACAAAAAGATAAGCATCGAAGGGATAAAGCGCCTGCTGCAGTACGCGCCTTGCTGGGAGATAACGAACTGCTCCGAGGAGCGCAGGAGCAGCTGCTCGGCCTTCATAGACAGGACAAAACCCTGCTGGGAGCTTAATCGCATGATCTGCAACCGCACTACCGGACGCATATGCGAGGATTGTGTGGTTTACCTGTCGGCAAAGCACAGGGAAAAGAAGTCAAAGTAGCCTTTTAAGCTTCCCTTCTACGTCCTGCCGCATCTTTTCAAGGAAATCGTCATCCAGGGCCTCGAAGCGCAGAACAAGCGCGGGTTGCGTATTTGATGCCCTCACCAGCCCCCATCCTCTGTCGTACCGTACCCTGACCCCGTCGATGTCGATTATGGGGTGCTCCCTGCCCAGTTCCTCCTTTATCTGTTCAACGACGGCGAACTTTCTGTCGTCCGGGCAGTCCACCCGGATCTCCGGTGTGACGGACGTCCTTGGAAGGCCGTTCAGGAGGCGTTTTACAGAATAAGGAGGGCCGTTTCTCCTGAGCGCTTCCACAAGGCGCAGGCTTGCGTAGACCGCATCGTCATACCCGAAATACCTGTCTTTGAAGAATATATGCCCGCTCATCTCCCCGGCCAGAAGGGCGCCGGTCTCCTTCATCTTGCTTTTTATCAGGGAATGTCCGGTCTTCCACATCATGGGTACGCCGCCCCTGGCCTCTATATCGTCATAGAGGCTCTGCGAGCATTTGACCTCTCCGATCACCGCTGCTTTCGGATGCTCACGGAGGACCTGCCTGGCAAAGAGCGAAAGCAGCCTGTCCCCCCAGATGATCTCGCCGTCTCCGTCAACTACCCCTATCCGGTCTCCGTCCCCGTCATAGCCTATCCCCACATCAGCCTTTTCCTTTAGCACCGTGCTTATAAGGTCTTTTATGTTTTCAGGCAACACGGGGTCAGGGTGGTGGTTGGGAAAAGTGCCGTCAGGGGTGCAGTAAAGAGGGATGGTTTCAATCCCCATGCTCATGAAAAGCTCCGGGGCAACCAGGCTGGCGGCGCCGTTTCCGCAGTCAAGGACCGCCTTCACGCCGTCCAGGGGGCCGAACTGGTCCTTCATGTACTGCATGTACTCAGGCAGAATGTTGTGCTTCACGAGGGCGCCGCTGCCGTTTACCGCCTTTTCTTGGGCGATATACTCTCTGATCCTCTGTATCTCACTTCCGTAGATCGTCTCGGTGCCTATCGAGAGCTTAAGGCCGTTGAACTGGGCGGGGTTATGGCTTGCTGTTATCATTGCGCCGCCGTCCACGGGCATCCTGAAAAGAGAGAAGTATTGAACGGGCGTGGGACAGGCCCCCAGGTCTATGACATCTATTCCGCTTTCCATGAACGCCTGGGAAATGGCGGAAAGCATGGCTGGCGAGCTAAGCCTTACATCGCGAGCCACCGTTACCTTAAGGCCCTTTTTCCCATCAAATCTTTCATAAAGCCGGAAGGCCATCGCCCTGCCTATGGCGTAGACAATCTCCCCGGTCAGGTCCTCGCCCCAGACGCCGCGTATATCGTATTGCCTGAATATGTGGGAAGAAGTCATTTTTTTGTGCCAAAACCCCTTTCGGTCTTTTTCTTTTTTTCCTTTTCCTTCCTTGCCTGAAGGAGGATGGTCCTTGGATCAAGCCTGGGGTCAATCAGATAGGCCTCGCCGAAATATCTTTTTGCGGCTATCCGGTCGCCAAGCTTGTAGCTTGCATAGCCAAGCAGGTAATAGCTTTTTGCATCTGGATTCTCCCTCACCTTTTTTTTCAGCAGCCTTGCGGCCTTGCCGTAATCGCCCAGGGAATAGGCGGAGAGCGCCGCCTCATAAACGGAAGAGGTCTTTTCATGAACGACAGGGGCTGGGAGTGCCTTTACGGGGAAAGCGAGAGCCACGGCAAGCGTAATGATGACGGCCGCTATGCTCTCCCTGGAGGAAAGCCTTTCTGGGACCATGCCGCATCCCCTCCTTTTTGAATTTTTTTTTAAAAGCCTGACCGTACGCAGGCCTATTTTAGCCTGTCCGGCCCGTTTAATTGGTGACTCCGGACACGCTCCGGGCCTGGCCTCCGTTATACCGGGGCTGCAGGGGCTGAAGGCGCGTCCCGGGCTGCGGCTCCGTACCCGTAAGGAAGTATTCCTTGTAGTACTCCGGGTTTGTGACAGGCGCCGGAGAGTTGTCAATAATGGCGCCTGTCACGGAGTCCACGGTATATGCGGAGACGCCCTCCGGGGGAGGCCCAAAACTCTCATCCGGGGATTTGCCCATAGCGTACTGCATGAACTGCACCCATATGGGGCTTGCGGCCTTGGCGCCGGTCTCCCCATAGCCCAGGCTCTGCATGTTGTCAAAGCCCACCCAGGTGGCGGCCATGAGGTCAGGCGAAAACCCCACGAACCAGGCGTCACGATAATCGCTGGTCGTGCCGGTCTTGCCCGCAACGTCCTGCCCCAGGACCCTTGCCCGCCATCCCGTCCCGTCCCTGACGACGTCCTGAAGCATTGAGGTCATGAGGAAGGCGACCTGCGGAGTGATCACCTTTTGTGTTGAAGGCTGGTTGGACTCCAGTATCCTGCCCCTGGAATCGGTTATGTATTTTATTATTATCGGACGGACCCTTGTGCCTCCGTTGTCGTAAGGGGCATAGGCTGCAAGCAGGTCTATCGGGGTTATGCTCAGAGAGCCAAGCGCCAGTGTGAGGTCATGCGGCATGGGCTCGTCGATGCCCATGAGGTGGGCAAAGTCTATGGCCTTGTCGACCCCTATTTTGTCCAGCAGTTTTACAGTGACCACGTTTATCGAATGGGCAAGCGCGTCCCTCAGGGAGGTAGGCCCGCCATAGGTCCGCTCGTAGTTCTTGGGGCTCCATTCCCCTCCGTTCCACTGGTACGTCACCGGCGCGTCATCTATCACGTAGGAAGGCGGTATGCCTTCATTGAGCGCCGCGCCGTAGATTATCGGCTTGAACGACGAACCCGCCTGCCTCTTGGAGTAGAGGGCGCGGTCGTACTCGCTTTGCAGGTAATCATATCCGCCAACTAGCGCCCGGACGAACCCCGTCTTGGGGTCCATGGCCACCAGCGCCCCCTGGACCTGCGGCTCCTGCTCCAGCGACAGGCTGAAAAGGCCGTGCATGGCGGCGGACTTTATCCTGACCTCGATCACGTCTCCGGGGCGCAGTATCTTCGTGAGGTTGAAATCCCTGATGGTCTTTGTCCTGCCGTCCGGCAGCAGGACCGTCTGGGCCCACATGGCATCCTTTTTCTGGAGCACGCCGGTGCGCCCGGCCACGTCTATGATGGCCCGGGACGGCGCGACCTTCAAGACCGTGCCTTCCGTTATCTCCCTGCGGGCAGGCAGCACGGAGGACGTGGCGTCCGACGCCCGGAGTGCGCCAAGGTCGCTTATATGCCTTATCGGCCCCCGCCAGCCCCTCCTTTTGTCGACCGCCCTCAGGCCGTCCCTCAGGGCTTCCTCGGCCGCCGCCTGGTAGTCTTTCCTTAAGGTGGTGTATACCTTTAGGCCCCCGGAGTAGACCATCTTGGCGCCGTATTTTGCCAGTAGATATTTCTTTACGTAATCCACAAAGTATGCGTTGGCCTCGAAAGCCGGCCTGACCGGGCTAAGCCTTATTGGCGTCCCGAAGGCATGCAGCATCTGGGTTTTGGTAATGTATCCTTCGTCATGCATCCTCTGGAGCACGAAACCCTGGCGTTCCTTGGCCTTTTGCGGATGGGCAAAGGGTGAAAATTCCCCCGGTCCTTTTATGAGGCCTGCAAGCAGCGCGGCCTCGGCCAGGGTAAGCCGCGTGACGGGCTTTCCAAAGTACAGTTTGGCGGCCTCCTGAACGCCGTAGGCGCCGTGCCCGAAATATACCCGGTTCAGATAAAGCTCCAGTATCTCGTTTTTTGTCAGGCTTTTCTCTATCTTTATGGCCAGCACCGCCTCCCGAATCTTCCTTTTGAACGTGCGCTTCGGGCTCAGGAAGGTTATCTTGGCAAGCTGCTGGGTTATGGTGCTGCCTCCCTGCACTATGCGATGGTAGTATAGGTCTGTCAGCGCCGCCCTGATTATCCCAATGTAGTCCAGCGCAGGGTGCTTGTAAAACCGGGCGTCCTCCACCGCCACTACCGCGTCTCTCAGATTTTTGGGTATCTCCCGGAATGGCACCCGGATGCTTTTTTGCGTGCTGATCTCTGCCACAAAAGAGTCGTCGTCGGCATATATCCGTGTGCCGTGGCCATGGCCCTTTTTAAGCTCTCTTATAGAGGGAGTGTCCTTGACCAGTCCCAGGTATCCGCCTACCGCCGTACCGGCCAGAAGAGGGATCAGCACTACCAGCAAGACAATCCAGATCGTTTTCATCAATCAAAATTATAAAATGCGCGGAAAAGGTCTGTCAAAGCGCAGCATCACAAGGCGGGGGCAGTTTTTGGAAAAACTGTCCCGTATTATTGACGAAGGGCCGCAAATGAACAAAAATTGCTTACCCTTCACTCTTGAGATTATAATAATATAGTGAAGAGGACTATATGGGCCGCGGGCCTTTTGCTGCTTGGGTGCCTTTCGGGCTGGTTTGTCTTTTACCGTTTTGGAAACATTGTTGGACTGCCATACAGGCAGTCCGGGTCCCGTCCGGTGGTTGTCCCGTTCGCCGGGGTAAGGGACTTCTCAGGGATCGTCAAGGCCGTATCTCCTTCGGTGGTAAATATCTCAAGCCAGCGGCTGGTGCCCAGGGAAGGCGGGGACGGTTTTGAGGGCAAGGGCCCCTTTTCGGAACAGCCAAGGATGTGGAGCGAAAAGAGCCTTGGGTCCGGCGTGATTGTCTCGCCGGACGGCTATATAATAACCAATAACCACGTCATAGAGGATTCCGACGATATAACTGTCACCCTGCTGGACAAAAGGACATTCGAGGGGAAGGTCATAGGCACGGACCCGAAGTCTGACATCGCCCTTCTGAAGATAAACGCAACGGGACTTCCACAAATAACCTGGGGGGACTCGGATGCCATAAAGGCCGGGCAGTTCGTGCTGGCGATAGGTAACCCCTTCAGCCTGAGCCATACCATCACGATGGGGATAATAAGCGCCGTGGGCCGGGCGAACGTGGGCATAGCGGACTACGAGGACTTCATACAGACCGATGCGGCCATAAACCCCGGCAATTCAGGGGGGCCGCTGGTGAATGTGAACGGCCAGGTCATAGGCATCAACACCGCGATATTTTCCAAGAGCGGCGGTTTCCAGGGGATAGGGTTCGCAGTGCCAAGCAACATGGCGCGCGAGATAATGGAGCAGCTTAAGACCAACGGCAAGGTTATCAGGGGCTGGATGGGCGTGACCATGCAGGATCTCACGCCGGGGCTTGCGGAGAAGTTCGGGCTGGGAACCGCCGATGGAGCGCTTATCAGCGATGTGGCTCCGGGCAGTCCGGCGGCAAAGGCGGGCATCAGGAGGGGAGACACCATAGTCGGGTTCGGGGGCAAGGCGGTCGAAAGCCCGGCAGCTCTTAAGAACATGGTTGCGGAGACCGGCCCGGGCCGGGATGCGCAGGTCGACGTGCTAAGGGGCAGGCAGGAACTCCATCTCCATGTGGAGCTTGGGCAGTATCCGGCCGACCTCGCCCAAAACGAAGTTATGACGCCGCGCGTGCAGATGCACAGGAGCGCATTTTCCGGCCTGGGGGTGATGGACCTTACCAGGGACATCATCAGGCAGTTAGGCCTGGCCTCCGGCGAAAGGGGTGTGGTCGTCTCCGATGTCGATGAAGACAGCCCTGCCGGAGAAGGAGGCCTTAGGAGGGGCGATGTAATCGAAGAGGTGGAGCGCAGGCCCGTCCGGTCGCTTACGGATTTCAACTCCATGATAAGGAGAGCGGCCGGGTTGCGCACGGTCCTCCTGCTGGTCAACCGCGCAGGGAAAAGGTCTTACGTCCTTTTAAAACAGGATTAGGCGAATTTTTTATCCGGCTTATCTTCATAGCGGGCCGCAGAGCAATAGAAAGACCCGGAAAGAGGTGGAAAAATGCTGGCATTTTTCAGAAGTGCGATAGTGATAGTATTTTCCGCAGCTGGATTTTTCCTGGGACAAAATTACGGATATCCTTTTGCGGGCCTGGCTGGCGGCATCGTGCTTGGCCTTGGCGCGCTGCTGGTGGAGTCTTCCCTGAAGAAGATTTCACTTGGCACCATTATCGGCGGGTTCATAGGTCTTGCCGCAGGCATTCTGTTTGCGGAACTCCTCCTGGAGCCGCTCTCGGGGATAATCCCCGCAGGGACCAAGCATGTATTTGATTTTGCCCTGGCTGGGCTGCTTGGATGGGGGGGCATGGTGATAGGGCTTAAAAAAGGGCAAAACCTTACCGTCCCGGGGCTCTTCAGGATTTTCAGGGGGGAGGCCGAGGAGCAGAACCTGAAGATACTGGACACCAGCGTCATAATCGACGGCCGGATAGCCGATATCTGCGAATCGGGTTTCCTGGAGGGCAGCTTCATACTCCCTCAGTTCATATTGCAGGAGCTGCAGCACATAGCCGATTCGCCGGACCCCATCAAACGCGGGAGGGGCAGGCGCGGGCTTGAGGTTCTCCACCGGATGCAGAAAATGACGAACCTGGAGATCAGGATAGTGGAAGAGGAGTTTCCCAAGATAAAGGAGGTGGACTCCAAGCTGGTCGCTCTGGGTAAAATGCTGGGGGCAAAGGTGGTCACCAACGATTTCAACCTGAACAAGGTGGCCGAGCTTCAGGGCGTCTCCGTTTTGAACATAAACGAGCTTGCAAACGTGCTGAAACCCGTTGTGCTGCCGGGCGAGCTCATGAAGGTCTTTATAATAAAGGAAGGCAAGGAGGCCAACCAGGGAGTTGCATACCTGGACGACGGGACCATGGTGGTCGTGGACAACGGCAGGAAACTGATAGGAAAACATGTGGATGTGACCGTGACGAGCGTGCTTCAGACGACCGCCGGAAGGATGATCTTTTCCAAGACCAGGGAAGACTACGAGAAGGAAGAGCTGAGGGCCGCCAGATAGCAAGCGAGGGGGTAAGACAGAACCTGCAGATGGAAGTCGTTGCGATAGTGCCCGCCGCGGGCCTTGGGAAAAGATTTTCTTCAGGCATGGAGCAGGATGCCAAAAAGGGGAAAAAGAAAAAGACTTTTTTTGAGCTGGGCGGCAGGCCGGTCATAATAAGGACGCTTGAGGTCCTGGACAGGGTTGCGGGAATAAAAGAGGTGATCCCCGCGGTGCGGGAAGAGGATTTTGGTCCGCTTGAAGCGCTTCTAGAGGAAGGGGGCATCAGGAAAGTCCGCCGTCTGGCCCTGGGCGGCAAGGAGAGGCAGGACTCCGTCTGGAGCGCACTGGGCCTTGTGCCCCCCGGCACAAGCGCTGTAGCTATCCACGATGCGGTGCGCCCGTTTGCCACCGAGCAGTTCATAAGCGGCCTCATAGCGGCCCTCTTCGAGCCGGGGTGGGACGGGGTAGTGCCGGGCCTGATGCCAAAAGACACGATAAAACAGCGTGGGGAAGGCGAAGCCATAAAAGGGACGCTTGACAGAAGCGGGCTTGTTGCCGTGCAGACCCCTCAGATATTTCTCTATGAGGTACTTTTGCGGGCTTACGGGGAAGCCATGGCCCGCGGCCATTACTGGACGGACGATTCCGCTCTGGTGGAGGCCGCCGGGGGCAGGGTCCGCGTGGTGCCGGGGCTTCCGGAGAACATAAAGATAACCACTCCGGAGGACGGTTTGATCGCCGGGGCGATTTTCAAGCACAGGGGAGGGGCGTTTTAAATCAAAAAGACCGATGCTTATTAGGACCGGATTTGGCTATGACAGCCACAGGTTTGCCGGGGACAGAGATTTTATATTGGGGGGTGTCCGTATACCGCATGAGAAGGGCCTGGCAGGTCACTCGGACGCTGATGCGCTTATCCACGCCCTTATAGACGCCATCCTTGGCGCTCTTTGCGCAGGCGACATAGGGACGCACTTCCCGGACACCGACCCCAGGTACAAAGATATATCAAGCCTTGTGCTCCTGGAGCATACCGTGCGCCTGGCAAGGGAGAAGGGCTACGCCGTCGCCCAGGCGGACTCGACCATCATAGCCCAGGCCCCCCGCCTGGCCCCGCATGTCGAGGCCATGCGCAAGGTGCTTTCCGGTGTGCTTGGGACGGAGGCGGTGAGCGTGAAGGCCAAGACCAACGAGGGCATGGGTTTTATAGGAAGGGGCGAGGGCATCGCGGCCTTCGCAGTCTGCGTGCTTAAGAGCGTCTGATAAGGCCGGTCCTTCGGTCAAGCGGTTCCGGGCGTATGCAGGCGGTCCCTTTTAAGGTGTCTTCAGGGCGAAGCGGCGAATTGTCGTCAAGATGCGTTCCTTTAGTATTCGTCCGCTTTGCTCCCTCCCTCAAGGACCGGGCAGATGCCAACTATACTCGCTGGAGATCCCGGCAATCCGCCCACAGGAATTCTTAGAAGAGCCCTTTATTTTTTAGGCTCGTACTTCGCTTTCAGCTGGCCGCAGGCAGCAAGGATATCCGCTCCCTTGCTTTTCCTGATGATGGCCGTGCAGCCGGAATCCGTAAGGGTCTTCTGAAAGGCCAGCACGCTTTGGACAGGCGGCGTCCGGAAGTCCGTCCCTTCATGACGGTTAAAGGGGATCAGGTTTACCTTGGAAGGTATGCCGTGCAGCAGCTTTACAAGCCTGCGGGCGTCCGCCACGCTATCGTTTATGCCGCCAAGCAGCACATATTCGAAGGTTATCCTTCCCCGCCTGGCAAGCGGGAACTGCCTTAGCGCCTGCATGAGGGAGGAAATCCCGTATCTTCTGTTTATGGGCATGATGAGACTTCTGGTCTCATCCGTTGCAGCGTTCAGGGACACGGCAAGGTTCACCATCGGGGCCTTTCCGGGCAGCTCCATTATGCTCGGCACAATGCCCGCCGTGGAAAGGGTGATCCTCCGTTTTGAAAAATGCGCAAATTCCGTAAGACGCTCCAGCGCCACGGCAACGTTTTCAAGGTTGTTAAGCGGCTCCCCCATCCCCATGAAAACGATGTTCGTTATCTGACGGGGCGCAATTAGCCTCTGGACAGAAAGGACCTGCTCCACGATCTCCCAGGCTTCGAGATCCCTTATGAAGCCAAGCCTGCCCGTGAGACAGAACCTGCAGCCCACAGTGCAGCCCACCTGGCTTGAAATGCAGAGGGTGAGCCGCGAAGTCTTTGTTTGGGCCTTTTCGTCCGCCTCCTGGTCCTCATCGGACGGGATAAGGACGCTTTCGACGAAATTTCCATCCTCCAGCTCAAACAGGTATTTTTGCGTACCGTCAGTGGAAGAAAGTGTTTCTTTTACTTTCAGTGTGCTTATGAACGCCTTTTGAGAGAGGCTTTCCCGCAGGTTTTTTGAAAATTCCGTTATCTCTTCAATGCTGGCTACGTTTTTTTTATACATCCAGTGCAGGAGCTGGCCGGCACGGAAGGAAGGGATCCCCTCATTTCTCATTAAAAACTCTTCCAGAGCGGGTTTGTCTAGGGATTTTAGATCTTTTTTTGTTTTTGCCCTGGCCATCATTTTATTTTAATTCCGCCTCCGTCGCCCTTTCAAGGCAAACAAAAGAAAAAGCCCGGGCTGAAAGACCCGGGCCTTTTCTTTTTGTTTTTTATTTTTCGAGCAGAGGTCTGACTACGTGCCCATCTCCCAGCTCTGAAGGTATTTTTTCTGCTCGGCGGTCAGTTTGTCTATCTTAATGCCCATCCCTGCCAGTTTCAGGCGGGCTATCTCCTGGTCTATCTCACAGGGGACCGGATAGACGGTCTTGCTGAGCTTTTTGTGGTTTTTTGCCATGTACTCTGCCGACAGCGCCTGGTTGGCAAAGCTCATGTCCATCACCTGGGAGGGGTGCCCTTCGGCCGCGGCAAGGTTTATGAGCCTTCCGTCGCCAAGCAGATAAACCCGGTTTCCGTTCCTGAGGGTGTGCTCCTCCACGAAATCCCTTATCTGACGGGTGGCCTTGGAGAGCTTTTTCAGCGCCGGTATGTCTATCTCCACGTTGAAATGGCCGGAGTTAGCGATTATGGCGCCGTCTTTCATCTTCCTGAACGCCTTCTCCGAGATGACGTTTATGTCTCCCGTCACGGTTATGAAGATGTCGGCATCCGGCGCCGCATTTTCCAAAGGCATAACGGAGAAGCCGTCCAGCACCGCCTCCAGCGCCTTTAAAGGGTCGATCTCTGTCACTACCACCCTGGCCCCCATGCCTTTTGCCCTCATAGCGACCCCTTTGCCACACCATCCATAACCGCAGACTACCAGTACAGAGCCCGCCAGCAGCCGGTTTGTGGCCCTGAGCACCCCGTCCAGTGTGGACTGCCCGGTGCCATAACGGTTGTCGAAGAGGTATTTTGTGTAAGCGTCGTTTACCGCGATAATGGGATATTTCAGGACCCCGTCGGCTGCCATCGCCTTAAGCCTTATGACGCCGGTCGTCGTCTCCTCCGTGCCGCCCAGCATGTTTTTAATAAGGTCCTTTTTTTCCTTGTGGACGGTGCTCACCAGGTCCGCCCCGTCATCCATCGTTATGTTGGGCATGACGGAAAGGCACTGCCCCATGTGCTTGTAATAGGTCTTGTTGTCCTCGCCCTTTATGGCAAATGTTGGTATCTTGAAGTGCTTCACCAGGGAGGCCGCAACATCGTCCTGCGTACTAAGCGGGTTTGAGGCGCACAGGTGCACCTGGGCGCCGCCTGCGGCAAGCGTGTCCATAAGGTTTGCCGTCTCAGTGGTAACGTGCAGACAGGCGGCCAGGCGTATCCCCTTCAGGGGTTTTTCCTTCCTGAACCTTTCCTTGATGCCCCTGAGCACCGGCATGTCCTTTGCGGCCCACTCTATCCTCAAACGCCCCTTTTCAGCCAGCTTGATATCTTTTATATCGTATTTCATTCTTAAAGCCCGACCTCCTTCCTTAGCGCCTCGGCCTTGTCGGTTTTCTCCCATGTGAAATCGGCGTCGCTTCTGCCGAAATGGCCGTATGCAGCCGTCTTTTTGTATATCGGCCTCCTTAAGTTGAGCGAGTCTATTATTCCCTTAGGGGTGAGCGGGAACAGCTTTCTCACCGCTGCGGCCGTTTTCTGCGGGTCTACCTTCGTGGTGCCAAACGAGTCCAGAAGCAGCGATACCGGCTCCGGCACGCCGATGGCATATGCGATCTGCACCTCCATCTTGTCCGCGATCCCGGCGGCCACTATGTTTTTTGCTATGTATCTGGCCATATAAGCCCCGGAGCGGTCGACCTTTGTGGGGTCCTTGCCGGAAAAAGCGCCGCCGCCGTGGCTGCCGACGCCACCGTAGCTGTCCACTATTATCTTTCTTCCCGTCAGCCCGGTGTCGCCCATCGGGCCGCCGGTCACGAACCTGCCGGTTGGGTTTATGTAATACTTTATATGCTCCTCGTCCACCAGTCCCTGCGGTATGACAGGTTTTATGACCTTGTCGATAAGGTCTTCTTTGAGGTCCTTCAGATGGACATCGGGGCTGTGCTGGGTGGAGATGACGATAGTGTCTATCCTGAGCGGCTTTCCGTCCCTGTACTCAACGGTCACCTGCGTCTTGCCGTCGGGCCTCAGATAGGCAAGCACATCGGACTTTCTTACTTCGGTGAGCTTCATGGCCAGCTTGTGGGCCAGGGAGATGGGAAGCGGCATGAGGTCCGGGGTCTCGTTGCAGGCATAGCCGAACATGAGCCCCTGGTCACCCGCACCCCCCGTGTCCACACCCATGGCTATGTCCCCCGACTGCTCGTGGATCGATGTGACCACGGCGCAGGTCTCGTAGTCGAAACCGTATTTTGCCCGCGTGTACCCTATCTCCTTTATGGTTTCCCTGACGATCGAAGGGATATCCGCATATGTCGAGGTGGTTATCTCTCCGGCCACGAAGGCAAGCCCCGTGGTCACAAGGGTCTCGCAGGCTACCCTTGAGAACGGGTCCTTCGCTATGATCGCGTCAAGTATCGCATCAGAGATCTGGTCCGCCACCTTGTCCG
>JAKAJM010000003.1 GCA_021813765.1 Nitrospirota bacterium
CCAGTGAGGATCCGCTCCACGTCCTCATCGGAGGGCGAGGTGAAAGGGTGGTGCACCGCAACGAACCGGTTTTCCTCGTCGTCCCACTCCAGGAGGGGGAATTTCGCCACCCACAACGGCCGCCAGCCATCCTTTATAAGGCCAAGCCTCTTGCCAAGCTCCAGCCTAAGCCTTCCAAGCGTGTTTTGTACCACTTTCTGGGTGTCCGCGACGAAGAGCATCATGTCGCCTTCCTGCGCCTGAAGGCTTGCCGCCATCTCCTCCATGGCCTCCTTCGGGAAAAACTTCGCTATGGGGGAATCGAATCCATTTTTTATCTTTATCCAGGCCAGGCCTTTTGCGCCCATTTCCCTGACGGAATTGGTGAGGTCGTCCACCTCTTTTCTGGACAGGCCGGCCATCCCAATGCCTCTGAGCCCCATCACCCTGCCGCCTTTTTCAAGAGCGTCCAGGAAAACCTTGAAGGAGCTTTTCCTTGCGGGCCCTGCCATGTCCGCAAGCTCCAGGCCGAAACGCGTGTCCGGCTTGTCCGAGCCGAACCTCTCCATGGCCTCCTCATAAGAAAGCCTTGGAAAGGGAAGGGGAAGCTGGACGCCGATGGTCTCCATGAAGGCCCGGGCAAGCATCCTCTCCGTGATGCCGATTATGTCCTCGGCGTCCAGGAACGAGGTCTCGATGTCCACCTGCGTGAACTCGGGCTGCCTGTCCGCTCTCAGGTCCTCGTCCCTGAAACAGCGGGCCACCTGGAAATATCTCTCGTATCCGGAGACCATCAGTATCTGCTTGAAAAGCTGGGGAGACTGCGGCAGTGCGTAAAAGAAGCCGGGGTTCACCCTGCTTGGCACCAGGTAGTCCCTCGCCCCCTCAGGGGTGCTTTTTGTGAGCATGGGTGTCTCTATCTCCACAAAACCCTCGGAGTCGAGATAGTCCCGGATGGCTTTCACCGCCCTGTGCCTGAGCAGCAGGTTCTTCTGCATCTGCGGGCTCCTCAGGTCCAGGTACCTGTAGCGCAGTTTAAGGGCCTCCGAAGTGTCGGGGTCCTCAAGGCTGAAGGGAAGCGGCGCGGACTCATTCAGAATGGAAAGGCTTTCGGCATAAAGCTCCACCGCGCCTGTAGGCAGCCCCGGGTTTTCGGTACCCTCCGGGCGCCTGCCCAGCCTGCCCGAGACCTCAACCACATATTCGGCCCTTAGGTCGTGGGCAAGACTGTGCGCCCCGGCGGAAACCTCCGGGTTGAAGACCACCTGCAGTATGCCGCTTCTGTCTCTCAGGTCTATGAATATGAGCCCGCCGTGGTCCCTGCGCCTGAATACCCAGCCTGAAAACCGGAGCTTCTCCTGCCCTATATGGCCTTCATTTATGGTGCCACACCCTGTCCTGCCGGCTGAAAACATTTGGAGTGGAAATCCTCCCTCTTTTATTTTTGGCTATTTTGCTTTTTTGTTTTTTGATTTTTTTAAAAAACGGCCTTCCTGCTTTTCCCGGCCCTTTTTCGGGCTCCCGTTTTCCCGCCGGCTGGCTTTTCGTTTTTGTTTTTGTTCCCCGGCCGTCTTCGTTATATTTTTTGTTCTTATTTTTGTTCTTGTTCTCGTTTCTGTGCCTGTTTCAGCTCCGGAGGGCTCTTTTGACTTGGCGGCCTTCACTATCTTTTCAATTTCCGGTCCGGTAAGGGGGCGAAGCCCGCCAGGCTCAAGCGCGCCAAGTTTTATGCCGCCGATGCTCGTCCGTTTCAGCTTGAGCACCGGATGGCCGACCTTGTCAAACATCCTTCTGATCTGCCTTTTCCTGCCCTCATGTATGGTT
The DNA here is from genome assembly GCA_021813765.1 of Nitrospirota bacterium. Classification (GTDB taxonomy): domain Bacteria; phylum Nitrospirota; class Thermodesulfovibrionia; order Thermodesulfovibrionales; family JdFR-88; genus JAKAEG01. The sequence goes on from JAKAJM010000003.1 coordinate 1,804, forward strand.
ATCTGAAGCCATGAATTGCCACCCTCGGTTTTTCCGGCCGGCCTTAGCTTCGCAGGCAGTGTCATGCCGTCCTCAAGCTTTATTCCGCCCCTCAGCTTCTCCAGGTTTTCATCCTCGACCGTTCCCTTTACCTTTACCTCGTAAGTCTTCGGTATCTTTCTGGCGGGGTGGAGCACCAGGTTGGCAAACTCCCCGTCATTGGTTATCAGCAGCAACCCCTCCGAATGGTAATCCAGCCTGCCCACCGGGTAAACCCTCTGCTTTATCCCGCGAAGAAAATCCTTCACGGTGGGCCTGCCCTCCGGGTCTTCAAGGGTGCTCATGACCGCCTTGGGCTTGTGGAAGGCAAAATAAAGTTTCGGCCCGGACCTGGTGACCGGTTTTCCGTCCACTTTTATGAAATCCTTTGCCGGGTCCACTTTCATCCCGATCATGGCGGGCTTGCCGTTTACGGATACCCGGCCTTCGATGATCATCTCTTCGGCCCTCCGTCTGGACGCAACCCCGGTTTCAGAGAGGAATTTTTGAAGTCTCATTTCCATAGCGTTTTTCCCTGCTTATCCAAGGCTGATATTATACCAGAGACAAAAAGCCCCCGGCGCCATGCCTGAGCGGTCTGCTGCTGCGGCCCAGGGTATTGACTGCCTTTTTTAAAGTGAGAAAATGTTTTATATAGGGCAGGGGGGAGCGGTATGAAAGTCAGACCTGACCACAGGATCGACGGCTGCATAGCCATAGAGATGGCCTGCGCGGATATATACCGCAGGCTCTCGGAGCGGTTCCCGGAGGCCTGGGCCTTGTGGAGCGAGCTGTCCGGGGAGGAAAAAAACCATGCCGTTACGCTCATAATGGCCCATGGCGGCAGCCCGGAAGACGATCTGCCGGACCTTGCCGAACATCCTTCGATGCCCTTCATAAAAGAGGCCCTCGAGCTGGTAAGGACCATTAAAAAAAGGCTGGCAGAAGGGGACATGACCCTGGAGGAGGCGCTTGGGCTTGCCGTGGAGCTTGAGGAAAGCGCCGTGGAGGGTTTTTTCTGGGATGTTTTTACGGGGGAAAACGATCTGCAGGCGGTGGCCAGGTTGAAAAACCTGATAGAAAAGGAACAGTCCCAGGGTAGAAAGATAACCCTGTTCATGGAGGAAAGGGGCATTCCCCACAAGAGCTTCAAACCCGATATCCCCGGAGACTGATGTCTGCGTTCTTTCCAGTTTCCCGCAATACGCCGTGCGAGGACATTTTTTGCGTATTATGCCTCCCCTTCCGTTTTAAATAATTTCATTGATTGCAACTGAAAAGGATGGTGTTTATAATAAGCCCATGCCGATCTATGAATATAAATGCAGCAAATGCTCCGCGGAGTTCGAAAAACTTGTCTTCGGGCAGGCGGCGGTAAATTGCCCAGAATGCGGCTCTCCGGATGCCAGGAAAAAACCGTCCTCATTCGGCATGGGCGGCGGAAACAAAGGGCCAAAAAGCTCCGGGGGCGGCTCGCGTTCCTCCGGTTGCGGCTCCTGCAGCGGCTCATCCTGCGCAAGCTGCCGCTGAAACGGCTACTGCCCGGACCGGGTTTAACCTGCTAATTCCCTTTACCTTGCTGCAGGGTAACCTTTTTGTGCTGACACCCCCGCACCCGCCGTTTCACTCCCCCTATCCCAATGGGGGGCGAGTGAGGGAATCCTTGGCTTTTGGTTTTTATTTTTATTTTTTGACTTTATTTTATGTATGCTTCGGTCACGTATCTGAGCATCATGCGGTGTGTATTGAAGTAGTAGGCGTTCTTGCCTATCGCGTTTTGCATCATGCGCACCCATAAGTGCCTGTCGCCGTAATACAGGGGTATTATCGTCTTTTCCAGTTTGCCATAGAGGTCTTCCGCGTCTTTTTCGTCCCTGGCCTCTTCCGGTTCGCTGTCCGAAGATATGGCGGGGCCGATGGCCCATCCCGTGTACCCCTCTATGTGTCCTTCTATCCACCACCCGTCCAGCACGCTGAAGTTGACCACCCCGTTGTGGGCGGCCTTCATCCCGGATGTCCCGGAGGCCTCTCTGGGCCTCTGCGGCGTGTTCATCCATATATCCACCCCGGCCACCAGTTTCAGTGCGAGGTCCATGTCGTAATTTTTGAGATATACGATCTTTATCCGGCCTGCCAGCCGCTTCATGCATTCAAAAACGTTTTTTATGACCTGCTTTCCCGGATTGTCCTTCGGATGGGCCTTGCCCGCGAATATGAACTGCAGTTTTCCCTGCCCGATGCGCGCAAGCCTTTCTATGTCCCTGAATATCAGGTCCCCGCGCTTGTATGCGGTCGCCCTCCTGGCAAAGCCTATGGTGAGGATATCGTGGCTCAGGCCCGCGCCGGTCTCGCGGTTCACATGATCTATGAGAGAGCGCTTCGAGGCCATGTGCGCCTCCCACAGCTCCTCCTCCGGTATGCGCCCCACACGCACGAACAGTTCGGGCTCGTTTGCCCATCCGGGGAGGTATTTGTCAAACACGCTTTTCATGGGCTCCCCCGTCCAGGTGAAGGAATGTACTCCGTTTGTGATGGAGGAGAATTCATACCCCGGGAACATGAGCATGGAAACCTCTCTGTGCTTCTTGGCCACCCCGTTCACATATTCCGTGAGGTTCAGGGCCAGGTGAGTCATGTTCAGCCTTTCCGGGCCCGCCCATTTCTTCAGTATCCGGATAGGTATGACCTCTCCCATGACCTCCTTGAAAAGGTCGTAGGAGAAAACGTCATGGCCCGCTTCAACGGGAGTATGGGTGGTGAATACGCAGAGGTCTTTCACCTTCTCTACGTCCCACACGAGGTCCTCGTCCCAGACGGCTTCTATGTCCTTGCGGTATTCAAGCAGAAGCTCCAGGGTGAGGAAGCTCGCGTGCCCCTCGTTCATGTGATATTTCTTTATGTCGAACCCCAGTTTTCTGAGCATCCTTACCCCGCCGACGCCCAGTATCGCCTCCTGCATTAGCCTGTATCTGATGTCTCCGCCGTAGAGGTAGGAGGTTATTTCCCTGTCTTCGGGGGTATTTTCCGGTATGTCCGTATCCAGAAAAAGGATGGGCACCTTGCCCCCGGTGACGCTCTTCTGCACGAAAAGCCAGCTCCTTACCGCCACGGGCCTTCCGCAAAGCTCCACGGACACCCTTTGGGGCAGCGGCGTCATGAAATGCTCGGGCTGCCAAGGGGCGGGCCTTTCTATCTGGTTCCCTTCCGCATCTATGTCCTGGTCGAAATAGCCTTTTTTGCTTAGAAGCGAAACCGCAAGCAGGGGTATCTTGAGGTCGGCAGCCGAGCGGATTGTGTCGCCCGCCAGCACGCCAAGGCCCCCGCTGTAGGTGTGCATATCGTTATGCACGCCTATCTCCATCGAAAAATATGCTATTTTGGGTTCCCTAAGGAATTCCTCAAGGGAGGTCAAAGGCTCCATTTCGATTTAAATTCTAAAATAATAATCGGGGATAAACAAGACAAAAAGGTATATGTTAAAATAAGAAAATTTTTTAGAAGCGAGGTCTTTGCCGGTCATGTTCAATATGAAGGTGGTCGAGCCGCGCGAACTCGGCCCCGACTCCAGGTTCAAATTCAGGTGCCACAAGGAGATTGCCTGTTTCACCCACTGCTGCTCCAATGTGGACATCATGCTCACTCCGTATGACGTCCTCAGGCTAAAGAACCGTCTGGGCATGAGCTCGGGGGAGTTCCTCGAAAAATACGCTGTCGTGCGCGTGGACAAGCAGTCCTCCCACCCGTATGCCTTTTTGAAGATGAGGGAGGAGGCGGACAGGAAATGCCCGTTCGTGACCGTCCCGGACGGCTGTACGGTCTATTCGGACAGGCCTGTCAGCTGCCGTTATTATCCGGTTGGGCAGGGGACGATCAAAAAAAGCGATGAAAAGGGCGAGATATACCACGAGGAATTTTACTTCTTCGTAAAAGAGAAACACTGCAAGGGCTACGAGGAGCAGGCGGAATGGACCATAGATTCCTGGAAGGACGACCAGGAGATAACCCTGTATGACGGCATGAACAGGGAATGGAAGCAGCTCCTGATGCGCAGAAACCTGCCGGGCCAGCCTGCTCTGGACGACAAAAAGAAGATGCTTTTTTTCATGTCCAGCTACGATCTGGACAAGTTCAGGCAGTACGTGCTGGGCAGCCGCTTCCTTGAGATATTCGATATCCCGTCCCAAGAGGTCGAAGAGATAAAGACCTCCGAAGAGGCCCTCATGAAGCTTGGCTTCAAGCACCTGAAATTCGTGCTTGGGCTTGAGCAGACGCTTAATGTGAAGCAGGAAGTGCTCAAGGAAAGGGAAGCCATGGCAAAGGCTGCCAGGGCCGAAAAGAAAGACAGGAAGGAAGGGTAACAGCACTCCCATCCTGGCGGGAAATCCGTTTCCGGCAGCGCCTGAAGTGAGAAAAACATTATTTCCAGCTCCGGATATATTGCCGCCAGAGCGCTTACCTTTTAAATTGCCCGGAATCACGCTGTACACTATCCGCTGCGCAGGCCGATGAGAAAATCAGGGACGGTGTTTCCGGTCTTGCAGGGGATCCTGCCCATAAGCCGGCCGCAGGCGCGGAAGGACATTATGGCGGGCATAACCCTTGCCGCACTGGCCATACCTGAGGTGATGGGCTATGCCAAGATAGCCGGAGCGCCTGTGATCACCGGCCTTTACACCATGCTTATCCCGATGCTTTTGTTCGCGCTTTTCGGCTCGTCCAGGCATCTGGTTGTGGGCGCGGACTCTGCCACCGCCGCCATCCTTTTTGCGGGCATAAGCGGCATGGCTGCGCCGGGCTCGGCGCAGTGGATGGCCTATGCGGGTGTGCTCGCGTTCATGTCGGCAGCGCTGCTGCTTATGGCGCGCGTCATCCGCATCGGTTTTCTTGCGGATTTTCTGTCCCGGACGGTCCTTGTGGGCTTTCTCACCGGGGTGGGGGTTCAGGTGGCGCTTGGCGAGATCCCGGGCATGCTGGGTTTCAGCGCGCATGGCCGCGGCCTGGCCGGGATGATCATGAATGCCCTGGGGCGGATAGGCCATGCCAGCCCTTACGACCTTGCCGTCTCGGCGGCGGCCCTGCTTACCATGGTTGTGGCGGGCAAAATATCAGAGAAGATCCCGGGAGCGCTGATCGCGGTCACAGGCTCCATTGTTGTAAGCTCCGTCTTTCACTTGAGCCGGCACGGCGTGCACGTCCTTGGCGCTATACCCATGGGGCTGCCGCAGATCGCTTTCCCTCCGCTTCGCTGGAGCCTGAACCTGGCGAATAAGCTGATGCCAACGGCCTTCTCCATGTTCGTGGTCATCATGGCCCAGAGCGCGGCCACCTCCAGGGCGTACGCCGCGCGGCACAATGAACAGTTCAGCCAGAACATCGACCTGCTGGGTCTGGGCCTGGCCAATATCGGCGCGGGGTTGTCCGGCAGCTTTATTGTGAACGGCAGCCCGACAAAGACCCAGATGGTGGAGTCGGCTGGCGGGATGAGCCAGCTTTCGCAGATTACGGCAAGCCTTTGCGTTTTCCTGGTGCTTCTGTTCCTGACCGCCCCCCTTTCGTACATGCCGGGCGCGGTGCTCTCCGCGGTGGTCTTTCTTATCGGCCTGGAGCTGATAGACATAAAGGGCATGCGGAGAATCTTCCGTGAGCGGCCATGGGAATTCTGGGTGGCGCTCATCACCGCCTGCGTCGTTATATTCGTGGGTGTTGGGCAGGGAATACTTACCGCCATGTTCCTTTCAATAGTGGCGCATACCCGCCACGGCTACCGGCCCTCAAATTTCGTGATAAGGGCAAATGGGGAAGAGAAGTTCAGGCCAGTTCCGGTGTCTTCCCCGGAGCAGCTGGCCCCCGGACTGATGGTCTACCGTTTCACGCACTCGATGTACTATGCGAACGCGGAGCAGATGACCCGTGAGATCAGGGGCCTGGTCCGGGGGGCGCAGCCAAGTCTGCGGTGGTTCTGCATAGATGCGGGCGCGGTGGATGACGTGGATTTTTCCGCAGCGGAAACGATGCGCTTTATCGCCACGGACCTGAAGGCCCGTGGGATACGTCTTGTCCTGGCAGGGGTTTCGGAGCATGTCCGCATGGAGCTGGACCGCTCGCGGCTTGCGCAGCTTATAGGCGAAGGGGCCTATTACGACACTTTTACCGATGTCCTCAGGGCATACCGGGCCGGAAGCTCGGGGGCAGGGTAGCATTCTTAAATCAGTTTGATATAATTGGGCTAGTTGTACCAAAAAATTTCAAAAGGAAAGGAGAGAGGGAAGATGAAGAAGTCCGTATCTGCAGTGTTGGCTTTACTGGCAGTTACCGCATTTTTGTCCGTGGCCTTTGCAAAGGGGCCTTCAGGGAAGGAGCTGTTCGAGAAAAACTGCGCTGGCTGCCATCCAAACGGAGGCAACTCGATGAAGCCTGCTTTCTCGCTCCACAAAAAGGACCTCAAGGCGCATAAGGTGGACTCTGTAAAGGGCATAGTGGAAAAAATGAGGCGCCCCGGCCCCGGAATGCCTTCCTTCAGCAAGAGCATGATATCTGACGCGCAGGCCAAAGAGATAGCCAACTACATTCTGAAGACTTACAAATAAGACCGCCCTCTCGCGTTCAAAGCAATCCACCGGGCGCAGACCGCTTTAAACAAAGGACCGGGCGGAGGTGTTTTTAAAAAAGTAAAAGGCCCTCCGCCCCTCTCATTCGTGTAATTTTCCTTTCTTCACATAGGGAGACAAAAGGAATGCCCTATTTATTTTTTTGGGGTACATGCGATATTATCCAAAACAGGGACCCTATACGCCGCCTGCGCAAGGGTCTTGGCAAGGGACCACAGGAATTCTGCAGGGTCAAAATTCTAAAAGGAAAAGGAGAGAGGAAAGATGAAGAAGTCTGTGTCCGTTTTGCTTGCTTTACTGGCGGTGACCGCATTCGTGTCTGCGGCCTTTGCAAAGGGGCCATCCGGGAAAGAGTTGTTTGAGAAAAACTGCGCCAGTTGTCACGCAAACGGTGGCAACATGGACAACCCGGCCTTCACGCTCCACAAGAAGGATCTCAAGAAGCATGGGGTGGACTCTGTAAAGGGCATAGTGGGGAAAATGAGGCACCCAGGCCCCGGGATGCCCACCTTCAGCAAGAAGATGATATCAGATGCGCAGGCCAAAGAGATAGCCCGCTACATACTTAAGACTTTCAAATAGGACGGTTTTTCGAGACTTCAAACATCGGCCGTACGCAAAAGCGCTGAACTGGTAAGGGCGGGGCGGGTTTATCTCTTCCCGTCCTTACAAATACTCCTCGGGGTTCAATTCGGCTGAAAAAATAAAATAAGGCATCAGCACATTTCAGATGTAAGAACGATGCCTGCGGCCATGCATTTATAAAGGCATGGCGCAACCGTCCCTCTAAGGTGGGAAGGTGATCGGACCTCTGCTTCTTGTGCCGGCCGGCACAAAAAAAGAACGGGCCGTTTTGAGGCTATACTGATGGCAATTCTTCGAATGGATACTTTCGCACAAAAAGAAGAAACTCTTCAATGGTGTTTGAAAGATGCTTGCCGGTAGGAATGAGCAAAGAGAGGTCTCGCTGGATAGGCCCTTCCCTGAAGGTAAGGATCTTTAGCTGGCCGCTAGCAGCCTCCCTTAGCACGGCCCATTTTGAGACGATCGAGACGCCTATTCCGGCTTCCACCGCTTCCTTTATTGAAGCTGTGCTGCCCAATACCAGGACCACATGCATCTCATGAATATTGATCCCATGGGCGGACAAATACTCTTCTATCCGCTGTCTGGTACCGGACCCCTCCTCCCTTAGAATAAAGGGCTCCTTGAAAATATCGAGGATCGAGATATTTTTCTTCTTTGTCCATGGATGGTCTTTGGAAACAATAAGCACCAGTTCGTCCGACATTATCTTTTCCCGCTTCATTTTCCCGCCCATGCAATCCCCGGCGACCAATCCAACATCCACAAGGCCCGACCTTAAAAGGTCTTCGATTCTTTTAGTGTTGCCGACCAACATGCCGATCTTTACTTTAGGGTGTTTCTTTTTGAAGGCAATGATCACCTTCGGGAGCACATGATTGCCGACGGACGTGCTTGCGCCGATCGTAAAATCTCCCTTGATCGCCCCGGATATTTTCCGGATATCTTTTTCGATGTCATTATAATGGTCAAGAATATGCCTTGCCTGATGATAAAGGATTTCTCCGGCTGTCGTTAAAGTGATTTCCCCGCCAGACCGGTCAAACAGTTTTGTCTCGAAAAATTCCTCAAGCGCCTGTATTTGATAACTTACCGCGGGCTGGCTTAGATGGGCAATTTTTGAGGTTTTCGAAAAACTGCGCGTCTCCGCTACCACGCAAAACAATTTCAATTTTATATCCACTTTATTAGGTTAACATAGCGCTATAAAATTTGACTATTGATCAATAAGCTCAGTGTTTTGGAGAACATATATTGCGTAAATTATACAGACTGTGCGAATCAAGAATTGCGCTTGGAGTGATGCAGCAGGGTTGCAGTGATCATTTTTGATTGCCAGCCCCTGGCACTCCTTCGCAAGGCCCCCCTTCACACCCCCTCCCGGAGGGGGGCCTCTTTAAGGATGCGATAACGCCCCAAGGACAGGAAGCCTGGTACCGCAAGTATTCAGCAGTTTGAAATTTGAAAAACGGTCTGCCTGATTTCATGGACAACAGTAATTGTTTCACGGGCAGTAAAAAGGAGTTCTTGGAAGTCTCCTGTAAAGCACCGTCTTCGCATATCCTTGCGGCCGCGGCGTTGCGCTCACCTGGGATGATGCCGCCGACTCGCCATTGGCATTTGCGGCCGTGACGATGTAAGAATAAGTCTTCGCCGCCGCTTTTACCCTAAAGTTTTATTAAAGGGGTATAACACACTCATGGATCATCGCTAAAGAGCTTTCTTTTTTAGCAGGAGAGGGGGACTGTTTTTGTCCCCCTCTCCTGACTTTGTCTTCCCTGCTTATGCCGCTGAGCCCTGGTTCAACCTATTTGACGGGTTTCACACGTCCGGAGGAGAGCTTCCCAAGCATTATCTTTGAGAATATATACTCGTCCTGACCGGTTTCGCCGGTGCTCAGGCTCTTTGCGAAGGCTCTCTTGGACGCCGCCCTGTTGCCCCTCCAGAGCGTCTCTTCCCCGACGTAATAATAGGCCTGGCAGATATGCACTTTATTGCCGTCCGCCTCCTTAAGCAGGCCTTTTTCCGTGACATAACCAAGGTAATATTGGGAGACCGTGCGGGCCCATTTGTCTGAGGGGTGCGAGGCCACATAGGCCGGCAGGTCCTTCATGTACCGCGCGGCCAGGCTGCGGGAAATGTGCTTGGACGAGTTCACGATCCATATCCGGCTGTACTCGTTGGTGTCATTAAGACCGATGGCCTTCTTATAATAGGAAATTGCCTTGCCGTATTGGCCCAGGGCCTCATATGCCTCGCCCAGGTTGGCATAGGCATTTGAATTTTTTGGGTCAAGCTCCAGGGCCTTGCCGTAATCGGCGATCGCCTTGCCGAATTCGCCCTTTTCCATGTAGACCCAGCCCCGGTTATTATAGTTGCCGACGTTGTTGGGGTTCATCTGCAGGGCCTTGTTGTAGTCCGCAATGGCCAGGCCGTACTGGCCCTTGTCATCATAGGCCAGCCCCCTGTCGCTGTAAATGATTGCATCATTCGGGTCCAGTTGAAGGGATTTGGTATAGTCTGCGATGGCCGGGTCGTATTGGCCTTTATAAAAATATGCCAGCCCCCGGTCGCCATAGGCTTCCGCATTGTCCGGGTTAAACTGGATGGTTTCGTTGTAATCATCTATGGCCAGGTCGTGCTGGCCTTTGTCGTCATAGGAGTTTCCACGGTTCAAGTAAGCGTCGGCGGAGTTTGGGTCCAGTTGGAGCGCCTCGTTGTAATCCGCGATGGCCGTGTCGTACTGGCCAAGGTCCTCATAGGCGATCCCGAGGTTGGAGTATGCTATCGCCTCGTTCCTGCTGTCGTATCTTCCGGAATTGATCTCTGCTGTGCAAGCCTCTATGGCCTGGTGATAATGCCCCTCTGTGATATAGTTTTCACACCAATCGGTATCTGCGCTGGCAGTCGCAGACAGGATTGCCAGGGACAGGACGCCTATGCATAATTTTTTTCAAGAAAAAAGACAAAGACCTCATCGTGCTCATTCCTCCAGTTTTTCAACTTTTTTTTGCTGTTTGCGTTTATATTTTTTATTTCAAGGCCGGCATGCTTTACTATTTTTGGAAGGAAATTTGGAAGCAATGCCTGTGCGGCAGATTTTTCCCGGGCAGGCCGGCCCGTTCCCGAATGTGCCAGGCAATAAAAAAGGGATGGAATTTATTCCATCCCCCGTTGTCTTAAAGCCTGAAAAAATGAAGCAAAAACCGGCATGCTCAGAATAAGCCTACTCGATGACCCGGACTTTCATCTCCACACGCTCCTTGGGGTTGTCTGCATGATCCCTTGGCAGGTTTACGATCTCGTCCACCACCTCCATGCCAGAGACCACCTCCCCGAATACGGTGTACTGGTTATCCAGAAAGGGAACGTCAGCAACGGTAATGAAGAACTGGGACCCGGCGCTGTCCGGATTGCTTGAGCGGGCCATGGAGAGGGTGCCGCGTTTATGGGGCTTTGAGTTGAATTCGGCCTTGATGGTGTACCCGGGTCCCCCCATGCCGTACGTCGAACGGTTCGGCCCCTTGGTGTTCGGGTCTCCTCCCTGTATCACAAAGCCGGGCACCACCCTGTGGAATATCGTTCCGTCGTAAAACCCTTTTTGGGCCAGGTCAATGAAGTTTTTCACATGGCCCGGAGCAACATCGGGAAAGAACCTGAGGGTGATGTTGCCAAGCTTGGTCTCTATTACAGCCTGCTGGTCCTGCATCTTTTTTTTATCTCCTCCCCTGAAAGGTCTTTTCTTTTGGTTTTTTGAGGCAAAATATTTAAGTGTCTTCAGGCTTTTCCGAGAGGGCCTCTATCCGGCTTCTTATCCAGTCCTCGAGGGGCTTGCTTAGCGGATACATCCCCATTATGCCCTTTCCCCCGCCTTCGCGGACCGCGCCCCACAGGAGCTCTTCCGGCACGTCCGTCACCTGGGCTATGCTCTTTGACGTCAGGTTGAACGTCTTCATTACCATAAGGGCCGGCTTTGGCATGCCTTCCATGTATTCCACATAAAAGGAAAACCCCTGGGTCTCTTTTGCGGGCGCCTCGTTTCCCTTGGAGCTGGCGAACCGGGGCTTGAACAGCAGCTCCGGAGTGACGTCGAACCGCAGGTTTTCCCTGAAGGCCCTGTTTTTCCCGATCCTCGATATGCTTATGTCTGCCATGTTGTTCTCTTGTCCTGCGGAGGGGGGTTTTGAAAAAAGGCCTATGCGTTGCCGGAGCTCCCCGACTCCTCCTTGTAGCGCTCTATGGCGGCCTGTTCCACTTCCTCAAGCATGGCTTTTTTTGCCTCTTCCAGCCGTGCAAGGGGAAGCCCCAGTTTTTTGGCAAGCTTGTCAAGCGTCATGCCTTCGCTAAAATGGAATTTTGCGATCAGCACCTTGAGGGCATCGTCCAGTATGGCCGCTCTCAGCTCATCACCGGAGGGCTCGATAAGCCCCGCCGCCTTCTCGAAGGTCATCCCCTGCTCGACACCGCTTTGAATGCGTTTTACGGACTCCGTGTAGAGCCGGTCTTCTTCGGACTCCGGAAGCTCGTTGTACCATGCATCTGTCATAGTAACAATAATAACATATCGGCCCGCCGCTGGATTTTTTGGCAGTTTCTCAGGCTGAACAAGTACAGCCGAACCGGCCATCGCTTCTTTCTGGCATTGACCGTTTTGAACTAAATAAACCTTTCGATAGCTTATTGCCATGTTAAGAAGTAAAATAGGGATTTATTTTCGTTTGAAAATTCTGACAGGAGAAAATGGAAGCGGAAAAACCCGGTCTTCAAGGAGTGGTGAGGCCCCCGGAGCTTAAAAAGGGCGATATACTGCCTGCCCTGGTCATTTTACTGTACTGCGCCTCCTACGCCGTTTTAAGGCTGCTTGTCTCCCCTGCGATGGAGCTGGACGAGGCTGAGCAATTCCTGAACGGCTCCGCTTTCCACTTGGGGTATGCCCGCCAGGCACCACTTTACACCTGGATCGTCTGGCTGGTCTCGCTTTTTTCGGGCAGGGGTCTTGTCATGCTGGTGCTGATAAAGTACAGCATGCTTCTGGTTTTTTATCTTTCTTTCTATCTGCTGGCCAGGCATTTCCGCAGCCCCCGGGAATCCCTGCTTGCCACGGGCTGCCTGCTTCTTTTTCCGATATTTTCCTACGAGGCCAACCGCGATTTAAGCAACACGGTGCTGGTTTCGGTGATGGCGGTGGCGGCGTGCATTTTTTTTCTGCGTCTCCTGATGCGCGGCCGCCGTCTGGACTACCTGCTTTTCGGGGCGTCCTGCGGGCTGGGGATGCTCTCAAAGTATAATTTTGTGTTCTTCCTGCTGGCGGTGCTCCTGTACGGGGTGACAGCCGCGCAGGGCAGGCGCGTCATGTCCGACAGAAAAATATTACTCTCCCTGCTTTGCTTCCTGGCGGTGATACTGCCCCATCTCATATGGCTTTTTCAAAACGGCTTCCCGTCCGTGGCTTACGCCTACAACCTGTCGCGTCTTTGGCTGCCCAGGTCACGCTCCTTCCTGCAGTTTGTGACGTCCGCCTACTCCGAGGTCATTCTTTTTCTGCTGCTTTTTTTGCTTTTCATGGGGAAGGACCTGTCTTTAGGCGATATCTTAAAATCAAAAGATAACAATGTTTTCTGGTCGAAAAACCGCACTGTGGGTCCGGGTATCTCTCCGGCCGGGATATTTCCGGCCCTTGCACTTTATGGCCTTGCGCTTCCCTTTTTGGGGATAATGGCCTTCGACCCCGCGCATTTCCAGGACCGCTGGCTCACGCCCGTATATTTCATGCTGCCCCTGGCCGGTTTTTCCATGCTGGGGCCGCAGGCTTCGCGCAGGCGGTCCGCTTCCCTCGGGTACTTGTGCCTGGCTGTAGCGGTGATCGTTTTCATAATAAGGGCCGTTGTGGGCTTTTTTCCGGATGTGACCGGGAAGGCGGAGCGCATACACATTCCGTATGCCGCTTTGGCACGGCAATTGGAGGCCGGGGCCAGGGGGGCCGGGATAGACGGCTTTAAAGGGCTGCCCGTGCTCGCCCCGCCAGGAAACACCTATGTCGCAGCCAATATCCTTGCCGATATTCCCGGCTCTAGATACGTCCCGCTGGCTGAGGCGTGCCGGCGACCCTGGGTCCTCGACGGCGGGGGGGTGCTTGTCTATACCCCTGGCAATCGCGTGCCCTCCAGGCTTCTGGCGCTTTTCCCGGATGCCCAAAAGGAGACCGTTTCTTCTCCGTTTCTGCATTCGGATGGGGACGCGGACGGACTGCCGCCCTACAAGCTTCATGCGCTTTTTATTCCGCCTGGCGATAGCCGGAAGGAAGGGTTTTTTCCCATATCCGCCTCAAAATAAAAAGGGCCCTTGAAAGGGCCCCTTTTTCAGATCAAAAGCTTTTTTTTGGTTTTTTTCTTTTTTCTCTTCACACCTTGAACGGGTTGGCGTAGAAGACGATGAGGACGATAACGAGGGCATAGATCGCAAGCGATTCTATCAGAGCCAGGCCGATGATGAGAGTCGTAAGGATCTTGCCCTGAACGCCCGGGTTTCTGGCCACACCCTGGCAGGCTCCTCCCACGGCATGACCCTCGCCGATGCCGGTCCCCAGGGCGGCAAGACCTATGCCTACCTCAGCCCCAAGGACGGCCAAGGCGTAATAGTGTAGTTTCCCGCTGCTGGCGGCGGTGGTTGCCGCGGCAGGCGCGTTGGCGCCAAAGGCCAGGGGCGCAACCAGCATAAGCATTACACCCGCGAGAAAGAGCACGGCAAAAAACTTCTTCATGGAAAAACTCCTCCTTTCTGAAAAGATTCTAATGTGCCTCTTGGACGGCGCCGGCGATATAGACCGCAGCCAATAGCGTAAAGACGAATGCCTGCACAAGCGATATCCCGAAGCCAAGGAAGAGTATCGCATCAGGCACCAGGAGCGGCAGCATTACGGCCAGTACCAGTAGCATCAGGTGTTTGGCGAACATGTTGCCAAAGAGCCTCACCGAGAGGGTAAGAGGCCTGGCCAGGTGGCTTATCACTTCAGTGAAGAACATGAATATCATGAGGGGCAGCGCATATATGGACTGGATGGGCCCCAGGAAATGCCTTATGTAGCTGAAGCCGTGCACCTTGAAACCCCATATCTGATATATAAAGAAAACAGGCACCGCCATGGATGCCGTCACGTTTATGTTTGCCGTGGGAGAGGAAAAACCCGGTATCAGGCCGAAAAGATTGCACAGGAGTATGAACATGAAGAGCGTGCATATCAGGGGGAAGAAAAACGCCCCCCATTCATGGCCTATGTTGTCCTCGGAGAGTTTGAGCATCGCCTCCATCACCGCTTCCATGGTATTCTGTATGCCCCTTGGTACAAGCGACATCGAAACCCTTACCGCGATGGCGGCCGCAATAAGAACAGCCGAGGCCAGGAACGCAAAAGAGACGTAGTGGGGCACGGTCGCAGGGTTTATGAACGGGTCTAAAAAAGTTGCTTCATGCATAGCGGCGCTCCAGGCCTCCTTCCGGAGAAATTCGTTTTATGTTACTTTCGGGGGCAGATATTGTCAATGAATAGGCCCATAAGTAATACAAATGAAAAGCGCGGGCCCATCCTGCCCGCGTGTCTTATCTCCTGACGTTGGTCACGCCCTCAATCTGCATGAGCTTTTGCGTGACCGCGTTCAACTGCGCCCTGTCCCTGACCTCAAGCAGGAAGGATATCCTTGCCTTCTGCAGCTGGTTGGTGACCGCCTCCATGTGGTGGATATTTATGTTCAAGGAAGAAATGACCGCCGAGAGGTTGGCCACGATGCCGGGCTTGTCCACGGTGTCCACCACTATGCGTGCATAGTTCATCGCGCCTTCGCTTGATTTCCACTGAACGGAGATGAGCCTTTCCTCATCGGCCGCAAGCGTGGGGAGATTTGGGCAGCTCCGCCTGTGGATGCTTACGCCCTTGCCCCTGGTGATGAAGCCCACCAGGTTGTCTCCGGGGATCGGATAACAGCATTTGGAGACGTGGTAGAGGATATTGCTCATGCCGGTTATCGTTATGCCTTTTTCCTCCAGCTCCCTTAGCTGCTTTTCAGGTCTGGCCGGGGCCTGCTCGTGCGGCGCACTCTCCGGGGCGATCCTGTTTGCCGCCTGGTTGACCGGCAGCTTCCCGTAGCCTACGGCAACGAGCATGTCGTCAACGCTCTGGAAGCCGAGGGCCTGGGCCGCTTCCGTCATCTGCTCTCCTTTTGGCGGGGGCAGATGGAGCCCCCTCTTGCGCATCTCCGTCTCGAGGAGCTTTGTGCCAAGCTCCAGGGATTCCTTCCGCTCCTCCGTCTTTATCCATTGCTTCACCCTGGCCTTTGCGCGTTCGGTCACCACAAAGCCCAGCCAGTCGCGGGATGGGACATGGCTCTGCTGGGTGAGTATTTCCACCGTGTCCCCGTTGTTCAGGTGGTATTTAAGCGGCGCCATTCTTCCGTTTACCTTTGCCCCCACGCACCTGTGGCCGACCTCCGTGTGTATGCTGTAGGCGAAATCGACGGGGGTGGCCCCCAGGGGCAGCTCTTTTATGTCCCCGTTCGGGGTGAACACGTATATGGTGTCCGGCACCACCTCCGATTTCACCGCGTCCATGAACTCCTTAGGCGTCTGCCTGACGTCCTGGAGTTCCTGGATGAAGTTCCTGAGCCAGGAGATGTACCTGTCGTCCTTGGGGTTGATGTGCCCCTTTTCCTTGTACCTCCAGTGGGCAGCTATGCCTTCCTCGGCCACCCTGTTCATCTCCTCGGTCCTTATCTGGAACTCCACGCGCTTTCCTTCAGGGCCGATGACGGTCGTATGCAGGGACTGGTACATGTTGGACTTGGGCACGCCTATGTAGTCCTTGAACTTCCCGGCTATCGGCTTCCACATGGAGTGCACAAGGCCCAGGATGGCGTAACAGTCCGCCTTCGTGCGGGTGATGATCCTCAGGCCAAGCACATCGTATATCTGGTCGAAGGTCACCTTTTGCCGCTGCATCTTCTGGTAGATGCCGTAATAGTGCTTTACCCTCCCTTTGACGGTGGCCGGGATGTCCTCTTCCGAAAGCCTCCGGCTGACCATCTCTATCAGGCCCTTTATGTACCCTTCCTGCTCCTCCTTGCGCGAAGCGACCTTCTTAACCATGTCCTCGTAAAGGCTTGGCAGCATGTACTTGAACGAGAGGTCCTCCAGTTCTACCCGGAGCCAGCCGATACCCAGGCGGTTTGCAAGCGGCGCATATATCTCGAGCGTCTCCTGAGCTATGCGCATTCGCTTCGTGCGGGGCAGGTACTGCAGGGTGCGCATGTTGTGCAGCCTGTCGGCGAACTTTATCATTATGACCCTGATGTCCTCGGCCATGGAAAGCAGCATCCTTCTGAAGTTCTCGGCCTGCGCCTCCTCCTTGGACTGAAACTGTATCTTCCCCAGCTTCGTAACGGAGTCCACAAGGAACGCAAGCTCGTAGCCGAACCGCTTCTGCAGGTCTTCCTTGATTATGGGCGTGTCTTCAAGGGTGTCATGCAGCAGGCCGGCCGCTATGCTCACCGTGTCCATCTTCATGTCCGCAAGGATGGAGGCGACGGCAAGCGGGTGCATTATGAAGGGAGAGCCTTCCTGGCGCTTCTGCTCTCCATGCGCCTCGAAGGAAAAGAAATAGGCCTTCCTTATGAACTCCAGGTCCGCCCCGGGGTTATAGGAGCGCACTTTCTCTATAAGGTCGTCTATGCCCCCGACCTCTTTTTCCCGTATTACCACCATTAATAATATTATAGAATTTCTGGGCCGATTTACGCGTTGATTTTACAGGACGAAAGGGCGGCAAGCAGCGAATCTATATCGCCTGCGCTGTGGGCAGCGGTCACCTGCAGCCTGAGCCTAGGCGTCTTTACCGTGGGCGGCCTTATGGACGGCACGTAAAAGCCAGCATCAGAAAGCCTCCTGGAGGCGCTAACGGCCTCATTCACTCCGTTTAAGAGTACCGGGACAATAGGGGACTTGCCTGCGCAGGCTTCTCCGATGCCAGCCAGGGCAAGCTTCCCCCGTACATGCCCTATGTTCGCATGGAGCTTTTCGACCAGTGAAAGCCCCTCAGGGCGGCCAAGAATCTCAAGGGCCGCAAGCGACGCCCCCGCCACCGGGGGCGGCAGGGCAGTAGAGAAGATGAACGTCCGTGCCGTGTTTTTGAGCCATTCGATGACCTCTTTGTCCGAGGCCACGAACGCGCCGTAGGAGCCAAGCGCCTTCGAGAAGGTGCACATCTGGATGATGGCCTGCCCTCCCGGGCTTTTATTTCCCCGGTCCAGGCCGAAATGGGCAAGGCTCCCTCTTCCCTGGCCCAAAACCCCGAAGGCGTGGGCGTCGTCCACGTAGAGGTCCGCTCCGTGGCGCGCCGAAAGGCCAAAGATGGCCTCAAGCGGCGCGATGTCCCCGTCCATGCTGAAGACGGACTCGGTTACGATGAGGGCCTTTTCGTTTTTTGCCCTTTCTGATCTGAGGAGTTCCTCAAGATGCCCGGCGTCGGCATGGCGGAATATGACGGTCCTTGCCCTGCTTAACCGGCAGCCGTCTATTATGCTTGCGTGGTTCAGCTCGTCGCTGAATATGGTGCACTCCGGGCCCGCCAGGGCGGGGATTGCGCCCGTGTTGGCGTGATAGCCGGAATTAAAAAGCAGAACCGCCCCGGCCCCCGTGAATGAGGCCGCCTTTCCCTCGAGCTCCTTATGGAGGGCCGTGCCCCCAGAAAGGAGCCTGGCCGCACCGGCACCAGCCCCATAGCGTCCGGCCGCTGCGGCGGCCGCTTCGGCAAGCCTGCTGTCTCCGGCAAGCCCCAGGTAGTCATTGGAAGAGAAGTTTGCAAGGTCTTTCCCGTCAATGCAGACCGTCGGCCCCTGTCTCCCCGTCCTGTCCTTTATCTCTCTCAGGAGGTTTTTTTGCCGCAGCCCATCCAGTTTTTTTTCGAACATTCAGCGGTCTCCCCGGGCGGTTCTTTCCTTTATTTATAATTCTTATTTATCCATATGCGCCTTGACAAGGTTTTTTTTCATTTGATAGTATGCTTATACTCGCTTTTGAATTCCTTAGGAGGCATTCCGATGCTGCAGTTTTCACGTTGGTTTTTCGTCCTCATGCTCAATTTTCTTCTCCTGGTCTGGATACTGAACCTCATTCTTTTTCGTCCTTTCGTAAAGATATTCAGGGAGAGGCGCGACAGGGTGAACGGGGACCTCGATGCGGCAAAAAAGCTGAGCGCCAGGCGCGAGGAAGAGCTGGCCGCGATGAAAAAGGAGTTCGAGCTTGCGAGGCTGAAGGGCAAGGAGATCTTCGAGGGGCTGAGGGCCGAGGGACTTGAAAAACAAAAACAGATACTTGCCGCAGCCCACGAGAATGCGCTTAAGCGCACAGAGAAGATAAAGGGAGAACTGGCCGCCGAGACCGAAAGGGCAAGGCGGTCGCTCAGGGACGAGGTGGAAAAATTCTCCGAAGGCATAGTCGAAAAGCTGGTCAGGACGTGAAATGAAAAAGACCTTTAACACCTTTTTTGTTTTTGTTTTTTTCTTTCTTTTTCCGGCTTTCCAAGTTTTTGCGGCAGCCGGCGCGAACGCGGGGCCTGAGTGGAAGGGCTGGCTGTGGCAGATAATAAATTTTGCCGTTCTGGTTGCGGGGCTGGTGCTGGTCCTTAAAAACCCCATGAGAAACTACCTTAAGGCGCGCACCGAGGCGATCCGGAAAGGGCTCGATGACGCGCGCCAGGCCAGGGAAGCGGCGGAGGCCGCCCTGAAAGAGATACAGGAAAGGCTCAGCCGGAAGGATGCCGAGATAGAGGCCATCCTCCGCACGGCAAAACAGTCCGGGGAGGCGGAGCGCGAGGCGCTCCTGAAAGAGGCGGAGCGCATGAACCAGAACATCGCCGAGCATGTGGAAACGTACATATCGTTTGAGCTCAAGAAGGCCAGGGACGCCATAAGGAAGGAAGCGGTCATCGTGGCGCTGGAGCTGGCGGAGAAAAAACTGGAGCAGAAGATGACGCCCGAGGAGCAGAAAAAACTTGTCGCGGACGCCGTGTCGCAGCTGGAGGCCAAAAGTTGAAAAGGAACGCAAAGCTCGAAAAACAGTTCGCCAGGAAGTTTTTGAACCACGAGGGAGGGCAGTACGCCCGCGCCGTGGAGGAGATAAGGGCGGTCAGCGCTGTCATGCAGGAAAGCCCGGAGATAAGGGGTTTTCTGGAGGGGCCGCAGTTTTCTGCGCATGAAAAGAAGAGTCTGCTTGCGGAGCTGGCAAAAAAGCTGTCCCTTTCGGAAGGCACCGTCAAATTCCTTGAATACCTGGTGGAGATGGATGTGGCCGCCCTGGTCCCCGGCATCGCAAGGAGCGCGGAGTCCTTTTATATGGAATATGCGAGGCGCGCAAAGGCGGTGGCCGCCTCCGCCTCCGGGCTGGACGAGGCGTCCGCGCATAGGCTCAAGTCCGCCCTGGAGAAGATAACCGGCAGGGAAGTAGAGATGGAATACGTGAGCGACCCCTCCCTGATCGGCGGCGTCCGGGTGAAGATAGGGAGCATGATGTTTGACAGCAGCATCAGGGGACAGTTGAGGTTACTAAAAGAAGAGCTGATAAAGGGGTGAGCTGAAAAATGGAGATCAATGTAGATGAGATAAGCCGCTATCTGAAAAGCCAGATAGCGGATTTCGAGAAGCGCGTCGACGTCAGCGAAGTGGGCTCGGTGGTGTCCATTGGCGACGGTATCGCGAAGGTCTACGGGCTTGACAGGTGCATGGCCTCCGAGCTTCTCGAGTTTCCAAACGGCGTGTACGGCATGGCGCTGAACCTGGAGGAGGATGCGGTCGGCGCGGTCCTTTTCGGCGAGGACACCCTTGTGCGCGAAGGCGACGTGGTAAAGCGCACGGGCAGGATCATGCAGACGGCGGTCGGCCCCGCCCTCATTGGCAGGGTCGTGAACGCCATCGGGCAGCCCATAGACGGCAAGGGCCCGATAAGCAGCCAGCTCACGCGGCTGATAGACGTGGTCGCGCCGGGCATCGTGGACAGGCAGCCGGTGCGCGAGCCGCTTCAAACGGGCATCAAGGCCATCGATTCCATGATCCCCATAGGCAGGGGCCAGAGGGAGCTCATCATCGGAGACCGGCAGACCGGAAAGACAGCCATAGCCATCGACGCCATCATAAACCAGAAGGGCGGGGATGTGGTCTGCATATACGTGGCCTGCGGACAGAAAAGGGCAAACGTGGCAAGGACGCAGCAGATACTCGAGGAGCACGGGGCGATGGAGCACACCATAATCGTGTCGGCGACCGCCAGCGAGCCCGCGCCGCTCCAGTTCATAGCCCCCTTCACCGGGTGCGCGATAGGGGAGCACTTCAGGGACAGCGGAAAGCACGCCCTCATAGTATATGATGACCTTAGCAAACAGGCCGCCGCGTACAGGCAGCTTTCGCTGCTGCTCAGGCGGCCGCCGGGACGCGAGGCGTACCCCGGAGACGTTTTCTATCTTCACTCGAGGCTGCTTGAAAGGGCCGCGAAGGTATCCCCGGAACTGGGGGACGGGTCACTTACGGCGCTCCCCATAATAGAGACGCAGGCAGGCGACGTGTCCGGTTACATTCCGACCAACGTCATCTCCATTACCGACGGCCAGATATACCTGGAGCCGGAGCTTTTCTATGCCGGCGTAAGGCCGGCCGTCAACGTGGGGCTTTCGGTCAGCCGCGTGGGCGGCGCAGCCCAGACAAAGGCGATGAAGCAGGTGGCCGGCACACTCCGGCTGGACCTGGCGCAGTTCAGGGAGCTTGCCGCATTTGCGCAGTTCGGCTCCGACCTGGACAAGGCCACCCTTGCCCAGATCGAAAGGGGCAAGAGGATGGTGGAGCTCCTGAAGCAGGGCCAGTATGGGCCTTATCCGCTTGAAGAGCAGCTTGTAGTCCTTTTTGCAGGCACCAGCGGCTATGTGGACGACGTGGCCGTGGACGCCATAAAGAGGTTCGAGGAAGACCTGCTGCGGTATTTCAGGCTGAGCAAGACGGATCTGCTTGCGGAACTCAGGGAGAAAAAGGCGATAGACGAGGACCTCAAGAAAAAGCTCACCGAAGGCGTTGACCAGTTCAAGCAGAGCTTTGTTTCATAAAAGATGGCGACACTGAGGGACATAAAAAGAAGGATAAAGGCGGTCAGGAACACCAGCCAGATCACCAAGGCCATGAAGATGGTGGCCGCGGCGAAGCTCAGAAAGGCCCAGGGCCGGATGCTTGAGCTCAGGCCTTACTCTGACAAGATATACGAGGTTCTGGGCAACCTGAGCCAGACGGCAAATTCCGGGGGCCATCCGCTGCTTATGAGAAGGCCCAGGAGGGCGGTCGAGCTGCTCGTTCTGACAAGCGACAGGGGGCTTTGCGGGGCTTTCAACGCAAACGTGCTAAAGGCCGCGGCCAGATTCGAAAGGGAGCTTAGGCAGGAGGGAGTGCAGGTAAGCCTGAGCGCTGTGGGCAGGAAGGCGCGCGACTATTACAAGCGCAGGGACATTCCGCTGCGCTTTTCGCTTGCCGGAATATCCGGGAAGGCGGACTTCAGCCATGCAAAGCAGATAGCTGCAAGCATCACCAGCGGATACAGCGGCGCGATGTTCGACGAGGTTTATCTTGTATACAACGAGTTCAGGAGCATATTGACACAGCAGGTGAAGATGGTGAAGCTCCTGCCCTTCGAGCATGAGCAGACGGAAGTCGAGGAGGCCCCGAAAAACCCGGTAAGCTATATCTTCGAGCCATCCGCCGAAGGCCTTTACCTGACGCTGGTGCCAAAGGCCATAGAGATAAGGATATTCCGGGCGCTCCTTGAATCCCAGACCTCGGAGGAGGCATCGAGGATGACGGCGATGGAAAACGCCTCGAAGAACGCCGGGGAGATGATCCAGAGGCTTACTCTTGTTGCGAACAAGGTGAGGCAGGCCACCATCACCAGGGAGCTTATGGATATCGTGGGCGGTGTCGAGGCCATTAAGGAATGAAATAGCTCATAATATATAACGAGAGACGAACTGGAGGAAAAACTAGGATGGACCAGCAGAATGTGGGCAAAGTCAGCCAGGTCATCGGTGCCGTTGTGGACCTGGAGTTTGGCGAAAAGCTCCCTGAGATACTGAACGCGATAAAGATCGAAGACCCCGGGGCCCCCGAAAAGGGAGTGCCTGCAATAAACCTTATCCTTGAAGTGGCATCCCATCTGGGCGAAAACAAGGTGCGGACCATAGCCATGGGCACCACCGACGGCCTTGTGCGCGGCATGAAGGCGGTGGACACGGGCGCGCCCATATCCATACCGGTGGGCTCGGCCACGCTTGGCAGGATAATGAACGTTGTCGGCGAGCCCTGCGACAAGATGGGCCCGATAAAGACCGATGTCCGCTGGCCGATACACAGGGAAGCCCCCTCATTTACTGAACAGGAGCCTGTCGAGCAGGTCTTTGAGACCGGCGTCAAGGTGTTTGACCTGCTTGTCCCCTTTGTCAAGGGTGGCAAGATGGGCATGTTCGGGGGCGCCGGCGTGGGAAAGACCGTCGTCATCATGGAGATGATACACAACATAGCCATGAAGCATGGCGGCGTCTCCGTCTTCGCCGGCGTGGGCGAAAGGACCAGGGAAGGAAACGACCTGTACCTGGAGATGAAGGAGTCCGGCGTCCTTGAGAAGGTCGCCCTCATATACGGCCAGATGAACGAGCCTCCCGGGGCCAGGCTGAGGGTGGGGCTTTCGGCGCTCACCGCGGCGGAGTACTTCAGGGACGAGGGGCAGGACGTCCTCATATTCATAGACAACATATTCAGGTTCACGCTTGCAGGCGCGGAGGTCTCGGCCCTCCTTGGCAGGATGCCTTCGGCCGTCGGCTACCAGCCGAACCTGGCAACCGACATGGGCTCGCTGCAGGAGCGCATTTCCACCACCAAGAAAGGCGCCATCACCTCCATGCAGGCCATTTACGTGCCGGCTGACGACCTTACAGACCCGGCCGTCGCCACCGCGTTCACCCACCTCGACGGGACGGTCGTCCTCTCAAGGCAGATAGCGGAGCTTGGGATTTACCCGGCCGTTGACCCACTGGACTCCACCTCCCGCATCCTGGACCCAAAGGTAATCGGAGAGGAGCATTACAGCGTGGCCAGGCAGGTGCAGATAATACTGCAGAGGTACAAGGAGCTTCAGGACATCATAGCCATCCTGGGCCTGGAGGAGCTCTCGGAGGACGACAAGCTGACGGTTTCCAGGGCCAGAAAGATCCAGAGGTTTCTCTCGCAGCCCTTCAGCGTGGCGGAGGTCTTCACCGGCAGGCCCGGCAAGTACGTAAAGCTGGCAGACACTATCAGGGGCTTCAAGGCCCTTGTCGAGGGCAAGTACGACGATATCCCGGAGCAGGCCTTCTATATGGCCGGCGGCATTGAAGAAGTAGAGGAAAGGGCCGCGGCCCTTGGCATAAAGAGGTAGCGGCGGGATGGCCGAAAAACTCTATCTGGACATAGTGACCCCTCACGGCAAGCTCTTCAGCGGCGAAGTGGACGAGGTGGCCGCAAGCGGCGCTGACGGCGATTTCGGCGTGCTGGCGGGCCACGCCCCCATGATGGCCATCCTGAGGATAGGCGCCTTCACCGTAAAGACGGGCGAAAAGACAGACTACTACTTCGTGGGCAGCGGCTACGCGGAGGTGCTGAACGACAAGATGATCGTCCTTGCCGACAGCGCGGAAAGGGCCGAGGACATCGACGTAGAAAGGGCCATGGAGAAGAAAAAACGCCTGGAGCTTTTGCTTGCCAAGAAGGAAAACGTTGACTTCACGCGGGCCCAGGCCTCCCTCGAAAGGGCCATAGCCAGGATACGCATAGCAAAGGAGTACGCCGGGAAATAAAATCAGAAACCCGGCAGGAGGAAGAAAAAAACTTGAAAGGCCCTTTTCGGGGCCTTTTTGTTTGCGCAAGAGATTTTTGTTTTCAGAAGTTTGGTTCTTCAGGGTTTTGTGTGCGGCGGCGGCATTCGCCACGCTTTTGCACGCCAGCAGGATTCTCGGAAAATCAAAATTTTAAAGGTAATCCGCCAGGACGCCGCTTGTCCTTCTCAGGCGCTCCCCCATTAGCTTTAGCATCCTCGTGAGCACTTTCAAGGCCAGCAGGGGCATCTCCGTACTCATGCGCTCGAAATCCTCCCTCCGGAACAGCAGGAATGTGGTGTCCTTCAATGCGACCGCGGAGGCAGACCTGTCCTCATCGTTAAAAAGCGACATCTCGCCTATCATCTGCCCGGGCCCAAGCATGGCTATGGACTTGCTGTTGCCGTTTTCGTCCTTTTTTTCTATCCGCACCGTCCCCTCAAGTATAAGGCACATGAAGGACTCGACCATCCCTTCCCTGAAAAGGGCCGCCCCTTCCGGGACGCGTTTTGCGCGCATATACTTAACTATTGCCTCTATCTGCTGCCAGTCGAAATCGCTGGCCCACTGGGTCTTATCAAGCAGTTCCGCGCGCTCTTCAAGCCCGGCGTCCACGCACTCGAAGGACGTTTCGCTGTTTCTTCCTTTCTCTTTTTCCTTTTTGTACGCTCTTTCCATGCGCTATTTTAACAAAAAAAGCGGCCCTGCGCGCCTTCTGATTTTTTATCGTTTGCGGAGCAAACCCCCTTTGAGGTATTATTCATTCATGCTGCAGCCTTATATGACAACTGGCATAGGGAGCCTTCCGCACGAGGACGCGGAGGCGGCGGTGCAGCTTGTCCTGGAGACCTTCGACATACCGTTTTGGCCCCAGCTTCCAAAGGTCTCCTTCAGGGAGCAGATGATACCCCAGTACTCCGAAGGCCTGCCGTTCATCCGTGTAGACTCGGCAAAAAAAAGCGTGTGGGTAAACAGGAGCGGCAGCGACGAGCTGGAGAGGTTTTACGAGTCCTGCAGCGAGCAGACGCGGATAGCCATCTCGGAGAATTTCGCCGAGGGGCTCCATGCCTTTTTAAGGATGACGAAAGGCAGGCGTTTCAAGTGGCTCAAGGGCCACGTCACCGGCCCCCTTACCTTCACCCTGGGCCTCAACGATTACCAGGGCAAGCCGGTCTACTATGACGAGGAGCTGAGGGAGGTCTACCTTATGGGGCTTCAGGCCAAGGCCCGCTGGCAGATAGACGCCCTCAAGGCAAAGGCGGAAGAAGTCGTCATATTCATAGACGAGCCGATAGCGAGCGCGCTTGGCAGCACAACCTATATTACGGTGGAGCGCGAAGAGGCGCTGAGGCTCTTAAGGGCCCTTACGGGTACGATAAAAGAGCTTGGCGCGGTCCCTGGCATACATTGCTGCGGCAGGGCTGAATGGCCTCTCCTCATGGAATCGGGCGCCGGGATACTGAGCTTTGACGCTTATGAATACGGGGAGACGCTTGGCATTTACCGGGAGGAAACGGAGGCGTTCCTCAAGGGGGGCGGCGTCTTGGCCTGGGGGATCGTGCCCACAACGGACGCCATAAACAGCGAGACGGAAGAGTCCCTTTATGCACTGTTCATGAAGAGGTTCGACAAGCTGGCTTCGCTCATCCCGGCCTCCCTCCTGAAAGAAAAGATACTGCTTACGCCGTCCTGCGGCACAGGCTCCCTTTCGGAGGCCGAGACGCTGAAGGCCTTTGAGCTGCTGATCAGGCTCAAGGAAGCCCTGGCCTGAAACCATTCCCCTTTTTTGACAGGGTTTTCTTTGCGCTCCGGGCCAAATGTTATAATAATCCCTAATGAACAAGGTTCTGCCCTCCATCCTTAAGGTGCTTGGGAAGCATGAGGAAACGGTCATTGGCTCCCGCGAGATATCAAGGGAGCTTAAGCTGATGGGCGTAGCCCTTTCGGAGCGGACTGTAAGGTATTACATGAAGCTGCTTGATGAAAGGGGTTTTACCAGGGTCTACGGAAAGGAAGGCAGGAAGATAACGGAGAAGGGCAAGCAGGAGCTTTCGAAGGCGCTGGTTTCGGACAAGCTGGGCTTCGTCATAAGCCGCATAGACACGCTCTCCTTCCTCGCTGATTTCGACCTTCAGACGATGAAGGGAAAGATCATCCTGAACGTCTCATACATACCGGAGCGTCATTTCCACGAGGCGCTCAAAAAGATGAAGGCCGTCTTTTTGTCCCCTTACACCATGAGCGACAGAGTTGCCGTGGCCGCGGGAGGACAGACAATGGGCGAGGGCCTGGTGCCTGAAGGCATGATAGCCCTTGGCACCGTTTGCAGCGTGACCATAAACGGGATATTCCTTAAAGCGGGCATCCCGGTGGTTTCGAGGTTCGGCGGGCTGCTTGAGGTGGAGGACAAGAAGGCCAAGCGGTTCGTCTCTCTCATAAGCTACGAGGGTTCTTCCCTGGACCCGCTTGAGATATTCATAAAAAGCGGGATGACGGACGTGGCAGGCGCGGTAGGAACAGGGGAAGGAAAGGTGCTGGCCAGCTTCAGGGAGATACCGGCGGTGTGCATTGACAGGGCGCACAAGACAGCCGAGGGGCTCAGGGAAAGCGGCATAGGGGGGATAATAAAGATAGGCGAGCCAAATAACGCGCTCTTTGAAATACCTGTCGGCATGGACAGGGCGGGAATGGCGATAACCGGCGGCCTGAACCCCATGGCAGTCCTTGAGGAGATGGATATAAAGGCCCAGACCAAGGCCATGTCCACCCTTTACGAATATTCGGCGCTGGTCCCGTTCAAGTCGCTTCTGTAAAAAAAGAATCAATTAGGGGTTTTTTGTTCCATGACCTCCCGGGCCTTCATATAGTCTGAGAGGGCCTGCGCGTTTTCACCTTTTTTCTCATGGCAGAGGCCGCGTATCCTGTAGGCGGATGCGTCCAGGGGGTTAAGCTTCAAGGCCATGTCCAGGTCGGAGATTGCCCGGTTGTATTCGCCTTTCTTTTCATGGGAAAGCCCTCGCCCCTTGTATGCGCCCGCATCCAGTGGATTAAGCGCTATAGCCTTGTCGAAATCGGAAATGGCGCGGCCATACCAGCCCTTGTTTATGTAGAAGACCCCGCGGACGTCATAGGCATTGACGTCCAGAGGGTTCAGTTTTAAGGCTTTCGAGAAGTCGGCTATAGCCATGTCATATAGGCCCTTGTATCCGTAGGCTACGGCGCGGCCGTCATAGGCGTCGGTAAACGCGGGGTCAAGTGAGAGGGCCTTGTTGAAATCGGAAATGGCATGGCCGTAACGCTCCTCGTAGATGTATGCGGCGCCCCTTTCAAAGAACAAAACCGCCAGGTCTTTCCCGGAGTAGTTTCCAGAGCCTATCTCTTTCGTGCAGGAACTGACTGCCATGTCATACTGCCTGATGGTCAGATAGCCCTTGCACCAGTCCGTTGCCGCCGCCGTCCCGGGGGAAAAGAAAAAGAAAAAAAACATAACGGCAAGGAGGAGCGCGCCTGCTCTGAACATTTTTGTTTTTATTTCCGCTCCCATGGCTCAATGCTATTTGCTGGATGCTCCGCTGTCAAGCGTAAGGGCTGCTTCCCCCTCCGTCCTCCGGGGCCGCCTCCGGGATGAATATGTCCACCGCCGTGCCTTCGTTCTCATGGCTGGTGATCTCCACGTGTCCCTGCATTTTGGAGACCATTTTCTTCACTATGGCGAGGCCCAGGCCCGTGCCGTGGGGTTTTGTCGTAAAGAAAGGCCTGAACAGGTTTTTAAGCTGCTGAGGGGTCATGCCTTTGCCGTTGTCCTCCACGCGAAACAGAATAAGACTGTTCACCTTGTGTGCGCTTATCCTGATCTTCGGGTTTTCCCTGCCCGCCAGGGCGTCAAACGCATTCGTCACGATGTTGAGGAGCACCTGGGCGAATGCCCTTTCGTCCACATATGCCTTTTGAACGCCGGGCGAGATCTCGCTTTCCACCTTGATGCCTCTTTTTTTGGCGTCGTCGGTCACCAGGGCCAGGAACCTCCCGACCATTTCGGGAACTTCAACCTGTTTAAGGGTGACCGATTCAAACAGGTTGAAGTTCCGCAGGGATTTAAGCAGGAAGTCGAGCCTGGACATCTGTTCCCTTGTTCTGTTTATGTATTCCTCTATCTGTTCGTGGCTGAGATTTTTAAGTTTCCGTTTCAGCACGTCCAGCGTTATCGACGCGGTAACGACGGGGTTTGCTATCTCGTGCCTTATGCCGCTGAATATGTACCCGATGTTTTCCATCAGGTTTGCGGCCTCCGCGATGGTCTCAAGCCGTCTTCTTTCGGTAATGTCCGTGACCATTGAGACGAAGCCTTCGTATACGCCGCCCGGGCCAATCCTGGGGCTTGTAGAAACGATGGCCCATACCTCCCTGCCCCCTCTGGACCGGAACCTGAAGTCAAAGTTCTTCTCCGCAGCCCCTTTTTTCCGCCTCTCCTGCCTGGCCCTGAATTCAGCCACGGCCCTTTCGTCCATGAAGTCCGTTATCAGACGTCCGGTCAGGTCCTCCTTTTTAAGGTCCAGCATCCTGGCCATGCTTTCATTTGCAAAGGTTATCCTCTCTTTCGCGTCAACGGCTACCACGCCCTCCCGCGCCGTCTCCACTATCGTCCTGTAGCGCTCTTCGGTGGCCCTCAACTCCTTAGCCCTTGCCTCTGCCAGTCTTTCAAGGTCCTCCTCATGCATTCTGATGTGCTCTTCCGCCTGTTTCCGCTTCAGGACCATTTCATTGAACGCCCCGGCAAGCTCACCCAGCTCGTCCGGAGAACTGACCTCTGTCCTTATGTCCAGGTTCCCTTTGCCGATAGACCTGGCCGCCCCGGCGACCTTCTGGAGAGGGCCGGTAATGAGCCGGGAGATGACGACGCCCGCCGAAAAGGTTATCAGGAAGAAGACTGCCGCAATCTCAAGCAGCGTGCTGTCGGCCCGTCTGGCAAGTGCAACATACCCGGTAATGTCGGTAAGCGCAAGGATGGCGCCGATTGGCTGCCCAGCTGCGTTTTTAAGGAGAAAACCTCCGCACATGAAAGTCGCCGCGCCGTGCCGCTCTTCCGCAAGCACGCCCCTGCCGGCCTCCACCCTGCTTATGTTTTCCTCGGTGAAGCATACCTGCCCTAGTTTTTCTTTCCCCCTGCCCGCCCCGGTGCTTCCAAGCACCACATGATTTTTCATATCGTTCCAGTTGTCCCGGCCCCCTTTTGCCCTGACCACGGACTCCCATTGCCGCCTGTCCATATACCGCTTGTCAGCGATTATTGAAAATTCGTCCCTGGTCCGGTCTTTCAGGAATTTCAGGAAATGGTTTATCCCTTCGGCAAGCTCCAGGTACCCTATGACCTTTCCGCTTTTGAAATACGGCATAAAGGCCCTGAGAGCAAACGAGGTCTTCCCAAGCTCTATCCCCCATGCAGGCTTTCCTGTCTGCCTGGCCCTTAAAAAGGAGGACTGGCGGGCCATGTCTCCGTAGATTTTTTTGTCATGCATCCTCAAGAAGACCCTCCCGTCCGGAAGGATGAAATAAAAACGGGTGATACCCGTCTTGCCCTTCAGGCCGTTAAATGCCGGCAGAGCGCAGGCATAGAGTTTGTCCCTGTCCTTTTCGAGATACGCCGCCTTTATTTCCGGGTCCCGGGATAGGACCTCCAGGGCGCCAAGGAGCATCTTTGTCTCACCTTCTTCCAGGTCGTCGAAAGAGTCTTTTACTTCCTTTAAATGCTCACGGGCCATCTGCCTGAAGGCCGTCTGCTGGCCATGCAACCCTGCCAGATAGAAAAGGGCGGTCAGCGATATTGAAAATATCAGGAAGGTGGCCGGCAGCTTATAGCGGATCTTCATGGCTTATTCCCCGGGCGGTAAAGTTTTGTTTTTTTTGCGCGGCCTTATTGAAATTGTATCACTGAATGCGGAGAATGTTATCCAGGCGTTTTCTGTCAGCCACGGGGCGGCCTTTGCTCTCATGTCACCCGCCACTCTGCCCTTGTATCGAGTGGCTTCCCCCATACAATGCGGGGAGGGGATGGATGGGCTTAAATAAAAGGGCTGTGCACGCTCGCCTGCAGGATTTCCGGAAGAACCATATTTCTTTGTTCAAGGCTTCATAATTGCTGTTAAAAAAGCCCGGCGCGGGCGCTTTTCGGTTTTTCCAAAAGGGGAGACGGATTTTTTATCTTTGGTGCTGGAAAGCCGGGCAGGCTCAGGGCAGATAAAAGCTTTTTCCTCCTGGGCTCTTTATGCCAAAAATATCTGCGACTGTTGCGCCAAGGTCCATGAACCCCTGCCTCACTCCCAGGTCCATTCCTGCTCCGCACCTCCGCCCTTCCAAGAAGAGGACTGGCACCAGCTCCCGGGTGTGGTCGGTCCCGGGCGTGGTCGGGTCATTCCCGTGGTCCGCTGTTATGAAGAGACTGTCCTCCGCGTCAAGAATCGGAAGAAGGCCGCCCAGCAGGCTGTCAAACTCGGCAAGAGCGCGGGCAAAACCGGCAGGGTCGTTCCTGTGCCCGTACAGTGTGTCGAAATCGTTCAGGTTTGCAAATATCAGGCATTGCCTTTCCGACTTTACGAGCTTCGATAACTCCTCCATCCCTTGTCTGTTGCCTGAGATCTTGACCGTCCCTGCGGAAAACCCGCGCATGTCGAACATCTCCGCGACCTTGCCAACAGAAAAAACCGGGACGCCATTTGCAGAAAGCATGTCGATCACCGTTTCTCCGGGCGGCGGCTGCGGAAAGTCTTTTCTTTTTTCGGGTATCCGCCTGAAGCTGCCGGGTGTCCCCTCAAAAGGTCTTGCGATAACGCGGCAGACGTTTCTGCCCGGGCCGGTCATCATGCGGCGCGCCTTTTCGCATATGCCGTAAAGCTCAGCCGCCCCCATGACCGCGGTGTGCGCCGCTATCTGAAACACGCTGTCCGCGGACGTATAGACTATCAGCGCTCCAGTCTTCAGGTGCTCGGGGCCAAGCTCCTCTATTATTGCCGTGCCCGAGGCGGCCTTGTTGCCAATGGCTTTCCTGCCGGAGGTCTCTTCGAACTCGCGTATGATGTTCTGCGGGAACCCTTCAGGGAACGTGGGGAAAGGCTCCGTGTTCAGGATGCCCATCATCTCCCAGTGGCCGGTTATAGTGTCCTTTCCCGCGCTCAGTTCCCGCATAAGCCCGTAGGAGGCAAACGGCGCATTCGCGGGCGCTATGGCAGGCAGGGGCGCAATATTGCCAAGCCCCAGCTTTTCAAGCACGGGCAGACCGGCAAAAGCTCCATTTGCGACGGCCCTTTGAAGGACGTGCCCGAGCGTGTTCGGGCAGATGTCCCCGTACTGGGCGGAATCCGGAGCGGGGCCAGCACCCACCCCGTCCAGCACTATGATTATGGCCTTTCCATTTTTTCCGTTTTTTCTTTTCATGGCAGGGGGCGGGCGGCCATTATGATGTTCGTTATGCCAAGGCGCATCATCATCACCGCGATTGCCGCAAGCATCAGGAGCATTATCTTCGAGAATACAAGAATGCCGCCGCGGCCGAAATACCTGACCACCCTGCCGGCCTGGGTGAAGAACACCCACACCAGGGTCAGGTTAAGGGCCAGGCTTGCCGCAGTAAATAACACGCCGTAGCGGTCCAGAAGGACGATAAGGGTCGTAAGCACAGCGGGCCCCACTATGAGCGGCACCCCGATGGGCACCGCCCCGAACTTCCCGGTGGGCCTTCTTGTCTCTCCCCAGGATATGAGGTCCCGTACCGCAAATATCAGAAGCACAAGGCCGCCTGCTATCTTGAAGTCGTCCGAGGTGATGCCAAGCGCCTTGAAGACCGCCTCTCCCAGTGCAAGGAAACCAGCGCTTACTATGACGGCCGTGAGCACGGAGTCCCGGATTATCCCCTTGACTGCCTGCTTGTCCAACCCCTCCGTAAGAGAAATGAAAATGCCAAGGGCGGCAAAGACGTCCATGGCCACGAAAAGGGGGATGAAAGTGCCAAGCATGCCGTTAATGAACCACTTTAGCATCAAAGGCCCAGCCCTTCGGCAACCGCCGCCACGCGCTCGTTTATATCCACCATGCCGCGGCCGATGCGAATGACCCTGGCCTTTAGCCTGGGGTCTGCCGCAAGCCCAAGCACAAGATAGTTCAGGTGCTCTATGTAGGCCCGGTTAAGAGCTGCCTTGCCCGCTTCGGGAATCAGGCGTATCCCCGGCTGCACTACCACCAGCGCATCAAAGAAGCGGTCCGTGGTGGAGAAGCAGTCCTCCAGGTAGCCTTCCACCTCGGTAAAGTCGGCCTCTGTGCCGCCCTGGATGTCGCCAAGCATATAGGCCATCATATCAATCGGGGTCCTGTCAGTGATGAACCTCTCCCCGGCCTTCTCCCATATGTCTCTTGCGGCCGCGAGCGTCTCTTTCTGTACCCACAGTCTTTCCTTGAACCCCATCGCCGCGGCGGGGTCCAGCCCGGCACGCCTGAAGACCTCGGAAGTGCACGTCCTTATAAAGGGCATGCCGGTTTTTCGCGAGATGGCTTCCGCAAGCGTGGTCTTTCCTGTCCTGTGGCTTCCGCAAAGTCCTATGCGCATGACATCTATATTACAGCAAAAAAGGCCGTCTCTCACAGCGCCGGCAGTGTCTCTGTTTGCTAGCCGGACTGAGACGATACCCCGGCGTCATTGGGCTTGACACGGACCGCATTTCCACCTAACATTCCCTTATTGCGGCTGCCACTCCCTGAAGATCATGGCTTAACGCCATGAGCATACCGGCCTGAAATGGCCTTTATATAGATACCTGAACAAGAAAATACCTTGCTTTTTTAATAGATGGCGGAGTTCTCCCTTTTAAGAGGGGTGCGCCGGCGGCGCCGCCCGGTATTGCTCCGCAACGAGCGCGGCACCCCCGGGAGCTTCCGAAGATAAAAATTTACTTTCTCTGTAATTTTTGCATTGAAGGAGGGGACAATGGATTACGGAAAGGTCCTGGCATGGGCCAGGGACAAGGCATCCAGACTTATCACGGTAAGGGACATTTTTTTCTTCGCGCTTGGCTCCGCCATCGCTTTCTATGCGGCCTTTCACATCTACATATGGAGAATGGGAGAAGCGAAGAAGGTGGGGGCAATCGTGTTTGAAAATACCCCGTATATTTTTAAACAGACCGTAACCCCGCAATAAAGGAGCTCGTAAAAAATGAAGATAGGAGAGGCCAAACTTTGTGTGAACTGCGAAGAGGTTTTTTCTTATAACGACTCAAGAGACGGCAGCTGCCCCGTTTGCGGCTCGGTTGTCACCATTTTCGTCAACCGGGCATGGGCAAACATGAACAGCGAGCCCGTAAATGCCGGGAAGGAAGTTTTTACGCGTGCTGCGCACTAGAGTCGGGGTTTTCGTGCTCGTAGCCCTGAACTGGGTCCTGATATACAGGTTCATGTTCATTATCGTCCCCTTGCAGATAGAGGACCGGAAACAGGTGCAGATAGAGAGGCTGATAGAGAGGTTCCATTTGCCTGAGAATCTCGCTAAAAGTTTTTATGATATCGGAACGGACACTCACCTGGACCCGTTTCTTCTTTGCTCCATTGCCGAGACGGAAAGCGGGTTCAGGCTGAACGCAATAAGCCCCAAAAACTACAAGGGGATACTGCAGACCCCGGTTGCGACCATGAAATGGGCGGATGTGGACATTCTTATCGGGGCCAGGATATTGAAGGACAAGCTCTGGGCATCCAACGGCGATCTCCTCAGAGCGCTACAGCTTTATAAGGGTGGCAATAACCCGGAGGCCCTGAAAGAGGCAAAACAGGTGCTCCGCATATATGACGTATGCAAAGCTGACTAGAACGGAGGCCTCACTGTTTTGCTCCCGCTTTTTCCAGAACGGCCACGATGTCGTAATGCTCGTTTTCCTTTGCCAGCTTTTCAGCGGTTTTGCCCTTGTAATCCGTCGCATTCACATCCGCCCCTTTGGAGATGAGCAGCTTCACAAGGTCCATTCTGCCCCATCCCGCCGCATACATAAGCGGCGTCTCCCCAAGGCTGGCTAACGAATAGACTCCCTTGTTGCTCACATTTACACTCGCACCGTTATCTATCAGCAGCTCCATAATGTCCGCATGGCCGTTCTCGGCCGCTACGATCAGCGCCGTCGTGCCATCGTTTTTTTTGGCGTTTACATCCGCCCCCTTGGCTATCAGCAGTTTCACCATGTCCATCTTTCCCCACCGTATCGCATACATCAGCGCTGTCGCCCCGTTATTGTCCGCCGCATTTATATTGGCCCCTTTGCTTAGCAGAAGATTCACCACTGGCGCTCTGCCGTTCATGGCCGCATACATTAACGCTGTCGCTCCGTCATTGTCCGTCGCATTTATATTGGCCCCATGGTCAAGCAGAGATTGCAACTGAAGCGGAGTGCCATCATCAGCCGCCTCGGAGATAAGCTGCTTGCTTGGCCCTCCGGCCAATGCGGCGGAAGCAAAGAAGCAAGTGCAAAGTATTGCCGCCGGGGAAAAAAGAAATGTGAAAAGGAAAAGAAAAGACCTGTTTGTCTTCAAATTTTTTACCCTCCTGGCCCCTGGCGTAAACGGAGCCTCACGCCGCTTAGCCGGGCAGCATCGGTATTTCGCACTATTTCAAGCGTTTCATAATACTTCTGAAGGCCGGGGCCGGTCAAGTTTTTGCTACTTTTTGGGGGAGGGCGTTTTTTCATGTTCCGGCAATTGCGTTTGCCGTGCGTCCTTGAATTCAGGGGCGTGGAATGATCCGTCAGCGAATTGGGGGCTGCAGGTTTCGGCTCGCTAAAGACCGGCAATATGGCTTTAACGATGGCATTTTCAAAACACCTTTAAGATGGCTGAACCGGTAATCAGGCTTTGAAGTAATGGCACAATGGCCGCAATCCGTTATGAAGGATGCCGCTCCAGGGCCGTGTGGACAGCCGGTGTGCCAGGACAAAAAAAGATCCGGGCGCCGGCAAGTTTTTAATTTAAACAGCGGGGCCCGGATCTTTTGTCTGTTGCTGAAATTCCTACCACGTTTTTTTCTTGCTGCACAGGCAATACCAAAGCGGAATCTCCGTTTTCGTCACAGTGGGCGTAGCGTAACAGACGTACTGTTTGTAATGCTCGGCCGTCTGGTTGCAGGTGCACTGTGCCTCGAATTGGTTTTCGGCCTCAAAAAGCTGTGTTTGCCCTCCAGAAAGAATGGGTATGGCGCCAGGTTTGCAGATTTTTCCCTTCATGGCTTCGCCCGCCTGGCTGCCGTTGTCCTGTGCGAAAACCGTTGCGCACAAGCCCAATACGACAAACAACACTGCAAGACAAATCATGACTTTTTTCATCTTGCCTCCTTTTTTCCGGAGAAAAATATTTTTCTTCCGGAGACCGTTATTGTTTTGGGCTGTGATTGGAACGCGAAACTTTATATCTAAGATTTATCAAAGTGCGCCGGGGATGTCAAGGAGTTGCAAAAAGCTGCTTTGGCCCGGGGATTCCCCCGCCCCTGCGCTTCCCGGGCAGAAGCGCAGGGCGGGGTCCCATTTACATGTTCTTGACTATCCTTGGCGTTATCAGGATGAGAAGCTCGGAGGGGTTGGGCCCGTTTATCGTCCTTGTCTTGAAGAGGTTGCCCAGCAGCGGTATTTTGTCCAGCAGCGGTATGCCGGAAACCGAGGTGTTCTCGTTCGTCGTGTATATGCCGCCTATGACCAGGGTGTCGCCGTCCTTTACGAGCGCCTGGGTGTTTACGTTCTTCCTGTTTATCGCATAGCCCTGGGGCGTAAGCTGGCCAAGGCTGTCGTTTGCCGCAGTGACCTTCAGCTGCACGTAGCCGTCCGGGGTTATCCTTGGGGTGACGGTAAGGTTCAGGTTCGCGTTCACGAACTGTGTTGTCGTCCCAGCCGCCGTAGTGGTCTGCACAGGTATGCTTGTGCCCTGCTGTATGCTTGCGGACTCGTTGTCTATGGTGAGGACCCTTGGGTTGGCAAGGCTTCTTGCATGGTTCACCGTTTCGAGGGCCTCGATCGAAAGCTGAAGCGAAAGGGCGTTTGCGGTGCCAAGCGCGAAGGCGGCCGCCCCGACCGGCGAAGTGGCTGTGCCCGCTGTTGCCCCCGCAGTGGCAACGGGCGTATTGGCCGAGAAGTTGAAGTTCTGCTGGAAGCCTGGCTGCCCGAAGGGGGTAGACTGGCCTGCCACATTTGAGATGTTCTGTGTGCCGCCCCACCTTATGCCAAGGCTCTGGGTGTAGGAACTGTCCACTTCCACTATCTGGGCCTCTATCATCACCTGGGGTTTGGCCACGTCTATTATTTTCACCAGGTTCTTTATCTTGTCTATCTGGGACGGAATGTCCTTTATTATCAGGGTGTTGGTACGGGCATCAGTGGTAATGTTGCCGCGCGGGCTAAGCAGTTTTGCGCTGTTTATGTCTGCAGTGACGTCGGCGGCGGAGGCGTAGTTGAGTTTTATGACCTCCTGGACGGTGCTCTCGGAGCTCTGGGTGGTCTTCTTGAGCTCGGCCTTTGCCCGGTCCCAGGCGGCAAACTGGCTAAGCGGAGCGATGGTCATGACGTTGCCGTCTATCTCCTTGCCAAGGCTGAAGGTGTTAAGCAGAATATTCAGGGCCTGCTCCCATGGCACATCCTTCAGGTTGAGCGTTATGGTGCCCTGAACGCTTGGGGCAACCACCACGTTATAGCCGCCCACCTTCCCAAGCAGCATGAATATGGGCACTATGTTGGCGTTCTCGAAGCGAAGCGATATCTTCTGCCCGGGCTTTGGCGCCGGCCCGGCCGCAGCCTCGGCAGTCTTGGCCGGGGGCGCGGATACCACGGTTTTTGCTGTTTCCTGCGGCGCTTTTTCAGGAACCGGCATGGCTATCGTAAGCGTGTCACCCGCAGCCATGGCCTGGTAACGGGTATGTTTTTCTAAGTCTATAACCAGCCGGAGTTTTCCGGGGTAGAAGCCGTACCTGATGGCCCTTGCCGGGGAGACCACCTCTTCCGGCCCGGGCGCCGGTTTTGTGATACCCGGGAGGTCTATGACTATTCTGCCCCGCAATGAAAAAATGCGCGGCCGTAACGTGCCGTCTCCCTTTATCACAAGGTCCACTGAACCAGGCTTGCGCTTAAACTCGATGGATGTAATTTTCGTGGCCGCTGCGCCCGTGGGTGCAGTCTGTGTCTTTGCCTCCTTGCCGGCCCCGTTCACGACCGCGGCATAAGAGCCCGCCTGCGGGTCCGTGCCGGAGGAGGTCTTTGTCCTTTGCGCGGTCTGCGCCTCTGAATGCTGGACCGCAAGATTGAACACGCCGGCGTCAAGAGATGGTTTTATGGTAGCCGGGCGGTCAAGGAGTATCTGCACCTTGGCTCCCTTGTTGCCGTTGCTCACATCCACGGAGGTTATTCCCTTTACTTTAGGGTTTATCTGGCCTGCGGCCGCGCCCGCCGACACGCCCGGCAACTGGACGACGACCTTGTAGGGGTCCGTATTGTACATCGTGTAAGTGAACGGGCCGTCTATCTTTACCTGTAGCAGATAGTCCTTCACCTGCACCCACTTTATGGCGGCCGTTTCAGCGCGGCAGGAACTTGCCGCCCAGAATGAGCCCAGGACTGACAATACCCCTGTTATGAAAAAAAGGACGATTGCGGTTTTCAGTTTGACGGCTCTCATCTCTATTCCTCCTGCTTGCGCAGCTTCAAAATTATCGTATGGACGGTGCGCCTCCCCCTGAAATCGGTCGTGACCTCGCGCACCGCTACATAATCGGAACCGATCTTTGTCACTTCCCCACCGTTAAGGCCGACCTTTTTGCCCCTGCTCAGGATGTAATCCTTCCCGTTGGGAAGTCTTACCAGCGCATAGGAAGGCGCCCCGCTCCTGGTTACGATGGCCTCCAGGACGAACTCCGATACCGCGTACTGCTCGAGCGGCGGCTGGCCAAGGACGCTCTTTTTCTTTTGCGCCTGCTGGGCGACGTACACGAGGGACAAAAACGGGTCCCGCCTGCCGCCTGACTGGTATGTATATGCCTCGTCTTCCGGGCCCTGCTGTTGCGGGTTGCCCTGTGCGGCCGGTTTCTGAGGCGCTGCCGCTGCCTTGTCCGCCGGGTATGCGGGGCAGCTAAGTGAAAGAATCCCGGCGATAAGCGGCAGGATGAAAAGCGCCCGTTTTGTTTTTGCCGTCAGCCCTTTCATTATTTCGACAGTCCTCCGGGCTGAGCGGCGGTAAAGGTAAGGGCTGTAAACCTTATGTTCAGGACTGCTTCGCTGCCGTTTGGCCTTGGCCCGCTCAACGAGATGTTCTCAATGTTCACGATGCGTTTAAGCCTGGTGAGGGCACTGAAAAACCTGCCCAGCCGGTGGTAGCTGCCGGTCATAGTTACGCTTACCGGCACCTGGTACACGATATGGCTTGGATGCAGCGTTCTAACGCCCGGCTTCCAGGTTATTATCTGCAGCCCCTCTCTCATGGCGGCGTCCGAGACCTGGGCCAGCAGCTGAGACACCTCTTTTTCCTCCGGAAGCTGCTCGCTTAGGGACTGAAGCCTGCTTTTGAGCCTTTCGTTTTCCGCTTTCAGTATGTCCAGTCTGGAAGCCATCCCCCCGGTTCTGGCTATTTCGTCTTCCTGGGAGGATATTGCGGCCACCTGTGTTTTTATCTCCCTGCTCTTGGGGACAAGCAGAAGAAGCGCAAATATCACAGAATATATCACCGCCGGCGCAACGGCCAGGGCGATGCGCGCGGGCTTGCCCAGGGTGTCAAGTTTTATCTTAGCCATTTGACTTCACCTTCATTGTCAGGCTGAAACTGTAGACCTCAACGCCGCTTATAGAGCTTTTGGACGTGCCCACAAGATATACATCGGTAAAAAGCGCCGAACCCTTGAGGCTTTGGACGAACTGCACGATGTCATCGTTCGTGTAGCCGAAGCCGCTCATCTGGATGTTGTCCGCGACGCCTCCGCCTGCGGGCTTTGCGGGCCCCTTTTTGATCTTTTTGACCGGAAGCGACGGCGCTGGGGATATGCCAAGGGCGCTAAGCCATACCCCGTCAGTAAGCCGCGTGCTTATCTCGTCCAGTATCTTTACCGGCAGCGCCTGGTTCTGCCTGAGCTGCTCGATTATCTGTTTTCTCTGGTCGAACTTTTCGTTTAATTTTTCAAACTTCTGGACTTCCGCGATCTTGGACTGGAGCATCGCCAGTTTTGCGTCGTTGCTGGCCTTCTGCTGCTTCAGGGAGGCGAGCCTGCCCTTCATCGAATAATCGAAAAAGAAGGTCACGATGACCGCAAGAAGGAGGAGGCCAAGGCCCGCCATTACGAAGGAGGGTATTTTCCTGGCTTTTTTGCGCCTCTTGTGCTGCAGGAGGTTTATCTTTATCATCTGTCGTCGGGCCTTCTCATGGCTAGGCCCACCGCCACCGCCGCTATGGGACCGGTTTCCTCAAGCAGCGTCCTGTCAAACCGTTTGGGTATGGAAATGGTCCTGAACGGCTCCGCCAGACTTACTTCGACCCCGGTCTTTCTGGCCAGCTCCTTTGGGAAATCTTTAAGGAGCGCTCCCCCTCCGGACAGTATCACCCTGCTAGTCTCTTCATGAACAGTGGTGGTCTGGAAATATTCAAGCGAGCGCGTTATCTCGGTCAGTATCTCCTCGTATGCCGCAAGCATCACCCCGAAAGCGCCCTCGGGGCTGACCCCTTCCACCTCTTCGCCCCGCTGCAGCTTCTCCGCGTTATCATACGTAAGGTGAAACTCCTTTTGAAGGGCCTCGGTCACGCTGTTTGCGCCGATGGAGCTGTCCCTGGTGAAAACAGATATCCCGTTTTTTACAACGTTCAGATTTATAGTGCGGGCGCCCAGGTTCACCAGCGCTATGTTCCTGCCCGCTTCTATCTCGTAGTTCATCTCATGCATGTTGCTAAGGGCAAAGGCGTTTACGTCCACCGCCACCGGGACCAGCCCGGCTTCCTTCACCACATTGACATATTCATTGATAATGTCCTTTTTTACGGCCACAAGCATCACGTCCATCTGCCCGGGTTCCTCTTTGGGGCCCAGTATCTGGAAATCCACGCTTACGTCCTCGATATCAAAGGGAACGTACTGCTCGGCCTCGAACCTGATGGACTCCTCAAGCTCCTCTTCAGTCATCTCCGGCAGGGATATGCGCCTTATTATCACGGAGGCATGGCCGGCAATGCCTATTACCACGTTCTTTGTCTTTATTCTGGCTTTCTTGACAAGCTGCCTGAGGGCCTCCACCAGCCGGATGGAGTCTATGATGGAGCCGTCCACGATAAGCTCCGGAGGCAGGTGTACCATGTCGAAAAGCTCAAGCTCGTATCCGCCACGCTTCTCTTTTAGCTGGACAGCTTTAATATAGCTGGAGCCGATATCGAGCCCGAAAGATGCTCTTCCCCCGAAAAACATGAAATATATTTGCAGAAAAAAAATTAAAAGTCAACAATTGCAATATTATTTACGGGCTTCAAACGGGTGAATTAACATTTTGGTTTAAAGTTGGATGGAAAAGCCCTATTTTTAAGTGATTTTTGTCACATTTCGAGGCCGCGCGCTTGACTCTTTGCTTTTTCGTGGGCTTTAATAAACGGATGAGAAAGATTCTGTCTTGCACCTTCCCGCTTTTTATTATACTGCTTTTTATGTCCGCATGTGCGAAAAAACAGGTGGTAAAAGCCCAGCCTTTAAGCCCCGCGAACTCCTTTGCCAGGGCCAACGCGCTTTTTAATAAAAAGGACTACGACAAGGCCCTTAGGCTATTCAGAATGGTAAAGGTCAGGGACGTCTCCGGCAAGATAGCGCCCCTTGCGGCCCTCAGGATCGCCAACTGCTACGAGAAGCAGGATGAGCCGGATTCGGCCATAGAGGCATACAGGAAGTTCCTGGACACTTACCCTGACAACATGTATGCGCCGTATGCCCAGTACCGGATTGCAATGATCTATTTCAGCCAGATACAGGGATACGACAGGGGCTACGGAGCGGCAAAAAAAGCCCTTGAGGAATTCCGGAAACTGAAAATGCTCTACCCGAGGAACCCGTACAAGGACTCGATAGCAATGCACATAAGCCGTTGCAGATACATAATGGCCAGTTACGAGTTCATGGTGGGCAACTTCTATTACAAGAAAAAGGCTTACCGTGGGGCGCTTGGCCGGTTCGAGGGTATCATGCAGGATTATCCCGAT
Source organism: Nitrospirota bacterium (assembly GCA_021813765.1). GTDB lineage: Bacteria > Nitrospirota > Thermodesulfovibrionia > Thermodesulfovibrionales > JdFR-88 > JAKAEG01. Next base: position 43,153 of record JAKAJM010000003.1, read on the forward strand.
TTCGTCAGGATGCCCCAGGTGCTTTATCTTGCGGCCTCGTCCTGCCGTGCGCTCGGAGACGCCAGCAAGGCCGCCCTGTATGTCGGCCAGCTTGAAAAGAGATGGCCGGACAGCGTATATGCAGCCAAGGCGAAAAAGAAAAAGCTTGCCTGGGCCGGCAAATAGCGGCGCGGCACGATAAAAACAAACAAAAACAAAACAAAAACTCCAAAACGGAAAATGTCCCTCTATCCGGCTTTCCTTGATCTGAAGGGGAGAAGATGCGTGGTCGTTGGCGGCGGCCGGGTCGCCCAGAGAAAGGTCGGTCCTCTCCTGAGGGCGGGTGCCCGGATATGGATCTACAGCCCAACGCTTACCCCCGTGCTTGACAGGCTCAAGGAAAAGGGCCTCATAAGACATCTCCCGCGGCGATGCGACAGTCGCGGGCTTAAAGGGGCAAGCCTGGTCTTCTGTGCGACGGACCTGCATGAGGAAAATGAAAGAATAGCATCCATGGCGCGCGGGCTCGGCATCCCGGTTAACGTGGCCTCCGGAGACGCGCAGTCAACCCTCATCGTGCCTTCGGCAGTAAGAAGGGGGCCCCTCATGATAGCCGTAAGCACATCCGGGGCAAGCCCGGCGATGAGCAAGGGTATAAGGTTAGAGCTCCAAAAGTACTACGGGGCCGGGTTTTCGGGTTACCTGAAAGGTCTCTCCAGACTGAGACAAAAGGCCCTCAAAGACCTTCCCCCGGCCAAAAGAAGACGCCTCTTCAAGAGGCTCGGTTCCTCTGATATAATTAGACGCATAAGGGCAGGCGATATCAGCTCCCCGGAAGACGCGCTCCAGGACCTTTCCCCTGAAGGGTAAATTGCCAAAAACAGAATTTTATGTTCTCCGGACCGGCCCGGTAAAACAAGACCCGGCCGGAAAAAACAAGCAGAAAAGAAAAGCAAAGCAAAAACCTCAAAAAACAGCGGTGAGAAAGACCCAAAAAAGGAGGTCACATGAACACGAAAAATGCTGGCGGTATGTTGATTTCTTTTACTCTTGGCGGGTTGCTGGGGGCCGGGGTGGCCCTGCTGTTTGCCCCGCGCTCGGGCGAAAAGACCAGGAGGAAGATACTTACTGCCCTGGATGACGCCAAAGAGAACATCTCTGGTTATGCAGGGCGGGTAAAGGCAAGGTTCGTCTAATTTTACCGTTTTGATTTGATTTGATCTGTCAGGACGGAGGGCGGTGGCTGCTGAAGTAATGGGCCAGTATCCTTTCCATGTTCATGGCCGCCGAGCCCTTCGCATTTATAATGTACATGCCTGCCCCGATGCTGAAAAGCTCTTTGTGAAGTCTTTCCGGGCGGGGGCCGGGGGAAGGCAGCGCTTCCTCGAACATGGGGACTATCTTGTCCTTCATCCTCAGTTCCGTGTCCATGAAAAAGACCGATATGTCCGGCGCCAGCCCTCTTGCCCTTTCCAGGAACGCCGCTATCTCATTTGGATATATCTGTTTCGGAGGAGAGGACTTTACCTCCATATATAAAAGCAAACCGTCCAGCCTGGCAACGACGTCATAATCTCCGCCCACCCCGTGGCCGGTCCCCGCTTTCCTTTTGAGCTTTACCCCCCATTCCGCCTGGGCCTGGAACTCGCGCCGGAGGAGCTGGGCGGTGAACCACTCAAGCGTGGCCCCGAAGCTCTTTATCCCCCCCGGTTTTTCATGCCCCTGGATATTTTTTCTTATAAGGCGGTAATGGCTGTCCTCTTCCTCAAGCATTCCGGCCTCAAGGAGATATTTCGTGTACTCGCCCGTGACGCCTGCGGTGGCGTAACGGGTGATCCCCTCTATCGTAAAAAACCCCTCCTGGCGCTTTATCACGTCCCTCAGGAAAAGCCTGAAAGAGTAGCGCTTCATGGCCTCATACCAGCTGTCCACGGCATCCGGGTCCGCGGGCACCAGCAGGTCATCGGCCGGCGCCTTTTTGTATATCTCGAACCCCCTCCTTTTAAGGAGCGCCTCAAGGGATGGAGTGCAGAGGGAAAGCATGGTCCTCAAACGCTTTACCTCTGCCCGCAAAAGCTCCAGTTCTTCCCAGTCTGAAAACTGTTCCATGTACATAGAAAGGTTACCACAGAACGGGCGCGCTCCCTTCGCACGGCTTTACACCGCAGGCCCCCTGTGTTAAAATCATTCATCTTCTTGTTTATCTGAGCGCGTAAAAAAGAAACGAAAAAAGAAAACGGAAAAATGTCCAGGCCATATGCTATAGGAGTCGACCTCGGTGGGACCAATCTCCGCGCTGCTCTCGTTACACGCGAGGGAGAGGTAGTAAAAAAGATAAAGGAGCCCTCCACAGGGCTGGCCGGCGGAGATGTTATCCGCCTGCTGAAAAATGCGATAGACCAGTTAATGTCACCTGACGTGAAAGGCATAGGCATTGGGGTTGCGGGGGTGCTTGACCGCGAGGAGAAGATGATAACCATATCCCCAAACATCCCGCCGCTTACGGGGTTTTCCTTCAAAGAGTTCCACTATCCGATCCCTCTTTATGTGGAAAACGATGCCAACGCCGCAGCCCTTGGCGAGGCCTGCGCCGGGGCGGGCAAGAATTTCAAGAACTTCGTCCTTATGACGCTGGGCACCGGCATCGGAGGGGGCATAATATACGGCGGGAAGCTCCTCAAGATGGCCGCCGAGGTGGGGCATATGAGCATAGTGGCCGACGGCAAGAAGTGCTTTTGCGGCAACAACGGGTGCCTTGAGCTGTTTTCCTCGGCGCGCGCCATAATCGCCTCAGTCATAGAGGCCCTGGAAGGCGGTGCGGAGAGCCTGCTTCGGGAATGCTGCGAAGGCAAGATATACCGGATAACCCCGGAAGACGTCTACAAGGCTGCCTTTGAGGAGGGCGACAGCCTTTCAAGGGAAGTGCTGAGAGAGGCCGGAAGATACCTTGGGGTGGGTATAGCCAACATAATAAACATCACCAGCCCTGAGGCCGTCATACTGGCCGGAGGGCTTATAGGCTCCTGGAACATCTATGTGGACGAGGCGATAAAGGAGGCCTCCAAGAGGGCCTTTAAAAGCCTTTTCCAGAAAGTCAGCATCATACCCGCCTCCCTTGGGGATGAGGCCGGCATCGTTGGAGCAGCCAGTCTCGTCTTTAATCCGTCGGCCGATTAAGGTAAACAAGGAGAAAAAACCGGACCAGAAGGGGCAAGCCCAGGCCCTTTGCGTCGCGATCATGCCGGAGCACCACTTGGCGGAAGGTCTCGGCCGTACCCGGAAAATTCCCAAAAAGGAAAAGATTTTTTTATAATAAAACGATCAAATGCCCAAGAATATCAGGAATTTCTCCATAGTTGCCCATATTGACCACGGTAAATCGACGATAGCCGACCGGCTGCTGGAGTTTACCGGAGCGCTTTCCCAGCGGGAGATGATGGCCCAGGTGCTTGACTCTATGGACCTTGAGCGCGAGCGCGGCATTACCATAAAGGCGCACGCGGTAAGGCTCACCTACAAGGCGCGGGACGGGCAGGAATATATGCTGAACCTGATAGATACGCCAGGCCACGTGGACTTTTCCTATGAGGTATCGAGGAGCCTGGCCTCCTGTGAGGGGGCGCTCCTTGTCATAGATGCCACGCAGGGGGTGGAGGCACAGACGATCGCAAACGCCTATCTTGCTATAGAAAACGACCTGGAGATAGTCCCGGTTATAAACAAGATAGACCTCCCGCAGTCGGACCCGGAAAGAGTGATCGCCCAGCTCGGGGAGACCATCCCCATAGATGCCTCTAACCCCATTCTGGCCAGCGCAAAGGCGGGCACCGGCATAGGGGACATACTGGAGGCGGTGGTCAAGAAGATACCACCTCCGAAGGGGGACGACAACGCTCCGCTCAAGGCGCTCATATTCGATTCCTGGTTCGATGCCTATCGCGGGGTCATCACGCTTGTAAGGGTCTTTGACGGCGTTGTGCAGGCGGGGATGAAAATAAGGCTTATGGGTGCGGGCAAGGACTACGAGGTAGGAGAAGTGGGCGTGTTCACCCCCAAGATACTGCCTACCGGCAGGCTTGGCTCGGGCGAGGTGGGGTACATAATTGCGGGCATAAAGAATGTGGCGGACACGCGGGTCGGGGACACGATCACCGGGGCTGAAAACCCTGCCGCCCACAGGCTGCCAGGCTACCGGGAGGCAAGGCCCATGGTATATTGCGGGCTTTACCCCACGGAGCACCACCAGTACGCCGCCCTGAAAGCGGCGCTCGAAAAACTTAAGTTAAACGACGCCTCCTTCACCTTCGAGCCTGAAAGCTCGCAGGCGCTTGGTTTTGGGTTCCGGTGCGGGTTCCTGGGGCTCCTGCACATGGAGATAATAAGGGAGAGGCTCGAGCGTGAATTCGGCCTCGCCCTGATAAGCACAACCCCCACCGTCATCTACAGGGCGGTTGATGACGAAGGGAACGAAAAGGCACTGATCGACAGCCCCTCCAAGTGGGACAATTCGGAAAAAAATGTGCAGGAGCCGTACGTAAAGGCGGTCATCTTCGTGCCGGAGACGTATCTTGGCGCGGTGTTTGACCTGTGCCGGGCTAGAAGGGGTGTCCAGAAGGATTTCAATTACATAGGCAAAGACAGGGTGATGCTCACCTACGAGCTGCCCATGAACGAGATATTGTGGGACTTTTTCGACAAGCTCAAGTCCATGACCAAGGGGTATGCCTCCCTGGACTACGAATTCATAGGGTACAGGGACGCGGACCTTGTGCGCGTGGACATCATGCTAAACGGCGAGCCGGTGGACGCGCTGGCCCTCATAGTACCAAAGGAAAAGTCATATTTCCTTGCCCGGCAGGTGGTCGAGAAACTGAGAGGGGTCATCCCCAGGCATATGTTCGAGGTCGCAATCCAGGCTGCAATAGGCAGCAGGGTCATCGCCAGGGAAACTGTGCGCGCGCTCCGAAAAGACGTTACTGCCAAATGTTACGGCGGGGACATAACCAGGAAGCGCAAGCTCCTGGAAAAACAGAGGGAAGGCAAGAGGAAGATGAAGCAGGTGGGCAGGGTGGAGGTGCCGCAGGAGGCTTTCCTGGCGGTTTTACAACTGGAAGACAAATAGATTATATTAAAGCTGTCTCTAGCCAGACAAAGAAAAAAACAAAAAATTAATTAAATTGAAAACCTCAGAGAAGACCGGGATGAACAAAGAAAAAACACAGGTAAAGAGCTTAAAGCGGGTAATCTGGGAATATGCCGAAGCCATAGTCACCGCCCTGATACTCGCTCTCATTATAAGGACCTACGTGGTGCAGGCCTTCAAGATACCGTCAGGGTCTATGGAGCCCACCCTGCTTGTGGGGGACCATATCCTCGTAAACAAGTTCATATACGGCACGGAACTGCCGTTCTCCCATAAAAGGGTGCTTGCGGTAAGAAAGCCCGAAAGGGGGGACGTGATAGTCTTCGAGTATCCGGGAGACCTGTCGAAGGATTTCATAAAAAGGGTCATCGGCATACCGGGGGATGTGGTCACGGAGAAAAACAAGGTCGTCTACGTGAACGGCAAGCGCACGGCAGATTTCTTTACCCAGCATACGGATCCAGACGACAAGCCGGCGAATCTGGACCCCAGGGACAATTTCGGGCCGGTCGTGGTGCCGCCCGGGGAGTATTTTGTCATGGGAGATAACCGTGACGAAAGCTATGACAGCCGTTATTGGGGGTTCGTCCCCATGAAGGACATAAAAGGGGAGGCGTTCGTTATTTACTGGTCGTGGAACGGCAAAAAGATGAGGCCCCGGTGGGGTCGGACGGGCGAGGCCATCCGCAGTGTCAGGCTGGAGTAAGGGCCTTTTCTGTCTCGGGGTGTTCATTGCCGCCCTCTATGCCGGCTCGCAGTACGGAATGCCCTATTTTAGGTATTACAGGCTCAAGTCCGATGTCTCCGAGATCGTGAGATTTCCGGGCTACAGCGCGGCTGACATCAAGGCCAGGATATTGGAAAAGGCCGCGGAGGACGGGGTGACGCTTGACCCGGACGACGTCTACGTGCAGGTCTATGGCCAGCACTTCGATGCGCAGGCAAGCTGGAGTGAGGAAGTGGACCTGTTTGGCCGTTACAAAAGGCGGTTGAACTTCGCCTTCGACGTAAACGCGGGCGGAGGGAATTAGAAAAAATGTTTACAGGGCTGGTCGTGGAGCTGGGGACGGTGGCCGCCCTGAAGCTGTCTTCTTCAGGCGCAAAGCTCTCGGTCAGCGCCCCGGAGGTTTCAAAAGGGGTTGTGCTGGGCGGGAGCGTCTCCGTTAACGGGGCGTGTCTGACGGTAACGGCCATTAACGGCCAGACCCTGGAGTTCGACATCTCCGCGGAGACCCTGCGCAGCACAAGCCTGGGAGGACTTAAGCCCGGGGACAGGGTCAACCTGGAGCCCGCTTTAAGGGCGCAGGATTCCCTCGGGGGGCACATTGTCAGCGGGCATGTAGATGTCGTGGGCAGTATACGCTCAAAGACCAGGGCGGGAGATGCCTGGAAGGTGGAGATAAAGGCGTCTGCCGGCTTCGTGGGCCTGCTGGTGCAGAAAGGCTCCGTTACGGTGGACGGCATAAGCCTGACGGTGGTCGACCTTCTGGAGGACGCCTTTACAGTGGTCATAATACCGCATACGGCACGCAACACGACGATAGGGTTCAAGGAGCCCCCGTCACCGGTGAACCTGGAGGCGGACATCATAGGCAAATACGTCGCCAGGTTTTTGGAAAGGATGCAGCCGGGACAGCGCAAGAGCGGGATCACGATGGAATCGCTGAGGGATTTTGGCTTTATTTCATAAAATGGACGGCAAGCATGCCCGAAGGGCGGCGAGCGATCGTAAATAAAAAAATGTTGGACGTCTCTGCATTCGAGGCCCAAAGGGTCTGAAAAGGAAAACAAAGATCATGGACAGGAAAGGCAAAGGTGACGGCGAAGTGGAAAGGCCTGGCTTCGATACCATAGAAGACGCCATAAAAGATATAGCCGATGGCAAGATGGTCATCCTGGTGGACGATGAGGACAGGGAAAACGAGGGGGACCTGTGCATGGCGGCCACAGAGGTGACCGCCGCGGACATTAATTTCATGGCAAAGCACGGCAGGGGTCTGATCTGTCTGACGCTGATGCCCGAGCGGGTGAATTATCTTAATCTGCCGATGATGGCGGATGTGAACACCTCTTCCTTCGGGACGGCCTTTACGGTGTCCATAGAGGCAAAAAAGGGTGTTACCACCGGCATCTCCGCCCATGACAGGGCCGTAACGATAAAAACGGCCATAGACCCGAAAACAAAGCCGGAGGACCTGGCCAGGCCGGGGCATGTATTTCCCCTGAAAGCCAAGCCGGGAGGGGTGCTCCAGCGTGCGGGGCAGACGGAGGGCTCGGTGGACCTGGCGCGGCTTGCCGGCCTTTACCCTGCCGGGGTCATCTGCGAGATCATGAGCGACGACGGCACCATGGCCCGCGTGCCGGAGCTTATCCAGTTTTCAAAGAAGCACGGCCTCCGGCTGGTGACCATAAAGGACCTGATAAATTACCGCATGCGGAACGAGAGTTTCGTCACCAGGGTGGCAAACGTCTCCATGCCCACCGAGTACGGAGAGTTCCGGGCGATCGCCTACAACAACATAGTGGACCAGAATACCCACCTTGCGCTGGTGAAAGGGGAGATAAAGCCCGGGGACAAGGTGCTTGTCCGCGTGCATTCCGAGTGTCTCACCGGGGACGTTTTCGGCTCCAGGCGGTGCGACTGCGGCTGGCAGCTCCAGGCGGCAATGAAGATGATAGAGAAAGAGGGGAAGGGCATCATCCTCTACATGCGGCAGGAGGGGCGGGGGATAGGACTTGCAAGCAAGCTGCAGGCATATGAGCTCCAGGAAAAAGGGCTGGACACCGTGGAGGCCAACCTTAAGCTGGGCTTCAAGGCGGACCTCAGGGACTATGGCATAGGCGCCCAGATACTTGTGGATCTGGGAGTGCGGGACATGCGCCTGATAACGAACAACCCCAAAAAGATAATCGGCCTGGAGGGCTATGGGCTGCGGGTGGTCGAAAGGGTGCCCATCCAGATGAAGCCGCATGAAAAAAACGTGCTCTACCTTCAGACCAAGAAAAAGAAGCTGGGGCACATGCTGGACAACCTGTAGAGCAGGGAAACAAAAAAGGCGTTTTAAGCCGCTCATGGGGCGGAGTGCCTTTGCTCTGCATAAAACAAAAGATGGTCGGGCCTGGAAAAATTAAAAAGTCAGGCGGTGGGGTATCCGATGTTTGTCCTTAAAAAAGCCATCTCGCCTTTTCTGCTGCCTCCGGGGCTGTTCGTCCTCATCCTGATATGCTCGGGCCTGTTCTTTTTCAGAAGGTCTTTCAGGATGGGCATGCTTAATATCATGACCGGCCTTTTGATCTGGCTTCTTTCCATCACCCCCGTTAGCGACAGGCTGATGAGCGGGCTTGAGGCCGGGCTCAGGCATCCCGTACACCCGGCAGGCGACGTCATAGTCATGCTTGGCGGAGGGGTATCCGGCAATGTGCCCATGTCTGATACCATGGGCAGGATAGTGACCGCAGCCAGCCTGTACAGGGTCTTGCGTGTCCCCATTATTATCTCCGGGGGTGCGGTGCACCCCTGGCAGAAAGCAGAGGCGCCCATGGACGCGCGCTATCTGGAAAACCTTGGCGTGCCGGAAAAAGACCTGATACTTGAAGACAAGAGCAGGGACACGCTTGAAAACGCAATTTATGTAAGGAAGATATGCGAGGCCCGGCACTTCGCCGCCCCGCTCCTTGTGACTTCAGCCTACCACATGAAACGTTCCCTGCTTTGCTTCAGACACGAAAAAATGCGCGTTACCGCGGTGCCTTCCGGCCTGGAGGCGGCAAACGCCCGGTACGGCTGGTCGTCCTACCTGCCATCGGAGCTGGACAGGTCCGGAACTTTTCTTCATGAATACCTGGGGATGGCTTATGAAAAGCTGGTCTTTAAGACAGAAGGCGTCCTTGGCATGCTTCGCTCCGCAAGAGAAAGCCTGTGACCTTAACCGCCTTGCCCTATCTTGTCCAGGTGGCTGCAGATCTCTTCGAGCAGGCCTTCCTGCTCATGAATCAGTTCCAAAGCTCTCTGCCTGTTTCCCGCATTGCTCTCGCTTATCGCGTTTGTGGCCGCATCATGGTAGCGCAGGTGCAGTTCCTTCATGATGCCGAAGCTGGGTGAGCCATCATATTTTTTCCTGCTACTTGCGGTCCATGCGCATACCTTGCAGTCCGCAACTGAAGGGATAATTGACGGGTCCGTCCGCTGTCCGTTGACAACGCAGTTTCTGACCTTTCCGTACATGATCCTGTGGCCGTCCTTGAGGGTGGTCAGCATCACCGCGTCATCGCCGGTATTGAACTTCAGGGCTACTGCCCGGAGGTTTACTATTACGCTAAGCAGTGAATTTATCTCGCTGATGATCGTCTGTGAATAATTGTCCACTTCCTCCGCGATATGGGAAGCTCCCTCGATGTTTCTGGCTATGTCTTCCGATGTGGCCGACTGCTGCTCCACCGCGCTTGCGATCTGCATGACCTGGTCGCTTACATCGTGTGTGGCCTTGACTATCTCCTGCAGGGGTGCCCTGAGATCCCTCATAAGACCGGTTATCTTTCCGACGCTGGCCTGGGCGACGTTCATGGAATCCGAAGTGAGGCGGGAGTCTTCCTGCACAGCCCCGATTTTTTCAGAAATTTCGCCTGTCGCCTTTATGGTTCTTTCGGCAAGCTTCCTGACCTCATCTGCGACAACCGCAAAACCCCTGCCCTGCTCCCCAGCCCTCGCGGCCTCTATTGCAGCGTTCAGGGCCAGCAGGTTTGTCTGGTCTGCTATGTCCTTGATCAAGATGACTATCTCGCCGATCTCGCCCGCGCGGCCGTTTAGCCTTTCCACCAGGCCGGCCAGATCCGCAGTTGAATTCTGTACTTGCGTAATGGTCTGAACGGCATTTTCGGCCACCGTCTGGCAGCTTTGCGCGATCTTCCTGGCCTCCTGGGAAGCGTTGGCAGCCGCGGACGCGTTGTTCGAGATGGATGTTATGGTGCTGCTCATCTCCGCCGCGGCGGCAGCGATCGCGGTTGCCTGCCCGGCCTGGAGCTGCGTTTTCTCCCGGGCCGTGTCCGCATTTTTTCGCACGGAATCGGCGCTTGTAATGACTCCGCTTATAGCCATGACCATCTGGTTGATGACGTCCGCGAAGTACCGTATGGTTTTATTGATGGCCTCCCCGGTCCTGCGTGCTGCCGCCTCGTGTCTGCTTGCATCGAGTAGGTCGGCCAGGTTCCCGCTGCTCATCATGTCAATCTTTTTCTCTATATCTTCCAGTGCCCTTGCAGAGCCGGTTATGCTAAGGACGACGGGCGCCCACAGGACGGCTGTCAGCAGGCATATGAGAAAACATAGCAGCACGAGCGACCTGTCAGGCAAACCGTATCTTGACCAGTAGGAAAAAACGGACGCGAGCATCCCCGCTCCCACAAGCGCGGTAAATCCGAGCAGGGCGATCCTGAATAAGACGCTGAACCTTGATAGAAATCGGACCATCAATTTCCTCCGGATATTGGTTGGGCGGTAAAGAAGGGCATGACACGATCAGAAACAGGAAGGACATTTTCTTTCTTCATAAATGAAATTTATCTTAGCAAAAAGACTCCCGGCGATTTGTGATATGGATCACGAAAAGCCGCTTTCATGGCCGCAAGTTCGGTTTTCCGGGCAAAAAAATTGCGTGGGAGCGGAAAAATGGCCGGGAGAAATTCCTTCCTAGTGCAGGAACTGATAGATGGCCAGCAAGCCTACAAGAAGGCCGCCTATGAGAATTATCACGTATTCCAGCCTGTAGTCCGGTTCATTTTTGCGGGCGGGCAACTCTCCTTTTTTGCAGCGTTTTAAGGCTGGCATTTCTTTTCTCTCCCTTCTTGCCTAACGGGCGAATTTTTATTGCCTCATTACCACACAAGGGAAAAGCGAAAGCCTTAAGTCATGACACGCTCTTTTGAAACGGAGCAATTAAAATCCAGGGGACAGTTCCAATAAAGACCATACTCCCCTCTGTTTCTCCCCGCAATAACCCAAAAGGGTTATGGGCTAAATTTTTTTTCTTTGAAGAAGACCCGGGGCGAGGGATAAAGCGGATGAGAAAGACTTGAATAATAAGGATTTTTTTAAGTGAGGCCCCCTCAGGCAAGGCTTTTGCCGCTACAGGTTGCCCCTTTTTGCGAGTTCTTTTTCTATCAGGGCCATACGCTCCTTGTACTGCCTGCATTCCTCATCGAACTCCTCCTGCATGTTGGTGACCTTTTCCGCGCTTATATGGACCGGGGTCTTTTGAAAGGTGAAAGTATGGACCTCTTCCATATCGCAAAGTTCCTCCTTGAGCCGTTGGAACTCTGCCTTTAACTGCTCCGTGGTGAGATTTTCAATTTTGTTTTCCATGGGTGCCCGGCCTTACTTTCTTCCTGTGATCAGGAAGACCGTGAACTCCCGGTCTTTTCCCCCGACATCTCTCAGCATGGTGGAGGCTGTCGTGTCCCTGAGGCCGCTGAAGCCGGTCTGCCGCATAAGGTCCATGAGCGCCGCGCGGTCGAAACCGAAGTGGAAAACGCCTGTGTTGTCGCCATGGAACGAGCCGTCCTCGGAATCCAGGTCCGCCACGCAAAGAAGCCCTCCTGGCAGAAGGAGCCCGTGCCACATGCGGAGGAGGGCCGGGGTGTCCGGCACATGGTGCATGGTCATGCTGCTTACTATAAGGTGGAATTTTTTGCTTTCGATGAAAGGCTTGTCCTTGCCGGCTCCGCTCTCAAGGTCAATAAAGACGGTGTCAACATTGCCAATCTGCAGGGCTTTGATTTTTTCCTTAAGGACGCCGAGCATTCCGCGGGATGTGTCCGCCGCCGTCATTGTCCTTACCAGGGGCTGGAGCTTAAGCGTGACAAGCCCGGTGCCGCACCCATAATCAAGGGCATCCATCAGCCTGGTGGGCCCGGCCTCCCTGATGACGGCCGCTGCCACATCCGAGGCCAGCCTTACACGCCTCTGGTCCTGGTCCCACTGGGCGGCTTCCTTGTCGAAATCCCTTTTCCCTGAAGTGTTCATGGTATTAAAAATAAGTTTAACATATGACGCGCGCGGATTATGGGACAGGCCGTATTTTTTTTGGTATTTTTATTATATGCCTGTGACCGTGCGGTTTGGACAGTTCAACATAAGGGACCTGACTATGGAGAAGCTCAGTGACCCGGAGGACCCCCAGGCCCTTGCGGCCGCAAAGATAATAAAGAAGTTCGCTCCCGACGTGCTTTCCATAAATGAGATGGAGTCGCACCCGGAAGCCCCGCGCGCCTTCATAGAGAATTTTCTGAAAAAGGGGGAAGACCCGGCCGATTATCCCTTTTACCATATCGCGGACACCAACTCCGGGCAGCCCACGGGGTTTCCGCCCCCTTTCGACTACAAGGGGTTCGGACGTTTCAAAGGGCAGTACGGGATAGCCTGCCTGAGCAGGCACAGAATGGATTCCGGTGCCATAAAAAACTACAAGGATGTGCCATGGGGGCAGATGCCTTTTGGCTATTGCATGGAGGCCGCTTGCCCGGAGGGCTTCCCGCTCTGGAGCACCGCGTTTCTGGACATCCCCATCCGGATAGGAGAGACCGGGGTGCATTTCATCCTGCTACACCCGACCGTCCCGCTTAGAAATTATATGAACCTGAGAAGAAACGCCGATCAGCTCCGGTTCCTGGAAAGATACATTGGAGGGCAGAGCATCCCGGGCGTCCAGTCCCTTCCGGCCGGCACGCCGTTTGTCGTAATGGGGGACCTGAACACGGACCCGCGGGAGGGTGTGGGCACCTGCGAAGTGATAAAGGACCTGCTTGAAAACGAAGACCTCATAAGGCCGGGTGCGGATGAAAAGACGTTTCTGGAGGGAGGGGGCTCTGACTGGCCCGGCGAAGACAGGCCCGGGCTTCTTTCTGCAAGGCTGGACTATTTATTGCTCTCCAGGGGGCGGTTCATTCTAAAGGATTTCCATATTTTTAGCCCCAGGGGCACACCCTGGTGGCCGGTCGCCCGAAGGGCCTCGGACCATTTTTTTATCTATGCGGACTGTGAGCTGGCCTGACCCTGTCGATGGCTCGTGAGGGCCTAAATGTTGAACCTGAAATTTATGATGTCCCCGTCTTTAACTGGGTAGTCTCTGCCTTCCAGGCGGAAAACGCCAAGCTTCCTGGCCTCAGCCATGGAGCCCCCGCACTTCATGAAATCCTCATAAGAGACGACCTCGGCCCTTATGAACCCTTTTTCTATGTCCGAATGTATCTTGCCCGCCGCCTTGGAGGCGGGGGTTGCTTCCTTTATGGTCCAGGCCTTCACCTCGTCTTCCCCGGCGGTGAAGAAGGAAATTAGCCTAAGGAGCCCGTACGAAACCTTTATGAGCCTCCGCAGGGCGGGCTCTTCGATGCCCAGGTCCGCAAGGAATGCCTTTTGCTCCTCAGGAGAAAGCTGGGCAAGCTCCATCTCTATCTTTCCGGACATGGCCAGGGCTGAGGCGTTTCCCTTAAGCAGTCCCTGTGCATCCTGGATGAGTTTTTGCACGGTTTCCTTGTCTTTGAGCATCTCTTCCGCAACGTTGAAGACAACGACCTCAGGCTTTATGGAAAGGAACTCAAGGTGCCTTATTGCCTTCAGCTCCTCGGGGCTGAACTCAAGCTCTCTCAGGGGCTTTTCCGCCTCAAGGGCCTCACGGCATTTTAAAAGCACAGCCCTTTCGGCGTCGTTCACCTTTTCCTTTCTCCCTTTTTTTAGTGACTCCTCGATGCTTTCAAGCCGCTTTTCCACAAGCATCAGGTCTCCAAGCACTAGCTCGGCCTCCAGCTGGCGCAGGTCCCTCATCGGGTCCACCCCGCCAAACGGGTGGGGCACGGAGGGGTCCTCGAAGGCCCTTACTACCTGCAGCAGGGCATCAGCGTCTTTTATGTGCGCGTGAACCTTGGCGTTCTGCTTGGTGTCCCCTTTCGTGAACCCGATGTAGTCCACGTAGTCCACGGCAGCATATGTGGTCTTTGCAGGCCTGAAGATTCCCGACAGGCTGTCGATCCGTTCGTCAGGCACATTTACCACCCCCATGCGGGCCTCTCCGCTGGTGGACGGATAGGAGCTGGTCGGCAGCCCAAGGCCGGTGAGCGCATTGAATATGGTCGTCTTGCCGGAGTTCGAAAACCCGATTATCGCGATCTTCATCTGAACCACTTTTATACCATATTCCAGGTGCTCTTTTAAAGCCGGAAGGCCGGACCAAGGGTAAAAACCCCCTTGATAAGGGGTTTGTTTTGTGATAGAAGAAAACAATAGGGATGCAATCTTTAAATTAATAATTATTAACAATTACGGAGGTCCGCTTCATGAAAAAGTCTCCCGCAAAGACTCCCGCAAGGACAGCTAAAGAGGAACCCGCGCAGCCTGTAGAAGAAAAAGGGGTTGCGGTGGCCGAAGGACTTAAAAAGACATACCTTAAAAACCGCGATGCCTGCAAGGTGATCTTTTTTTTGCCTGCGGAGGCCGTGCCGGACGCCCAGAAGGTTGCCATCGTAGGCGATTTCAACCAGTGGGACCGCAGCGCCAACCTGATGAAAAAGCAGAAGGACGGCAGCTTTCTGCTTACCCTGGAAATCCCCTCGAACCACGAATACCGCTTCAAGTATCTCGTTGACGATACAAGGTGGGAGAACGACTGGTGTGCCGACAAGTATGTGAAGAATGAGTTCGGGGGCGAAGACTCCGTGATCCAGGTTTAAAAGGCAGCCGGGGCGCGCAGCCGCTTGAAAAGGATTTTTTTAATAACGGCCTTTTCGCGCCGCCTTTTTCGCCTGGATCCGGCTTGCCCGGGTGTTCCGGGCAACGGCAAAGCCTGCTAATGATTTTGCGAATGGCCCCGTGGTTTATTCAGGGGTACCACTTCCTTAATCCTCAGCCGGGGCCTTTTCCTGTTTTTCCCTTTCCTTCTTGGTGTCCCGGAGCGCCTCGTCAAAGGCCGCCTCAGCTTCTTCCATCTTTATCTTTGAGTATTCGGTGTCGCTTATTATGTCTATGTCCCAGCCGGTAAGCTTCATGGCAAGTCTTACGTTCTGGCCCTTTTTGCCTATGGCGATGGACAGTTGCTGGTCGGAGACGACGACCATAGCCGTCTTCTCCTCCTCGTTGATGCCAACCCTGTCTATCGTGGCCGGGCTCAGCGCCCTTGCTATGAGCACCCTCGGGTCATCGTTCCAGGGTATGATGTCTATCCTTTCGCCCTTAAGCTCCCTGACAATGGACTGGACCCTGGTGCCTTTCATTCCAACGCACGCGCCAACCGGGTCTATGGAGCTGTCTGTCGAAAACACGGCAACCTTCGTTCTTTCCCCCGGCTCCCTGACTATGTCCCTTATCCGCACGAGGCCTTCCGATATCTCGGGCACCTCCATCCTGAAAAGCTCCGCAACGAACTTTGGCGTTGCCCTTGACACCAGGATCACCGGCCCTTTGGGCGTGATTCTTATGTCTTCGATGTACGCCTTGACAAAATCTCCCCTCCGCAGGGTCTCGCCTGCAAGGGTTTCTTTCACCGGCAGGACCGCCTCGGTCTTTCCGATATTTATGTAATAGAAGCTCTTTTCCTTCCTGAGCACGCTTCCGCTTACGACCTGGCCCACCTTGCTCTTGAACTCGTTAAAGAGAGCATCGCGCTCCGCCTCGCGCATGCGCTGCAGAATGACCTGCTTTGCCGTCTGGGCCGCTATTCTCCCGAAGTCCACAGGGGCCATGGGCACCTCCACCACATCGCCCAGGTTCTTTCCCGGAAACTCCTTTGCGGCTTCCTCCACCGATATCTCTTCGTCCGCGTTCTGGACGCTCTCCACGATCCTTTTTTCCTCGAACACGGATATCTTGAGCGTATCAGGATCTATCCTCAGATTTATATTGGTCCTGCCGCCGTAGCGTTTCCGCGCCGCAGACAGCAGAGCGGACTCAAGCGCCCCCACGAGCACATCCTTTGAAATGCCTTTTTCCCGGCAGATCTGGTCTATAAGGAACGCTATTTCTTTCATTTCTCCCCCCATATGGAAAAGCTATATCTCAATTTCAAGCCGCGCCTTGGCCACGGCGCTGTAAGGTATCTCCAGCTCTTTTTCCCCCACAGCTATCAAAAAAGAGTTGTCTTCCGCCTTTTGCAGCCTGCCCACCAGGAAGGTCTGCCCGTCAAAAGGAGTCCTGGTAGTCACCCTGATGAGCTTCCCGGTCTGTTTTTTGAAATCTGCGGGGCCTTTCAGCGGCCTGTCAAGCCCAGGAGAGGAGACCTCGAGATTATAGCGGCTGGGAATGATGTCCTCCACATCCAGCATGGCGCCTATCTCCCTGCTCATGAGCTCGCAGTCCCTGATGGTGACCCCCCCTTCCTTGTCGATGCTGATCCTCAGAAGCAGTCTTTGCCCGCTCCCAAGGAGCTCGACCGACTCCACCGTGTACCCCAGCCCCTCTGCGGCTTTCTGGGCCAGCTCCCTTATTTTTTCCTCCGTCCTGCCCATATCAGATCAAATCAAAAACTCCTGTCTATACAAAACAAAAGAGTGGTCGCCCACTCTCTCCAAGGTAAAAAATTCAAAATAAGATTACATATTTATTTTAGCAATTAACTGTGCATAATTCAAATCAATATGCTTTTGAGGCCCGGGCGCCCAGACAGCCGCAACTGCAGGCTTTCCTTATCGCCAGTTATATCCGGGCCGTTTGATGCGGGCTTTCCTCGTTTTTCACGCGCCGGTTGCTTAATAGGTGCGATTATTTTTATAAATCAAACAGTTCAGGAGTGCCGCAGCCTGGAAAAATTATTATTGACAATGCGCTTGACGCGTGCTATAAAGGAAAATAGCTTGTCTTGACAGGCTGATAGCCGTATTTCATGTTCCCTGGGAGGGAAGAAGGAGGGTCAGAAGCATGTCGTACGAGGGAAAGGTGAAGTGGTTCAATGAGACAAAAGGGTATGGATTCATCCAGCAGGAAAGCGGGCCTGATATCTTTGTTCATTATTCAGCCATTATGACAGACGGTTTCAAGACCTTGAACGAAGGGGACAAGGTGAACTTTGAGATCGTTGATGGGGAACGCGGTCCAAAGGCAGCAAACGTCCAGAAACTCTAAAAATCCTTCCAAAATAATATGGGCGTGCCTTTAGAGGGGGAGGCGCGCCCAATCAAACCTTCCTTCGATTAGAAAAGGCACATTGTTGTTCATCCTTGCCCGCCTAGGACCCGCGATTTTATTGACTATCCCCTGTGATATTTGTAAAAATGTGTAGCGAGCGTGCCCGAAGGGATTTTTTAGAGAGTAAATGGCGCGGGCCAGAGTGCATATGAAAGAAGAAGCCTCCAATATCAGTGTCTCTGCCGGTTTTTTGAAGGGCGGCCCAGTCTGCTGTATGCTTATCGCCTCGCTTGTGGCCTTTCTCCTTTTCGGCCCTGCATACGCAGGCGCGGCCATTTACAGGTATTTCGGCGCGGACGGCTCTATTCATTTTACCGATACACCCGGCAGGGGGGCCGTGGAGGTGGTTGCGGACAGTGCCGCCGTCCGGGCCGAACGCAGGAATAAAGAAAAAGCGGCAGGCTTTTGCCCGGTTTCAGCCGGGTACAAGGACCCGCATATTGATGCCCTGATACGGCACATGTGCCGCAAATACGGGGTGGACCCTTCGCTTGTGAAGGCGGTCATCAGCGCGGAGTCCGGGTATAACAGTATGGCGGTCTCGCCGAAGGGCGCCATGGGCCTCATGCAGCTTATGCCGGGGACCGCGAATTCCCTGGGAGTTTTCGATCCCTTGGATCCGCAGCAGAACATAGAGGGGGGGGTAAGATATCTGAGCAGTCTCCTTGAGCGCTATGGGGGCAATGTAGCACTTGCGCTTGCGGCATACAACGCCGGGCCTGGATCGGTAGAAAAATATGGTTCCGTACCCCCCTACCAGGAGACGGACACGTATGTCAGGAAGGTCCTTGCATCCTACGACAGCCCTGCACGCGCCGGGATCCCGGGAAGACATTTCAAGGCGGGCCAAAAGAAAAAAAATAAAAAGGCTTCTTTTGCACCCAGGAAAAACACTATAATATACAGAGTAACCCTTAACGACGGCACTGTCTTATATACCAACAACCCGTCATCCGGGTTTTAGTTTTTTAAAAAATTTTAGAGAACTGAAGAAGGTCAATGAACGAGCTTGATATGCTCCAGGAGATACTGGAGCTTAAAAGACAGAGGAAGGCCATAATACTGGCCCACAACTACCAGAGGGACGAGGTACAGGACCTGGCCGATTTCATCGGCGACTCCCTGGAGCTCTCAAGGACAGCATCCACGATCGAATGCGATGTGATCGTATTTTGCGGCGTGAACTTCATGGCGGAGAGCGCCGCCATATTGAGCCCCACGAAGACGGTCGTCCTGCCGGAGGTCGAGGCCTGCTGTCCGATGGCGGACATGATACAGGTGGAGAAGCCTCGGAAGATGAGGGCCTCATTTCCAGGGTATGATGTGCAGCCGTCCCTGGTGTACCCTGTGGAGTTCTCCCTTAACGACCTGAAGCAGCGGTACCCGGGAGTGCCGGTAGTAAGTTATGTCAATACTACGGCGGAGGTGAAGGCACACAGTGACATATGCTGCACCTCGGCAAACGTTGTGAAGGTGATAGAGTCCCTGCCGGGCGATGAGGTGATATGCGTGCCAGACAGGAACCTGGCCCTGTGGGCGCAGAAGAACAGCCGGAAAAAGGTCATCTCCTGGGACGGTTTCTGCCATGTCCACGACCGGGTACGCAGGGAGGACGCGCTGAAGGCCAAAGAGGAGCACCCCGGAGCGCTTCTGATGGCCCATCCCGAGTGCCGCATCGAGGTCCTGGAGGTGGCGGACCACGTTACCAGCACGTCCGGGATGCTCCGCTTCGCGAAGAGTTCGCCGCACAAGGAGTTCATAGTGGGCACGGAGCTGGGGCTGATGCACAGGCTCAGGAAAGATAGTCCGGAAAAGGTTTTCTACCCTCTAAGAAAAGACATGATATGCCCGAACATGAAAAAGACAACACTCAAGAGCGTCTACACCGCCTTGAAAGAGATGAGGACCGTTGTCAGCGTGCCGGAGGAGATCAGGCTTCCAGCCAAAAGGGCGCTTGACAGGATGCTGGCCATCTAGTTAGAACTTATCTCGAAAAAGTCCCGGAAGTTCACTGCAAAAAAACCCTTTGTCTTCTGGCAGTCATTCCGGAAGTTCCACGGCAAATTTTCCCGTCTGGCCCGGGGCCTGATTTCCGTTTCTGTTTTTGAACCATGAGGCCGCATTCCTTACTTCCCCGGTGATGCCTACAAGCACATCCACTTCCCTGGCCACGGTGTTTGACATCTCTTCCATCTGCCTTGTTATGACGGAGGTCTTCTCTATGTTCTTAGCGATCTCCTCTGAGGCACTGGACTGCTCCTCCACGGCGGCGGCTATATGTGTGATCTCGTCTCTGGCCTTTTGGGCGACCTTTTCTATGGACAGGAAGGCATCGCCGACCTTTTTTATGAACTTGCCGGCATCCGTTACCTGTTCCGCCGCCTCGGACATGGATTTGGAGGTCAGGCCGGACTCCGTTTGGACGGCGCTTATCTTTTCGGATATCTCGGCCGTGGCCTTTATTGTCCTTTCGGCCAGCTTCCGCACTTCGTTTGCCACAACCGCAAAGCCCTTGCCCTGTTCGCCTGCCCTGGCGGCCTCTATGGCGGCATTTAGAGCAAGCAGATTGGTCTGGTCCGCTATCTCCTTTATGACCGTGACGATGCCCCCTATCTCGGCGGCCCTGCTGTTGAGTTTGCCCACTTTGGAGGCAAGCTCAAGGGTGGAACTGTGGACCTTTTCCATCATCTGGATGGCGTTGTTTGCGATCTCCTGGCCTGCTTCTGACACGTCGGTGACGTTCGAAGATGTGTCCTGGGCTTCAGAGGCGTTCTTTGCGATATCTGTTATGGTCTGGCTCATCTCTTCGGCGGCGGTGGCTATCTGCGAGGCCTGGTTGAACTGGCTCCTGGCACCGGAAGCCACCCCCTCCGCAGAGCCCCTGAGCATGCCGACCGCCTCAATAAACTTGTCCAAAAGGGTGAGTACCTTTTGTATCATACCGTCAACGGACTCAAACATGAGGTTGGCGCTGCCGAACATGGCGCCTATCTCGTCATAGCCAGCGTCCGCGTTTCCGATGCCTGCGCTCAGGTCACCCTCTGCGGCCCTCTCCAGCTTTTCTTTCAACCGGGCTATGGGCCTGAGTATCTTTCTGTTAGTCTGTATCCACAGCACCGCAAGGACCGCGACTGTAAGGAGCGTCTGCAACAGCCGGAAATGTGCGGTGCCGGGCATCAGAAAGCCCCCCGCAGTTATCAGGACAAGCACAAGGACCGTGAGGTTCAAACCGGTGTTTATCTTCATCGTCCACCCCTTTTTAAAAAGCATGCTTAGAGAGCCGATGTCCATAAAACTTTGCCAGCCAATGAATGATGCAATTATCCGGGAAAAATATCAACCTGAAATCACAAATTGAGGCAGGCTCAAAACGGATGAAAGGAAAGGAAAAAGGTTATAATCCGCCATGGAGCCTAAATCCATAACAAGCGCTCAAAACCCGGTCATAAAATCGCTTCTGGCCATAAGACGCCATCCGGGCAGGGAGGCTTTTCTGGCGGAAGGCCCTCACCTTGTGGAGGCTGCGCTTTCGGGGGGCGCAAGGCTGGAGGCAGTTGTCGTGTCCGGCGAATTTCTGGCCCGGCTTGAAGATACCTTTTTTAATGCGCTAAAACAGGCGGCCAGGGGTTTTTACCGGGTGCCAAGCCGGCTATTTGAAAGGATCGCGGAGGCAAAGACCCCTCAGGGCATACTGGCCCAGTGCCGGTATGAAGCGCCGGAACTGCGCAGGCTGGCATTCAGGGGGCCTGCCCTCATTGCGGTAAGCGCGGGCATCAGGGAGCCCGGGAACTTGGGAACGCTTGTGCGCACTGCCGATGCCGCGGGCGCGGACGCATGCATCATTCTGCCTGGAAGCGCCAATATCTTTTCTCCCAAGGCGGTCAGGGCAACCGCCGGCAGCCTTTTCCATCTGCCCGTTATCGAGGCCCGGCTTGAAGAGGCCATTGACTACCTGAAAGAAAAAAAAATAGCCCTGGCCGGGGCGGACGCGCACGCAGACAGGCCGGTCTACGGCTGGGACCTCAGGGCCCCGGTTGCTATCGCTTTCGGGGAAGAGGCGCACGGGCTGCCGCCTGAGCTGAAGGCACGGGCGGACGTGCTCCTTGGCATCCCGATAAGGGGAGGGGCGGAGAGTCTGAATGTGGCGGCCTCCGCGGCTGTCTTCCTGTTTGAGGCCGCCAGACAGAGGATGCAGCTTACGCAGGCCTTGCCGCGCCGGTGAAGCCGCCAAGTTTTTTGAGCTTCCTGTAGCGTTCCTCCACCAGCTTTCCAGCGGGTTTTTGGCTCAGCTCCTCGAGAGCGGCAAGCACGGTCTCCTGAAGGTTCTTTGCGGCGGCCTCGGGGTCTCTGTTGGCGCCTCCCAGAGGCTCGGGTATTATTCCGTCTATCACTTTGGCCTTAAGCATGTCCTCCGCGGTTATCTTCAGGGCCTGGGCCGCCTGGGCGTACTCGTTCACCCCGATCTCGCCACCTTTTTTCCACAGTATGGCCGCACAGCCCTCGGGGGAGATCACCGAATAAACGGAGTGTTCAAGCATGTAGAGCCTGTCGGCAACGCTTATGGCAAGCGCTCCGCCGCTGCCGCCTTCGCCTATCAACACGGAGACCACCGGCACCTTGAGGGCGGACATCTCCATCAGGTTCACCGCTATGGCCTCCGCCTGGCCACGCTCCTCGGCCCCCAGCCCCGGGAAGGCTCCCGGCGTGTCTATGAAGGTAACGACAGGTTTTCTGAACTTTTCGGCGAGCTTCATCATCCGGAGTGCCTTTCTGTAGCCCTCCGGGTTGGGCTGGCCGAAATTGCGGGATATCCTCTCTTTTACCCCCCTTCCTTTCTGGTGCCCTAGGACCATTACCGGAAAGCGGCCCAGCCGCGCGAACCCTCCCACAACTGCGGGGTCGTCCCCGAAATGCCTGTCGCCATGCAGCTCCACGAAGTCGGCGGTTATCATGTTTATGTAATCAAGCGTATAGGGGCGCTCCGGATGCCTTGCAAGCAGGGTCTTCTGCCACGCCGTAAGATTGCAGAAGATATCGGAGTGCAGCTCCCTTGCCTTTTTTTCCAGATTCTTTATCTCTGTGTTTATCTTAAGGTTGTTGCCGTCCGAGAGCCTTTTCAGCTCCTCTATCTTGCACTCAAGCTCCTGGAGCGGTTTTTCAAATTCCAGGTAATATCTCATCTGTCAAAAAAACCTAGCCTTTCCCTCTCCGCCGTGTATCTGCCTGAGGCCGTTCAAAAAAATATCGTCGGGGGAGATTTTATAAGAAGTCTCGATAAAAATGTTCAGGCCGCCTTCAAGCACCTTCAGGTGCAGGGGGACCGCCCCGGGGTGCGCATCCACAAGAGCCTTGATAATCTTCAGGTCGTCCATCTCCTGAAGGGTTATCTCCAGCCGTCTGTCCCCCCTTGAGGAAAGCCCGGATGCTGCGTCGTCCAGGTGCATTATATGCCTTGCCAGCACCTTGACGCCCTTGTCCGTGACGTCCAGGTTCCCGCGCGCCAAAACAGGGGTGTCTTTCAATAGAAGGCTGCCGTTTTCCTGGTACAGGTCGGGGAATACCACCACCTCCAGGGTGCCTTCGCCGTCATCCAGCGTTAGCGCCGCCATAAGGCCCTTGCTCTTTGTCTTCAGCTTCCTGACAGCGGCGATAATTCCCGCCACCGCAACCTCAGACTTGTCAGGCAGGGAAGAGAGCCTGGAAGCGGGGACGACCTCTCTCATGAGCGGCCCCTTGAGATATGCTTTCAGGGGATGGCCTGAAATGTAGAACCCGAGGGCCTCTTTTTCATAAGCCAGGAGCTCCTTTTCGCTCCATTCCGGCGTGTCCTTTTGGGCGGGGCCCGCATCCTGTGCCATCATGTCCCCAAAACCCATGTCCCCGAAAATGGACTGCTGTTTGGAGGGGCCTCTGCGGTCTTTCGAGTCGAGCTTTTCCATGCATCCGCGCCTCGTGAGGCCCAGGGAGTCAAATGCCCCGGCCTTCACAAGCGCCTCCATGACCTTGCGGTTGACCTTCTTTTCCCTCATCCTGTCAAGGAAATTCTCAAAGGAGCTGAAAGGACCGCCACCGGCCCGCTCCTGCAGTATCTCATCAATGGCCTGCTGGCCCGCGCCCTTGAGCGCCACCATTCCGAACCTTATGGAGCCCCCGACGACCTTGAACTCTGCGTCCGAGACGTTTATGTCCGGGGGCAGCACCTCGATGGACATGCTCTGGCATTCCTGCAGGAAGTGCATTATCTTGTCGGTGTTGTCCAGGTCGGCGCTCATCGTGGCGGCCATGAACTCCACCGGATAGTGCGCCTTCAGATATGCCGTCTGGTAGGCGATATATGCATAGGCAGCCGAGTGGGACTTGTTGAACCCGTATTCCGCGAACTTGGCCATCAGGTCAAACAGCCTGCGCGCCTTGGTCTCCGGTATCCCGTTAGAGACCATGCCCTTGACGAAGGCGTCCTTCTGCTTTTCCATTTCCTCGGGCTTTTTCTTGCCCATGGCTTTCCGGAGTATGTCAGCCTGCCCCAGGCTGAAGCCCGCGAGCTTGTGGGCTATCTGCATGACCTGCTCCTGGTAGAGGATCACGCCATAGGTCTCATCGAGTATTTCCTTGAGCTGCGGGAGCTCGTATTTTACCGGCACAAGCCCCTTTTTCCTCTTGAGGAAATCGTCTATCATGCCGCTGCCGATGGGCCCCGGCCTGTAAAGGGCGACCAGGGCGATAAGGTCCTCGAAGCGCTCCGGGCCCATTTTTATCAGAATATCACGCATGCCCGCGCTTTCAAGCTGGAACACGCCGGTGGTCTGCCCGGAGCCAAGCAACTCGTAAGTCTTCTTGTCGTCCACCGGAACCAGGGAGGGCCTGAAGTCCGAACCACCCTCATTTATGAACCGCGTGGCCTTGTCTATGATGGTAAGGGTCTTGAGACCCAGGAGATCAAACTTCACGAGTCCCATCTCGTCTATGGAGCTCATGTCGAACTGGGTGGTGATGGAGCCGTCCGTGGGGTTTTTATAAAGCGGTACAAGCGAGGACAGGGGCGAGGGAGATATGACTATGCCCGCGGCATGGGTTGAGGCATGCCTTGAGAGCCCCTCCAGCCTCTGCGCGATGTCAATGAGTTCCTTTACGGTCTTGTCCTCCCTGTAGAGCGCGCCCAGGGCGGGCTCTACAAGGAGGGCCTCTTTTATGGAAACGTTTGGCCCCTCGGGCACCAGCTTCGCAATCCGGTCCACCTCCTGGTACTGTATGTCCAGGGCCCGCCCCACATCCCTTATGGCCGCCTTTGCCCCAAGCGTTCCAAACGTTATGATCTGGGCCACGTGTCCGCGCCCGTACCTCCCGGAGACGTAATTGATTATCTCCTGCCTCCGGTCGCGGCAGAAATCTGTATCCACGTCGGGCATGCTTATGCGCTCAGGGTTGAGGAACCGCTCAAAGAGGAGGCCATAGCGCATAGGGTCTATCTCCGTGATGCCAAGGACGTAGGAGACGATGCTGCCTGCCGCCGAGCCCCTTCCGGGCCCCACCGGGATGCCCTGCTTCCTTGCGTAGTTCACAAAGTCCCAGACTATCAGGAAATAGGACTCGTATCCCATTTTCTTTATGACCGAAAGCTCATGGGCCAGCCTGTTTTGATGCTCCTGCGGCGGATTTTCCCCGTACTTCTCCTTCATGCCCCGCCTTACCAGGCGCTCAAGAAATTCACCGGGCGGGGTGCCGTCCTCGGTCTTGAAAAGCGGAAGGAGATTTTTGCCAAGCTGAAATTGCACATTGCAGCGCTCGGCTATATCCACGGTGTTTACGAGGGCCTCGGGCAGCTCGCTGAAGGCGGCCTGCATCTCCTCCGGGCTTTTGAAGTAAAGCCCGTCCCCCATGAACCTCATCCTGGTCGGGTCGTTCACGGTCTTCCCGGTCCCGACGCAAAGGAGGATGTCGTGCGCCCTCCTGTCTTCCTTTCTAAGGTAATGGCAGTCGTTGGTCGCCGCCACTTTTATGTCCATTGCGCGGGCAAGCTCAAGGAGGGTCTTGTTTAGCTCCAGCTGCTCAGGCATCCCGTTTTCCTGGAGCTCGATGAAATAGTTCTCCGGGCCGAGCACCTCCCTGTAATAGGAGGCCGTCTCGCGGGCCTTGTCTGCCATGCCATGGGAAAGGTAGTAGGGCACCTCGCCCTTCATGCAGGCGCTTAGAACGATCAGTCCCTCGCTGTGGGCCTCGAATATCTCCCTGTCTATCCTAGGCCTGTAATAAAACCCCTCCGTATATGCGCTGGAGACAAGCTCCACGAGGTTTGAGTAACCCCTGTTGTCCTCGGCCAGCGCTATCAGGTGGAAGGGCCCGTCCTCCTTCTGCCTTGAGTGCCTGCTTGAGGGGGCCACGTACAGCTCGCAGCCCATGATGGGCTTGATCCCCGTTTTGGTCATTTTTTTATAAAACTCAACCGCCCCGAAGAGGTTCCCGTGGTCGGTTATGGCCACGGCGGGAAGCCCCCAGCCCTGCGCGGTATCGGCAAGCTCAGCTATTTTGATGGCGCCGTCCAGGAGGCTGTACTCGGAATGGAGGTGAAGCGGGACGTAACCGGCCTGTTTTTTCATTTAAGAAATATTAACCGCTTGAAATAACCTTAGTCAAACGGTTTGAATTATCATAAATCAGAAGGTAAATAATTTTTTCCGGAAGGGGAAAAGGTTTTTTGAACAAGGCTGTAATACTGTTTGGCCCAACGTCTTCAGGCAAGACGGAGGCCTCCATTCTTCTTGCCCG
Organism: Nitrospirota bacterium; assembly: GCA_021813765.1. Lineage (GTDB taxonomy): Bacteria > Nitrospirota > Thermodesulfovibrionia > Thermodesulfovibrionales > JdFR-88 > JAKAEG01. The sequence goes on from JAKAJM010000003.1 coordinate 69,201, forward strand.
CGAGCTTGGCACGGAGATCATAAGCGCCGATTCCATGCAGCTCTACAGGCTCATGGACATAGGCACCGGAAAGCCGGCGCCTTCCCAGCTCGCGGAAGTCCGCCACCACCTGATAGATGTAATCTGGCCGGACGAGACGTGGAGCGCAGGGCGGTTTGCGGATGAGGCCTCCCGGACCATGGAACGCCTGAGCGGGGAGGGCAGGATACCTGTCATCGTGGGGGGCACGGGGCTTTACATAAAAGCGCTCACCCGAGGCCTCATGGAAGCCCCGCAGGCTGACGAGGCCCTCAGGGCGGAGCTCTTGAAGAAGGAAGAGGACCTTTACGGTCTTCTCGAGGAAATGGACCCCGAAACGGCCCGCATCCTCGCCCCGGCGGACACCAGGCGCATACTCAGGGCCCTTGAGGTGCAGATAAAGACGAAGCGGGCCGCTTCGGAGCTGAAAAGGGACCTTACCATGCCGCTTCCCTATGATTTCATAAAGGTGGGGCTCACTAGGGACAGGGCGGAGCTCTACACCCTCATAGAGGACAGGGTGGACCGGATGCTCATGGACGGGCTTGTGCAGGAGGTCAGGGAGGTCCTTGGCCGGCGTAAGCCGCCATCCAAAACTGCCATGCAGGCGATAGGTTACAAGGAAGTAGAAGGGTTCCTTATGGGGCAATATCCTTATGAGGAGGCGGTTAGGCTAATAAAAAGGAATACCAGGAGGTATGCAAAGAGGCAGTTTACCTGGTTTAAAAAGGAGGAAGGCGCTGTCTGGGTGGACGTCTCCGGCCTCAAAGGGGCGGACGAGATATACGGCAGGCTGAAGGAGGCGCTGATGAAGGCACGGCCGGACATCTACCGGCCATGACCCCCTCCCGGTATGCGCATAAGTGTTCTGTTTTTATGACGGGTTTTGGGATATACTTATTTAATTGGATTTTTTGATTTCGCGGGGCCTTTATCGAACGTGGAAAGAGGGGCCTTTTGACATGATCGAAAAACTCAGGGAGAACTTCGGCAAGGGAGTCGAAAAACTCAAATGGTTCGCCCAACTGCTGGACGAGCGCCTGAAAGTTGAAATTGCCTATTTCAAATTCGCAAGCAAGGTGGAAAAGCTCAAGAGGGAAAAAGAGGAGCTGGCAAGGGCGGTAGGAGAAAAGGTTTTTGAGGAGAGGCAGCAGCTTTCCCTTATGGCAAGGGACGAGGACCTAAAGGGAATGCTTAAGGAGATGGAGCTTGTAAATGAAGAGCTCAGCGCGCTTATTGAGCAGACATCAAAGATCGGCAGACAATAGCGGGGAGGCTTTTTTCTTTTGTTTCTGTCCTTGAGGCCCTTGCTTGAAGGGGCCCCTCTTTATGTGCTCTCCGTCCTGTTTGGCCTCATCGTGGGCTCTTTCGCAAACGTTTGCATCCACAGGCTCCCAAAAAACGAATCGGTCGTATCGCCTGCCTCTCACTGCCCCTCCTGCGGCAGGCCCATACGGTTTTGGGACAACATACCGTTAATAAGCTATCTGGTCCTGCGGGGCAGATGCCGGGCGTGCGGTGTGCCCATTTCGCCCAGGTATCCGGCCGTTGAAGCCCTTAACGGTTTTCTGTACCTCCTTGCGGCCCTGAGGTTTGGCGGCACGCCCGCCACATTCTTCTACTTCATCTTCATAACCGCGATGGTCGTGATAACCTTCATAGATTACGACTTTCAGATCATCCCTGATGAGATAACCCTTCCGGGCATCCCCATAGGGCTTCTGGCAGGCTGGCTCATCCTGCCGGACCCGTTTTACAGGCTTGCTGGCCTCGGGCTGACGGGTTCCCTTATCGGGGCTGCCACGGGTTTCCTCCTCTATTACTCGATAGCTTTTTTAAGCCGCGGCGGGATGGGCGGAGGGGACATAAAGATGATGGCCATGGTCGGCGCCGTGCTGGGCTGGAAAGGCGTTCTGCTCACCACCTTTCTGGCAAGCCTGACGGGCTCCGCCGCCGGGCTTTACCTAGTGGTCTTCAAAGGCAAGGGAAGGAAATCCAGGGTCCCGTTCGGCCCGTTTCTTGCCGCCGGGGCCGTCGTAAGCCTGCTTACGGGCCAGGATGTGATTTTCTGGTACATCCGCCACGGGCTGCACTGAATGAAAATGGGATGAAGTGAAATGCAAAAAAATCCTTTTTTGTCCCTTGTTTCATTTCCGCTTTTTCTCCTTCCGCTGGTCCTGGCGGCCTCTGTTGTCCTGACCTACTTGCTTGCCAGGAAATTTTTTCTGGCAAGCGGCAAAAAAAGGCAGGACACCAACGGGAAATCTGAAGTGGGGTTCGTGGTGGATACCTTCCAGGACCTTGTTTTGAAGCTGAAGGAAAAGGAAAGAGAGCTTCAGGAGCTGCGTGCGAAAGCGGAAAAAAGGGCGGACATCTCCGAGAACCTGGGCAAAAACATCCTTGAGAGCGTGCCAAGCGGTGTCATAAGTTTTAACGACGCGCTTGAGATAACCATGGTAAACTCCGCCGCGGAAAGGATAATGGGCTTTAGAAGGGAGCAGGCTATAGGCAGGAAGCACAATGAGGTGCTTAAGGGGGAGATATCAGGACTGATCGAAAAAAACGAAACGGTAAACAGGCAGGAACTTGCCTTTTATTCAGGCATGCAGGGCGGGGCAAAGGGCCGAAGGCTCTGGGTGGGTTTTTCTGTTACGCCGCTTTTTGATACTGCCGGCGCCAGAATCGGGCTGATACTGGTATTTACCGACCTCACGGAGCTTAAGACGCTGGAGCGGCAGGCCGAGCTCCGCCGCAGGCTTTCGAGCCTGGGCGAGATGGCCGCTGGCCTTGCGCATGAGCTTAGAAACCCCATGGCGGTAATTTCCGGCTATTCGAAGATGCTTTTAAAGGCCCCTTCGCCAGCCGGGGAAACAGCGCCTGCGCGGGAGACGGAAAGAGCGGAAGCCTCCGGGATGCAGCGCCAGGCCGCCCAGGCGATCGAAAAGGAGGTCGCCGCGATGAACGCCATAATCAACGGGTTCCTTTCCTTTGCCAATCCCGGTACCCCCGCCTTTGAGACCGTGGACAGGCTGAGGCTCTCAACTGTTTTAAAGACATGCCTTGATGCCACGCTGGCCGGAGTTTTTCCAGCCGTAAGCGCCTCCCTTTCGGTCTGCCAGGAGGATTTCGCCATAAAGGCAGACGAGATACTGCTCAAGCAGGCGTTCATGAACCTTATCCAGAACGCGGTGCAGGCGATGGCGCCCGTGGGCGGCAGGCTGGACCTGGAGGTGCGAAAAAAAGAAAATGAGGTCCTCATTTCGGTGTCAGATACAGGTCCCGGCATACCGGAGCAGATAAGGCAGAAGGTGTTTTTGCCGTTCTATACGAACAAGGAGGGGGGCACGGGCCTTGGCCTTGCCATTGTGCACAGCATCATTCAGAGCCATTTCGGGAGCATCGGGATCGAGAGCGCGGACAGCGGCACAACGTTTCTTATAAAGCTGCCATCGGGCGAATGAAAAACGCTCTTTTTTATGCTCTTAGCAGGGAGATGACCCAGAGCGCAGTAAAGGCAAGGAAACATATCGCCCCGTAAAGGGCGGGTTTCCCCTTTGCCTTCCCGGTCTTGCCGAACCCCAGGAAAGCGGTGGCAAGGGCCGCTCCCACCCATCCGAGGAAGCCTATCTCCGCAAGCAGGGACCAGAAAACGGACGGAGCCCTGTTGTCCCTGAATACAGCCAGGTATTTTGCCTGCTGTTTTGAGGCTTGCTCAGGCTTTATGCCGCCTTCCTTGATGAGCATCGAGGTCTCAAGGGCTGCGATCCTGCCGTCGCATTTTCTGATCCAGTCAGTCCCCGGCGTATAAAAACTCCTGGTCCCGTAAAAGCCGCTCCTTATGCTGGAGTAGGCAATAAGCGCCCAGCCTGGCCTTCCCTGGGCCTCGAACATCCGGCCTATCTGCCAGAGCCTTTGGGCCGACTCATCCGCAATGGGTGAAAAGGGCACATGGAAGTGGATGGCCGTATCGTACTCCCTGATGGCAAGCTTCCAGTTGCGGGCGGCGTAATAAGCCTCCGCCTGCCGGAAATGGTCACGCTGGCGGTAAGCGGTCACGGCGGCGGTAAGCGCAAGGGCCGCCAGGACCAGCAGGAGGACGATTATCCCTTTCCTTCTAAGCATGCGTCTTTCCTATCATAACAAATCCGCCCTATCGAGTTCTCGCTGCCCGGATACTTTAGACCCCAAGCTCATGTATAATAGACTTTTCGCGGGAGCGGCGAGACGGCTGGTTTTAAATCGCAACTATCTGTTTTTTCAATAAAAATTGACAAGCATCCCTGATCTGGTTTAATCTTATAAAGGAGGCTCATAAAATAAAATGCTCAAGACGATAGAGGAAGTAAGCACCACAAAGAAGAGACTTAAGATCGAGATTCCCCCCCAGACGATCGAGAGGGAGATAAGTCTTTCTCTGGAGAAGTTAAGGCAGAGGACGAGGATAGCCGGGTTCAGGATTGGCAAGGCGCCCCTGAGCCTTATCGAAAAGAAGTTCGGCAAGGAAGTGGAGGGCGAGGTCCTTCAAAAGCTGATACCCAAGGTCTACTCGGAGACGATCAAAGAGGCGAACCTGAAGCCCGTGGACAATCCGGTCTTCGAGGAGATGGGGGACTTCAAAAGGCAGGAGCCCTTCAACATGACACTCCTGGTGGAGGTGATGCCGGGCATGGGGGAGCTCAACTACACGGGTGTAAAGGTCCACGAAGTGGAAACGGAGGTGGCCGACGCCGATGTCGAGGACGTCCTGGCGCGGCTGCGCGAAGACAAGGCCGTTTTTGAACCCTCGGAGGAGCCCCTTTCCGAAGGGGACATAGCCATACTGGACTACACGGTGGATGGCGAGGAGAAAAAGTTCGAGGCCCATATCTTCAAGGTCGGCGGCCCCACGATGCCGGCCGATTTTTCCCGCGGGCTGACAGGCAGAAAGAAGGGCGAAAGCTTTGATATAACCGTGAACTTCCCGGATGACTACCCGGTCAAGGAAACGGCGGGCCGCGAGGTCCTTTTTCATGTGACTCTCAAGGACACGAAGAAGGTCAGGCTGCCGGAGCTTGATGATGAGCTGGCCAAGGACCTGGGGCATTCCAGCCTGGAAGAGCTGCGGACGCATATAAGAAGTGAGGTCCAGAAATCCAAGAAGCTGGCCGCCAGGAAGATGCAAAAGGCCGAAATAATGAAGAAGCTCATCGAATCCCATGATTTTGACGCCCCGGAAGGGCTTGTGGAAAAAGAGCTGACGGGCCTTGTGGAGGAGGCGGTTGCCCAGAAGAAGGGCGGCAGCCCCGCAGGGGAGGCGGAAGAGCAAAAAGAGGAGGATCTGCAGGGCTTGAGGAGCGGGCTCAGGGAAAACGCGGCCAGGAACGTAAAGGCCAGCCTTCTGCTTGAGACGATAGGCGAAAGGGAAAAGGTGGAAGTCTCCGAAGAAGACATGAAGGAGAAGATAAGCCAGATAGCGCAGAGGCTTTCGATTGCCCCTGAAAACGTTATCAAGTATTATGTTTCAAGGCATGGCTCTCTCGACGGGCTGAGGCATGCCGTGTTCGAGGAAAAGGTGCTGGACCTCCTTTTGGAAAAAGCTCAGTTTGAAAAGGTGGAAAAATAAAATGAGTGTGATACCCATAGTAATAGAACAGACCGGAAGGACGGAAAGGGCGTATGACATCTACTCCAGGCTCCTTAAGGACAGGATCATATTCCTCGGGACGCCGGTAGACGACTATGTGGCAAACACCATAATAGCGGAGCTGCTGTTTCTGCAGAGTGAGGACTCGGAGAAGGACATACATCTTTACATAAATTCCCCTGGCGGGGTCGTGACCGCCGGGCTCGCCATTTACGACACAATGCAGTTCGTAAAGCCCGACATAGCGACCTACTGCATAGGCCAGGCGGCAAGCATGGGAGCGCTCCTTCTTTGTGCCGGGGCCAAGGGCAAGAGGTTTTCCCTGCCCAACTCCAGGGTGATGATCCATCAGCCGACGGCGGGTTTTACCGGGCAGGCCTCGGATGTCGAGATACACGCCAAGGAGGTCCTTAAGATGAAGGACCAGCTCAACCGCATTATGGCTCACCACACGGGGCAGCCGATAGAAAAGATACATGCCGACACGGACAGGGACTTTTTCATGTCCGGTGAAGAGGCCAAGGCTTACGGCCTCGTGGATGAGGTCCTGCAGAGCATGAGGACCAAACCCTCGGAGTAAACGGAGGTAATAAAAGTGGCAAAAAAAGACAACCCGGAATATAAATGCTCCTTCTGCGGGAGGGGGCAGGACGAGGTGCGGAAGCTCATAGCGGGGCCGACCGTCTTCATATGCGACGAGTGCGTCGGGCTTTGCAATGAGATCATAGCCGACGAGCTCTTCATTGAGGAAAAGGGGCAGACAGGTCTTCCCAAGCTCCCCACCCCGAGGGAGATAAGCCGTTTCCTGGACGATTACGTGATCGGGCAGGAGAGGGCTAAAAAGACCCTTGCCGTGGCGGTTTACAACCATTACAAGAGGATTTACAGCCCCATGGAAGGGGACATCGAGCTGCAAAAGAGCAACATCCTCATCATGGGGCCGACCGGCACGGGCAAGACCCTCCTGGCCCAGACCCTCGCGCGCCTGCTGGATGTGCCTTTTACCATCACCGATGCAACCACGCTTACCGAGGCGGGCTACGTTGGCGAGGATGTTGAGAATGTGATATTGAAGCTTCTGCAGGCCGCCGATTACGACGTGGAGAAGGCGCAGAGGGGCATTGTGTACATAGACGAGATAGACAAGATAAGCCGCAAGTCGGACAGCCCCTCGATAACGAGGGACGTCTCCGGCGAGGGCGTGCAGCAGGCCCTGCTTAAGATAATAGAGGGCACTACCGCCAATATACCGCCTCACGGCGGCCGGAAGCACCCGCAGCAGGAATATATACAGGTGGACACTACCAACATCCTGTTCATATGCGGCGGGGCGTTCGTGGGGATGGATGGAATCATAAAGCAGAGGACGGGGAAGCAGACCATGGGGTTTGATTTCAAGGCCTCCGGTCCATCGGGCATGAACCAGCAGAAGCTGGGGGACATCCTTTCCCTCACCGAGCCTGAGGACCTCATAAAATATGGCATGATCCCCGAGTTCGTGGGTAGGGTGCCCGTTGTGGCCACGCTTGACGAGCTTGATGAGACCGCTTTGGTGCGGATACTCACAGAGCCCAAGAACTCGCTGATAAGGCAGTACCAGAAGCTGCTTTCCCTTGACAACGTGAGGCTGCGCTTTACGGACCCCGCCCTGCGGCAGGTGGCAAGGAAGGCCATCAAGAAAAAGACGGGCGCCAGGGGCTTAAGGAGCATACTTGAAGGCGTGATGCTAGATGTGATGTTCGAGGTGCCATCCGAAAAGACCATAAAGGAGTGCCTGATAAACGAGGACGTTATCGAGAAAAAGGAAAAGCCTGTCCTGATATACGAGAGGCAGTCGGCGTAGCAGGCGGCAGGTCAATAAGGGACAAGCGGACGGATTTTTTGATTTGTTTCGCTTGTCCCTTTCCTTTTGAGAAAGTCTTTTGGCTGCTTCAGGCCTTGCCACTTGTCTTTTGAATCGGTTATCTTTAACTTTAGCTTTTAGTCTCTGGCTCCTTGTCGCTTGAATGGAGGGGTGGCCGAGTGGTTTAAGGCGACGGTCTTGAAAATCGTTGCAGGGTTACACCCTGCCGGGAGTTCGAATCTCCCCCCCTCCGCCAAAAATTTCCTTTTTGCCCCGAGAAGTTTTTCCATGCCCTGGTTATCCTAATTTGTGCCCTGTTTACGGTCCTCCTTTGGAAAAAAATTGTTCCGGATGTTAATCTAAATAGAATTCGACATCCGGCTTTGCTTCCGGCTTTTTTGCGTTCTGCCTTGACAGAAAAGGACGACGCATGGTATTAAATAAGGGTTTTTTTTGGGAAAACGGTTTTTTTAAAAAGACTCTTCTGCCAGGAGCAAATAGAACTAAAGGAGGTAGCGGTTTGCCTATGTTTGCTGGCGGGGTGCACCCGCCGGATAAGAAAGAACTTTCCAGCTCAAAGCCGATAACACCCCTGAAGCCTCCGGCCAGGGCCGTGGTGCTGCTTAGGCAGCACATCGGGGCCCCCGCGAAGGCCGCAGTTTCCATAGGGGACGAAGTAAAGATAGGCACTGTGGTGGGGCGTCCCGAGGGGTTTGTTTCCGCGCCTGTTCACGCCCCGGTTTCGGGAAAGGTCATAGCCGTGGGGGAGTTTGAAACGGCGATGGGCCGCCCGGGCGAAGCGGTAGTAATAGAAAATGACGGGAAAGAGGAATGGGTGGAGCTTGCAGAGTCCCCCTCTTTCATGGAGCTTTCCCCTGAAGAGATAAAGGAGAAGATAAAGGCCGCAGGCATTGTCGGGATGGGCGGGGCCACATTCCCCACGGCGGTAAAGCTGTCGCCGCCCAAGGAAAAGCCGGTGGACGTGGTCATTGTGAACGGCGCCGAATGCGAGCCCTATCTTACCGCAGACCACAGGCTTATGGTGGAAAAGCCTGAAGAGGTCGTGGCCGGCCTCAGGCTCATCATGCGCGCTCTCGGGGTGAAGAAGGGTTTTGTCGGCATAGAGGACAACAAGCCCGATGCCGTTGAGCAGATGCGCAAGGCAGCGCGCCCATATCCGGAGGTGGAGGTGCTTTCCCTGGAGGTGAAATATCCCCAGGGAGCGGAAAAGATGCTGATAAAGGCAGTCACCGGAAGGGAAGTGCCCCCGAGGGCGCTCCCGATGGACGTTGGCGTAGTGGTGCAGAACGTTGGCACCACCTTTGCCGTTTACGAGGCGGTGCGCTACGGCAAGCCCGTGGTTGAGAGGGTGGTAACACTGACCGGTGAGGGTATCCGGGAGCCCAAGAACCTGATGGTGAGGATCGGGACGCTGGTTACGGACCTCGTGAACGCGGGAGGCGGTTTTTCCGCAGAGGCAGCGAAGGTCATATCCGGCGGGCCGATGATGGGGTTTGCCCTGGGCAATCTGAATGTGCCGGTCACGAAAGGCACCTCAGGCATACTCGTGCTGCCTGAAGAAGGACTTTTCCATGCCGATGATTTCAAACCATGCATAAGATGCGGCCGGTGCGTCGATGTATGCCCGATGGGGCTTACGCCCGGACTTTTAAGCGTGCTGTCCGAAAAAGGGCATTTCGAGGAAGCCAAAGCGCACAACCTGTTTGATTGCTTTGAGTGCGGTTCGTGCGCGTTCGTCTGCCCCTCGAAGCGGCCCATAGTGCAGCTCGTCCGGCTTGCAAAATCCATGGTCAAACCGTAAAGAGAGGAAGGGTAAAATGGCCGTTGCCACTGAAAAAAGCAGCCGTGAACGCGAATTGATCGTATCAGTCAGCCCGCACATACGCAGCGATGTCTCCGTGTCCAAGATCATGTGGACGGTGAATATAAGCCTTATGCCCGCCCTGCTTATGGGTTTTTATTTTTTTGGCCCCAAGGCCATCGGGGTTGTCGCGCTCTGCATAGCATCTTCGGTGTTCTTTGAGAGCGTTATCGGCAGGGCCATGGGAAAGCCGGGCACGGTGTCCGACGGCAGCGCTTTTCTGACCGGGCTTCTGCTGGGAATGAACCTGCCAGCCTCTTTGTGGTCCGTGCACCCGTTCCTGCTGCACGTGCCCATACTTGGCTCTTTCTTCGCGGTGGTGATAACAAAGCTCCTTTTCGGAGGGCTTGGCTATAACATCTTCAACCCGGCACTCATGGGCAGGGCGTTCCTGCTTGTCTCCTGGCCCCGTGCCATGACCACATGGCTGGCCCCGACGTCCGCCTTTGTGGGCCTCGACGCAAAGACCACCGCTACCCCGCTTGGGATACTCAAGGAAGAGGGCATGGGGAAGCTGATGGAGGTGTTCGGCACAAAACAGAGCCTTTATCTGCATCTGCTCATAGGGGAGAGGGCGGGCTCCATAGGCGAGGTCTCCGTGCTGGCCCTCCTTATAGGCGGCTTGTACCTGCTCTACAAGAGATATATTACCTGGCACATACCAATAACTTTCCTGGCCACGGTCGGCATACTGACCTGGATTTTCGGGGGAAAGAACGCCTCAGGCGGGCTGGCCCTGTTTGCGGGCGACCCTGTCCTGCACCTTTTAAGCGGCGGCCTTATGCTTGGGGCCTTCTTTATGGCGACCGATTATGTGACCGGCCCGCAGCTAAGGCAGGCGCAGGTGTTCTTTGGCCTTGGGTGCGGCCTCATAACGGTTATTATAAGGCTTATAGGCGGCTTCCCTGAGGGGGTTATGTTCTCCATACTGCTTATGAACTGCTTCGCCCCGCTTCTGGAAGATCG
>JAKAJM010000110.1 GCA_021813765.1 Nitrospirota bacterium
AAATTCGGCAAGCTGCCTTCCGGCATCGAGGTCAGTTTGAGTTGGGATATTCTTTAGAGGGTTATATAGCAAAATTGTAAACTGGACTATGCAAAGGACCAGTGCGGCGGCTTCGATAATTTTCCTTTCCGGGCGGCAGTAATTGAGGATTACGTCCAGGCCGGGACCGAACAGGACCGCGAGAGCCGCGTAAGCGGGTAGAAGAACGTTTAAGAACCCTCCCGAGTACAGCCGCGAGAGCCATGAACTCGCGAGCATTCCGGCAAAAAAGGTGAGATAGAAAACGAATGTCCTGGAATCCCTCCGCAGGCGGGCGGAGACGATGAATATCAGCGAAACAATGAATGCCGCTGCGAAGTAATGAAAAATATCCCTCTTCCAGAAAAGAAACATCATTTCTTTTTGCAAGGGGTGTTCCGAGGGCACTTTAAAAACATAATAAAAGAACCAGCCGCCATAAAGCCAATTCAATAAAAACATGCATGACAGCGAGAAAATTATTGACGAGGCCAGGAAGACATAAGACCTTTTCCGTTCGACCGATAAAACGTAAAAAGAAAGCGGGATGAACACAATAAGGGCAGTTTGTTTCGTCATGAAGGCGAGGGAAATTAATAGTCCCGCCCACAGGGACGATGCGGCGGATTTTTTGAACCTGATTAAATAAACGGACAGGAGAAGAAGGAAAAGGTACAGGTGGTCTACCCGCGCGAGGTTCAGGTCCCCCCCGGCTGCAATAAATCCGGCGGCATATAGCGCGCATGACGCCATTGACAAATAGTGTTTCCCGGTTTCTTTGAATACAAAGCGATAGATCATGACAAAGACGCCAAAAACGCAAACCAGGGAAACGGCCCTTAATAAAGGCAGTGTCGGTCGGATAATAATGGCTGCAACGGAAGCAATATATGTATAGAGAGGCATGTAAATGAACGGAGTAAATTCAATCGAAGGGGGCTTGTAAAGCGGGTGCCCTGAAACAACCCACTGCACCTCCTGGAGCATCCCGCCTTCAATCCAGTCAAGTGAAAATGGGTATTTTACGCAATGAAAAATGTCGAAAAGGAAAAATACTGCGTGCAACAAGACCAGGGTGGCAAGGGTAAGAATAAGTATTAGCCTAGTTGAAACTTTAAAGCGCATCGCTTTCTTCGGACTCTTGACTTATGGGAAAGTAGCCCTTTCCCTATTATGTGAAAATAATCTATAAGAGGTTTATGGGAAAGTCAAGAGATAAAGGTTTAAAAAATAGTTTAACAAAAAAGGATTTTTACGATTGACAGAAAATAAGCCAGTTGCTATGTTATCAGACTGTCTATTAAGCAAATCGAGGTTTTTGATGCCACCAAGGAAAAAACTCGGCGAGCTGCTTTTGTCCGCCGGGGCGATCGACGAAATCCAGCTCCGTTCGGCCATGGGCCACCAGAAAAACTGGGGCGGGAAACTGGGGTCGGCCCTTGTAGAGCTTGGCTTCACCACCGAGGAGGTGATAGCCAAGGTATTGGAGGAGCAGCTCAGGCAGCGTTGCCTGCCGGAAGATGAACTGGTACCCGAGCCTGATGCGCTCAACCTGATCAGCTTGAAGGACGCACTGCGTTACGTTATCCTGCCGCTGAAAGCAGACGCCCGCGTGTTGGTCCTTGCGATGAGCAACCCCTTCGACCTTGCAATCGCCGACGAGATCGGGTTCAAGATAAACAGGAAGGTCAAGGGCGTGCTCGCAATGGAATCGGCTATTAAAAGGGCGATAAAAAAACATTACGGGGCAACCACCGGCCGCGAATACAAAATCGACCTGAAGGACGTTTCCGGCGGAGCCCCGGAAATAATCCATTACGACAGCGCGCCCGCGCAGAAACCGCCCCAGCAGAAGAAGGTGGAGCCGTCAGCGGAGCTTATCAGCAAGGCCGTTGCCTACCTGCTGATAGAAAAAGGCCTTATAAAGCGCGAAGAGCTTATAGACAAAATGAGGCAGATAAAGGAAAAAGGATAGCCAGCCCGGATTTTTTCCTTGACAGGAAGCGCCTTGTTATTTATATTAATGCTCCGTTGGAAATAATTGCGGGTGTAACTCAGTGGTAGAGTGTCACCTTGCCAAGGTGAAAGTCACGAGTTCGAATCTCGCCACCCGCTCCATAATCTAATATGCCGGTAAGGGGGCACGAAACTTTCCTGACCGATTTGTTTCTCCTTCTCCCCGTTCGAGGGGCGGAAGGGGCTTCAAGCGGGATAAAAGGGAGACAGCTCTTCGTGATCTCTTCCGGCATATTGTTATTGAGGCGACGTAGCCAAGTGGTAAGGCAGAGGTCTGCAAAACCTTTATCCAGCGGTTCGAATCCGCTCGTCGCCTCCAATAACCCTCACCCCCTGCCCCTCTCCCATGAGAGGGAGAAGGGTTAATGCTTATATCCGCGCCGCCCGGCGTGGGAAAATATAAGCTCCCGGCCGGAGTGGCGGAATTGGTAGACGCAGCGGACTTAAAATCCGCTGGCCCGTGAGGGCCGTGCCGGTTCGATTCCGGCCTTCGGCACCACTTCAAATCTTCCGTGGTGGTCGGTTCCAGGGAAGGCGGCAGCACAATGGAAGCCACCAGAGAAAAGTTTTTAATCCCTCTCGTTTTACTAGTCCTGTTGTTTGCCTCCTATTCGAACTCCTTCCGGGACGGGTTCCACTTCGACGACTTCCACCAGATAGTAGAAAACCCCAATATAAGGAGCCTCGGAAACATCCCGGCGTTCTTTTATTCCGCTGAGATGGGCAGCGTAAACACCTCGCTGAGGGGCTACAGGCCCGTTACTTACGCAAGCTTTGCGCTAAGCTATGCCCTTTCGGGATATAGCCCCGGCGGCTACCGGCTTTTCAACCTGCTCATCCATTTCCTCAACGCCCTGCTTGTATATGTGATTGTTCGCCTGGTCTCATCCGCGAGGGGCGGGGACGGAGGCGGAGAGTGGGCCGCGTTTCTGGCAGCGGCGGCGTTCGCCCTGCACCCGGTGCAGACCAACGCGGTGACGTATATCTCCGGACGGGCCGTCCTGCTTGCGAGCTTCTTCTCGCTCGCCTCATTTTACTGCTTCCTGCGCTTCAGGCGCGGAGGCGGGTATGCCTGGGGGGCCGCGTCGCCCGTCCTGTTCCTCTTGGGGCTCCTGTCCAAGGAGATGGCGGTGGCGCTGCCAGGCCTCATGCTGGCTTACGACCTCCTTATGCCGCGGGCCGTCCCCCGGAAGAAAAGGGCATGGCCCATTTATATCCCCCTGGCCGCCGCCCTTATTGGCTTCCTATTTATTAAAAGAGTGCTGGAAGGGTTTGTGGTCGAGCCGAGTTATGCCGTCGGACCCTACCAGTACCTGCTTGCCGAGGCGAGGGCCTTCCTCATCTATCTGAGGCTTGCTTTCCTTCCGATCAACCTCAACTGGGATTATTACCTGCCCCTGCCCAAGTCCTTCAACGGCTACGCGCTCGTGTCCGGACTGCTTGTACTGGCCGCCTGCATAGTTCTGTTCAGGCTCCGCCGCAGGGACCCGGCCGTGTCATTCTTCGGGTTCTGGTTCCTCATCGCGCTTGCCCCTGAGTCGTCGATAATCCCAATTCCCGACACGGTAGTGGAATACAGGCTTTACCTGCCCCTGGCGGGCCTTCTGGCGGCCGCCTCGGTTTATGCGGGAAGGCTTGTCGTGCGACGTCCCGCCCTTAAGGGGATGGCCCTTGCCGCCATAGCGCTCGCGGGGGTGCTGACATTCGCGCGAAACGAGGTCTGGGCAACGGAGCTGACCCTTTGGCAGGACGTGGTCAAAAAGTCCCCGTGGTCGCCGCGGGCGCATTTCAACCTGGGCAAATCTTATCTCGACCTTAAGATGTACGACGAGGCCTCCGCGGAACTCGTCCAGGTAGTCCATGGTGACGCCGCGGGGGCTATCTCGCCTGAACTATATATAAAGATAGGCTCGACGCTTACCGCCATAGGGAAATACCGGGAGGCGACAGAGGTACTGGAGCGTGCTGTGGCGGCTGACCCTGGGAGCGTCGCGGGCTGGACGACCCTGGCGGAGGCCTGCTACAGGGCCGGGCTTCTTGATAAGGCATCCTTGTACCTGTCCAAAGCTTTGAATTTAGACCCGGAATACCCTCCGGCTCGCCTTCTATCGCGTGAAATTGCAGGAAATTATTAAAGTAAAAAACAAAGTAAAAAAACCAGTGTTAGCAGCATTCATGGGGGCAGATAGCGTGGATGAGAGCGTAAGGCTGATGCGCAAAAAAGGCGTTTTTACACTCAAATATCCGGAACAAACCGCCAAGGCTTTGCAAGCGCTTTATCGGTTTGGCAGTTTGACGCGCCAAAAAAAAGCG
>JAKAJM010000049.1 GCA_021813765.1 Nitrospirota bacterium
GCCAAAGGGCTTCCCGAGAAGGAGGTAATAAGGAAGCATGCGCTCAGGAACGCCATGCTGCCGATCGTGACAATAATGGGGCTTTCGGTTCCAGGGCTCATAGGCGGAGGGGTCATATTCGAGACCATATTCGCCATACCCGGAATGGGCCAGCTCTATTACCAGTCCGTAATGTCCAGGGATTATCCCACCATAATGGGGCTGATGGTGATATTTGCCGTGCTTACGCTTCTTGGCAACCTGGTGGCGGACATCGCCTACGGGCTGGTAGACCCGCGCATAAGGCTTTCTGGCAGATGAGAATACGGACGATAATATGGAGGCGGTTCAAGAAAAACCGCCTGGCAGTGGCCGGGCTGGCTGTGATACTTGCGCTTATTTTCATCGCCATATTCGCGCCGCACCTGGCCCCGTACTCTCCCACAAGCATAGACGTAAATCATGTGCTGTCGCCGCCCAGCTGGAGGCACCCCTTCGGCACGGACGAGCTTGGAAGGGACGTGCTTTCGAGAATGCTTTTGGGCAGCCGGGTATCGCTTAGCGTGGGGTTCATCGCTATGGGGATAGCCGTGATCATAGGGATCATCGTAGGCTCGCTGGCGGGGTTCTACGGGGGGAGGGTGGATGCGGTCCTCATGAGGCTCGTTGATGTAATGCTGGCCTTCCCTTCATTTGTCCTCATCCTGGCCGTCATTGCGATAGTGCCGCCAAGCATCTTTATCATAATGGCAGTCATCGGCGTAACCGGATGGATGGACGTGGCAAGGCTCGTAAGGGCGGAGTTCCTTACGCTTAAACAGCGGGATTTCGTGCTAGCCTCCAGGTCGGCAGGCGCGGGCAGCATGAGGCTCATCTTCAAGGAGATACTGCCAAACGCCCTCTCACCCGTCTTTGTGGCCGCGACCTTCGGGATAGCCGGAGCCATCCTCACCGAGTCCTCCCTTTCCTTTCTGGGCTTGGGCGTCCAGCCACCGCACCCGAGCTGGGGCAACATCCTTTCCTCCGGCAAGGACAACATCGAAACCGCCTGGTGGCTTTCCCTGTATCCAGGGCTTGCCATACTTGTTACGGTGCTTAGCTATAACCTGGTGGGGGAAGGGCTCAGGGATGCGCTGGACCCCCGCCTGTGGGAGACCGAACAGTACGAGGCCGGCAAGGACAAGGAATAACAAAAAGAGTCAGGAATGGGCGTTAGATCGAATTAAAAATCTTCCTTACGGAAGATGCTGTAAAGCGGAAGACCAAGGGCCTCGACGTTTTTTCTGCCTTCATGCTCCGCCCTGTCCAGAAGGACTATCGCGGCCATTGTCTTAAGCCCGGCGGCCCTGGCGGCCTCTATGGCCTTTATGGTGGATTTCCCGGTTGTAAGCACATCATCGAGTATGATCACATGGTCGCCCTCGGAAACGTTTCCCTCCACCTGCTTCATCGTCCCGTGCGCCTTGGGCTCTTTCCTTATGACAAAGGCCTCGACCGGCTTTTGCCTGAGGTATGAGGAGTACGCGACGGCCGTGGCGATGGGGTCCGCCCCCATGGTGAGACCGCCCACGGCGGCAGGCGAAAGGCCCAGCTCCATTATCTTTTCCAGTATGATGTTTCCTATAAGGTACTGTCCTTCTGGCGAGAGGGTGGCCCGCCTCAGGTCAAAGTAGAAGTTGCTCATCTGTCCCGACGTGAGCCTGAAGATAGGCTTGTCGCTTTTTAAAAAGCACTTCCCTTTGATGAACTGCCTAAGTTTCTCCCAGTTATTGTCCATGGCCCATGATTTTATCAGAGCTGGCCGGGTAAAGACAAACAAGGAACAGATGCTTGGCCATCCCTTGAACATAAAAAGAATTCGGCAATGCAAAAAATATGAAAAATTC
The DNA here is from genome assembly GCA_021813765.1 of Nitrospirota bacterium. GTDB lineage: Bacteria > Nitrospirota > Thermodesulfovibrionia > Thermodesulfovibrionales > JdFR-88 > JAKAEG01. The sequence goes on from JAKAJM010000049.1 coordinate 1,866, forward strand.
TGCGTAAAAGTAAAAACTGGGGAAAGGCTCTTAAGGTTCTCCTTGTGTGGGGCGGACGGCATTCGCTACGCCATGGCCCGTCTCTACTTTTAAGCAGGCACACCGTATTTGCCGCGCCGGGTCTGCCTGTTTGCTGAGCTCATGCGACGCGCCCGCTGCATTTTGGGGTGCGGCGCATGAATTTTGCCGCAACATCAAAATATCAGAAAAATGATAAAATACTATAACTTCTTTTTTGGGTATATTTATGGCCGGGAAAAGCGGAAAAAGCAAAAACAAAAACAAAAAGCTCTCGGAGCTCATAGGCGGGTTTAAAAACAAAAAGATCCTCGTGATAGGGGACCTGATACTGGACAGGTACATCTGGGGCAAGGTAAGCAGGATATCCCCGGAGGCGCCCGTGCCGGTAGTGGACGTGCTTGACGACAACTTCATGCTGGGCGGCGCGTCAAACGTGGCAAACAACATCGTCTCCCTTGGCGGGAAGGCAACCGTAATGGGCATTGCGGGGACAGACGGGGCCGGCCAGGTGCTTAAAGATTTGCTGGACAGGGCCGGTATCGAGACGGTCCTGATAGAGGACTCCCGCCCCACCTCCGTAAAGACCAGGGTCATAGCCCACAACCAGCAGGTCGTAAGGTTCGACATGGAAAGCAGGGACCACCTCACGGGCAAGGAGCTTGAATTCATGCTCTCAGCCCTTGGAGAGCAGGTCCGCGAGTGCGACGCCATCATAGTTTCCGATTATAAAAAAGGCGTTGTATCCGCGCAGATGATGAGACGCCTACTTAAGGAGGCAAAAGGCAAGTTCGTCGCCGTTGATCCCAAGGTCGGGCATTTCCATCTCTACAAGGGAGTATCGCTTGTCACACCCAACCTGCTTGAGGCCTCCGAAGGGTCCTCTGTCCCCATAAGAGACGAGGCCACGCTTTTGAAGGCCGGGCGCACCCTGCTTGCAAAACTGCACGCCGGCTCCGTCTTGATAACCAGGGGGGAGGACGGCATGAGCCTTTTTTCGCCAACCGGGGTGAAACACATTCCCACCGCCGCAATGAAGGTGTTTGACGTAACCGGCGCCGGCGACACTGTAATAGCCGCATTCAGCCTGTCCTACGCAGCCGGGGCCACCAAGGAGGAGGCCGCGATAATCGCCAATCACGCAGCCGGTATAGTGGTCGCCCAGGTGGGGACGGCAGCCGCAACCCCGGAGATGCTTAAAAAAACGCTCAGAGAAAACGGGCTTTAAGAGGTACAGGGTTAAAAAAATGCCTAAGGCCATCGCACTTTTGTCTGGAGGGCTGGACAGCACCCTGGCTGTGCTCGTTGTCAAGAGCCTGGGAGTCGATGTCACCGCCGTCACCTTCCTCACCCATTTCGGGTGCGACATCTCGGACACGTCATCCTGCTCCAAAAACCCGTTCCCGGCGGCCGAGAAGTTCGGCTTCAAGGTTAAGCTCTGCCACCTTGCGGACAAGTTCATAGAAATCGTTAAAAACCCCAGGTTCGGGCATGGCAAGAACATGAACCCTTGCATCGACTGCCGGATACTCATGCTCCGGGAGGCGGGGGAGCTGATGCGCCTGACCGGAGCGGATTTCGTTGTCACAGGCGAGGTCCTTGGACAGCGGCCCATGAGCCAGAGACGCGAGACCTTCCCGCTGATAGACAGAGAGGCCGGGCTTGCAGGGAAGGTTCTGAGGCCGCTTTCCGCAAAGGTGCTGCCTGAAACGGATGCCCAGAAAAACGGCTTGATAGACAGGGAAAAACTTTTTGATTTCTACGGCAGAAGCAGAAAGCCACAGATGAAGCTTGCCGAGGAGTTCGGCCTTACAGATTATCCGAATCCGGCTGGCGGATGCCTGCTTACGGAGCCAAATTATGCCTGGAGGCTAAGGGAACTTTTGCGTTCGGACCCCAACCCGGCCATCAGGGACCTGAACCTCTTAAGGGTGGGCAGGCACTTCAGGGCAGGCCGCGCAAAGATAATCGCGGGAAGGAATGAGGCCGACAACGGCCGTATAGAAGCGCTGGCCGGGCCGGAAGACCTGCTTTTGAGGGCGGAGGGATGCGGCAGTCCGATCGTGCTTGTGTTGTTCGACAAGCAGGCCGGCCCGCTTTCCGTGGGAGCTGGCAAGGACATGAATGTTGACCCCGCCGAAACGGAAGAAACAGCGGCGGCGGCCTCGATTTGCGCCAGATATTCCGATAACGGGCACCTGCCCCGGGTAACTGTAACGGCAAAGGCAGGCAGCCGGACAAAAACGTTCGATGCCGCCCCTGCAAGCGCATCGTTCCTTGAAGAACACAGGGTCCAGCGGCCGGAAAAGCAAAGTCAGCAGAAAAAGAAGAAGAAAGAGGAAAAAACTTAAACGGCTGGTTTAAAAGGCATCACAGCCTGATGATAGAGGCCTCCATGTTTTCCGTATCCAGAAGCGCAACCGTTGATTCCCCTTTGTGCAGCCTTGCCACCTTGCCCGGGCTAACGATGAGGATGCCGTCTTTTTCCCTTATATCCGGCCTGTGGAGGTGGCCGTATATGACGGCATCGAATTTTTTGCTTTCGGCAAGCTCGTCGGCCACCCTGGGCTCGTGCATCAAAACGAGCCTCTTGCCGCCGGCCTCCATCGTGTATGGAGCATCGAACAGCCTGTCCGCAGATTTCCTTGCCAGCATGAGCCTGTCGCCGTCGTTGTTGCCAAAGACGCCTGTGAAGACCGCCTCCAGTTTCCCAAGCGCCTCGAACGTGAATGGCGAAACAAGGTCGCCCGCATGGAGCACCATATCCACTTTCCTTGAGTTGAAAAAGGCTACGGCCCTGTTTATGGACTCCATGTCGTCATGGGTATCCGACATTATGCCTATCAGCATTTTTTTATTTTTATTATTGACCCGGTTTGGTCTGTTTGCTTATCAGCGTCTTTTCAGGCGGCCTTTTCCAGGCCGAAGGCCTCATGGAGCACCCTCACGGCAAGCTCCGTGTACTTGGACTCTATGACGCAGGAGACCTTTATCTCCGAGGTGCTTATCATCATTATGTTTATGTTGTGGGCCGCCAGCGTCTCGAACATCTTTGAGGCCACGCCGGAATGGGTCCTCATGCCGACCCCCACGATGGACACCTTCGATATGTCGTCCTTCAGGTCCACCCCTCTGGCACCGTGCTCCGAAGCGAATTTTTTTATTATATCGAGCCCCTTCGGGCTGTCGGTCCTGGGGGTGGTGAATGAGATGTCAGTCGACCTGCCGTCCGGAGAGATGTTCTGCACTATCATGTCCACGACCAGCCCCGCGCCGGCTATCTCCGAAAAAAGCCGTCCGGCGATTCCCGGCTTGTCGGGCACGCCAAGGACCGTGAGCTTGGACTGATTTTTATCGTAAGTAACGCCAGAGACCACCACCTTCTCCATATCCTTGTCCTCCTTGACAATGTAAGTCCCCGGCGCGTTATTGAAGCTGGACTTCACAACGAGGGGTACGCTGTATTTCTTGGCAAACTCCACGGAGCGCGTCTGGAGCACCTTTGCCCCAAGACTGGCAAGCTCCAGCATCTCATCGTAGGATATCTTTTCCATCTTCCTGGCTTCGGGCACGATGTTGGGGTCGGTCGTGTACACGCCCTCAACGTCGGTGTATATCTCGCAGAGGTCCGCCTCAAGGGCGGCGGCCAGCGCCACCGCGGTCAGGTCAGACCCGCCCCTGCCAAGCGTGGTCACGTCCTCATCCTCCGTAACGCCCTGAAATCCCGCTATGACCGCAACGGAGCCGCTGTCCAGAGCCTTCTTGACGCGCGTTGCGGTTATCTTTTCTATCTTTGCCCTGGTGTGGGCCTTGTCGGTCATGATGCCGGTCTGCCTGCCGGTAAAGGACATGGCCTTAACGCCAAGCTCCTTCAGGGCAAGTGCGGTAAGCGCGGCGCTCACCCTTTCTCCGGACGACAGGAGGAGGTCCATCTCCCTCTCATCAGGCCTTTGGCAGAGACTTCCCGCCATGCCTATCAGCCTGTCCGTCTCCCCCGACATGGCGGACACCACAACGGCCACCTTCGCGCCTGCCTGCACGGACTCGGCCACTCTGCGGGCGACCGCCTTGATGCGCTCCAGACTGCCTACGGAGGTGCCTCCGTATTTCTGAACTATAAGCATTTTCCTAATCGAACCTGCCTTCCACAAAGTGCTCCATTATCCTGTGGGCGTCTATCCTGATGGCCCCCTCCAGTTTGGTGATGGACTCGTCATAGCCGGCCGCCGTTGCGGAAGGCTCCCCCCATCCATGACCGCCCTCGCTGTCGTAAATGACGAAAGGCACAGGGTCTTTCGCATGGGTCCTTATCTCTATGGGCGTGGCGTGGTCGGGCATCAGAAGCACTCTGAAGCTGCCCCACTCGGGCAGCCCCCTCATGACGGTGCCAACCACCAGGGCGTCGAAATCCTCAATGGCTTTTATCTTGTGCCCGACATTCCCCTCGTGGCCGGCTTCATCGGGAGCCTCGACGTGTACGTAAACAAGGTCGGACTCCTCCAGGGCCCGGAGTGCGTACTCCGCCTTGCCAACATAGTTCGTGTCCAGCCAGCCCGTCGCGCCCGGCACATCTATTACCCTGAGGCCAGCCGATATGGCAAGACCTTTTGCCAGGTCCACGGCAGAGACCATCGCTCCCTTCAGCCCGTAGAGCTCACTAAAAGGAGGCAGCTCCGGCTTTCCACCCTGCCCCCAAAGCCAGATGCTGTTTGCGGGCCTTTTGCCCTCGGCGGCACGTTTTTTGTTCACCGGGTGGCGCTCCAGTATGTCCACCGAGGCAAGCATCAGACGCCTTATGAAGTCTTCCTTCGTGCCCTGCGGAAGATAATGGGCGATCTCCTTGCCCAGGATGTCATGCGGAGGTGTGCAGTCAATGGCCGCTTCTCCTCCGGACCACAGCATCAGGTTCCGGTAGCTTACGCCCGGATAAAACCTGATGGCATCGCTGCCAAGCTCCCTGTTCAGGTCCTTTATGAGAAGGCGCCCTTCCTCAGCGCTGATCTGCCCCGCGCTGTGGTCTTCCATGTATATCTTCGTCCTGTCCCTGTTGTACCGGAGGGTCACAAAGTTACACCTGAAGGCCACGTCCCCGCTTTTTAGCGGTATCCCCATGCTTGCGGCCTCAAGCGGGGCCCTGCCGGTGTAATATTTCTCCGGGTCGTAGCCCAGTATGCTCAGGTTGGCGACGTCGGAGCCGCTTGGGAGCCCTTCGGGCAGGGTCCTCGCAACACCGGCAAGGCCCTCCCTTGCCATCTTGTCCATATTTGGGGTGAAGGCGGCCTGGAGCGGCGTTTTCCCTCCAAGCTGTTCAAGGGGTCTGTCCGCCATCCCATCGCCTATGAGGATCACGTATTTCAAAGTATCTTCTCTATTGTTTCCTTTATGGCCGCCAGGTCGTTTTCCACCTTGAGCGGGGAAGCTGGCAGGCTCTTAAAGACGGAATCCGGGTCCTTAAGCCCGTGCCCGGTAAGGGTGCAGACCACACGGTCTCCCGGACTGAAAAAACCTTCTCTGCCCAGTTTCAGCACTCCCGCCACTGACGCTGCGCTTGCGGGCTCACAGAATACCCCCTCGGTGGAGGCAACAAGGCGGTATGCGTCCAGGATCTCCTCGTCAGTGACGGCCTCTATCCTGCCGCTTGATTCCTTTACGGCGCCCAGCGCCCCGTTCCAGCTTGCAGGATTACCGATCCGGATGGCGGTGGCTATCGTCTCCGGATGGGAAACCGGGCTGCCAAGCACTATAGGGGCCGCGCCAGCCGCCTGGAAGCCAAGCATCCTGGGCAGGGAATGGGCCAGGCCCTTCTGCCTGTATTCATTGTATCCCTTCCAGTAAGCGGTGATGTTGCCAGCATTGCCCACAGGCAGGGCATGGTATGCAGGAGCGCTTCCCAGGGCGTCCACTATCTCAAATGCAGCCGTTTTTTGCCCTTCCAGCCTGAAGGGGTTTATTGAATTTACCAGCTTTATCGGGTATTCCCCGACTATTTTTTTAACAAGTTCAAGGGCGCTGTCGAAATTCCCGTTTATCTGGATGACGTGGGCCCCGTGGATGATGGCCTGGGCCAGCTTGCCAAAAGCTATTTTCCCCTCCGGGATGAGCACTACGGCCTTCATTCCAGCGCGCGCGGCATAGGCGGCCGCGGAAGCCGATGTGTTGCCTGTGGAGGCGCAGATGACCGCCCTGCCGCCCTCTTCAAAGGCCTTGGGGATTGCCATTGCCATCCCCCTGTCCTTGAACGAACCGGTAGGGTTTGCTCCCTCGAATTTGAAATAAAGCTCTATATCAAGGGCCCTTATGGCCGTAAGGTTGACGGCCCTGATCAGCGGGGTGCCGCCTTCAAGCAGGGTCACCGAGGGGGTGCTGCCTGTCACGGGCAGAAATTCTCTGTATTGGTCAACTATTCCTTTCCAGGCCATTTTCAAAAAACCTCTCGGGTTCCGGATGCAAGAATTTTTTTCTGATTTATCATATTTTTTTGCCCGCTTGCCGCTCACTGGCCATTTTAAACCCTTCGGGTTTCGAACGCGGGTTTTTTCGTATTTCGTTACATCCGCTTGGACACTCGCTAATCATTTTTATTCTACTATGTCGCCCTCGACAAGCTCTACCACAACGCCCTGGCTTTTCAGGAACTCTATGCCGCGCGTGAGGTCTTCGGAGGCGCCCTCGAGCTCCAGGACCATCTCGCCGATGGTCTCGGTCACCCTGGCCCGCCTGATATTGGGCATGACACTGAACTGTTTGGCCATCCTGAAGATCACAGGCTCTTTTATGAGCTGCTGCGGAAACGTAAGCTTTACACGTTGTTTCATCTCCTTATAGCCTCCCGCCCGCTATGGCGGGCACTATGGACACCTCGTCGCCGTCCTTCACCACCGTGTTTTCGCCCTGCAGGAACCGGATGTCCTCTTCATTGACGTAGACGTTGACGAACCTTCTTATCTTGCCGCCCTCGGAGATCCTTTCGGCAATGCCGGGAAACTGCCTCTCCAGGTCTCCGACAATGTCGATGACCTTGCCGGACTCCGTGCTCACTTCCTCTTTCCCGCCGGTAATCCGCTGAAGCGGAGTGGGGATCCTCACTTTTACTGACATGTCCCGATCACCTCCCTATTGCGTTAAGGACATCCTCGAAGGATGCCAGATTTGGTTTTATGCGGTGCACGCTGGCTGTGTGCCCGGCAAGCGCCTCCTGTGTCTTAAGGCCGTTGCCGGTAATGCAGACCACGGTGCGCGAATCCCTGTCTATCTTGCCGGAGGCTATGAGCTTTTTGGCTGCGGCAAGAGTTACGCCTCCGGCGGTCTCGGCAAAAACGCCCTCGGTGGCCGCCAGAAGCTTAATGGCCTCTATCAGCTCCAGGTCGGAAACATCCTCGCCGGCCCCGCCTGTCTCCCTGACTATGGCCCCGGCGTAATAGCCGTCGGCCGGATTGCCTATGGCAAGGGATTTGGCAAGCGTGTCCGGCTTCACCGGCCGTATTACCTCAACGCCCTGCTTTATGGCGGTCACGATCGGCGAGCACCCGGTGGCCTGTGCAGCAAACACCTTCGTTTCAAGCCCGTCCAGGAGGCCTATCATCTTCGCCTCCTTGAAGCTCTTCCATATCTTGGTAAGCAGCGACCCGCTGGCGCAGGGGATCACGACGTTGTCCGGCGCCTTCCAGCCCAGCTGCTCTAGTATCTCGAACCCCAGCGTCTTGGAGCCCTCCGCATAGTAGGGCCTTATGTTTATGTTCACGAACGCCCACTTATACTTGTTTGCTATCTCGCTGCAAAGCCGGTTGACGTCGTCGTAGTTGCCGTCAACCGCTATCAGGTTAGGGGAATACACGATGGACGCCGTGATCTTGCTTTGCTCAAGGGTGGCCGGTATGAACACGAAACGGTTGAGCCCGGAGCGCGCCCCAAGGGCTGAGACCGAATGGGCCAGGTTGCCTGTGGAAGCGCATGCCACCGTGTCGAACCCAAACTCCATGGCCTTTGTAAGGGCCACCGACACCACCCTGTCCTTGAAGGACAGCGTGGGGTGCATCACCGTGTCGTCCTTTATGAAGAGCTCTTTCACGCCAAGGGCTCTGGCCAGGTTGTCCGCCTTTAAAAGCGGTGTAAAACCGGAGCTCAGGCCTACCCTCGGCTCTCCGTCTATGGGGAGCAGCTCCCTGTAGCGCCACAGGTTTTTTTCCCGTCCCTCGATGGTTTTCCTGTCAAGCACCTTGCCGATGCCGCTATAATCATAAACCACCTCGAGCGGTCCGAAACAGAACTCGCATACATAAATGGGCGCCACGGGATATTCCCGCGAGCACTCACGGCACCTGAGGGCCTTTACATAACCCATAGCCCACCTCCTTCCAGCTAAAAAAAATGGCAAAAAGGATAGCTTGCGCACCCCTAAGGGTTAGCAAGCGCATCCAACAAACCTGAAAACAAAAATCCTCCCATTCGATGCCCGGATGGCATAAAATGAGAAAAGACTATTTTACTCCAATCTGAAATGTTTTGGAAGTGTCAGTCAGCCCCGGGACCGGTTGCCAAACGAAACGGGAAAAAGGAATTCTCAGCCGGCGCGCAATGGCCGGAGCAATCTCAATATGAAATATCTTTCTCTAGGGACGGGACCCAGCGCGAAAGGAAGCTGGTCCGCAGGGAAACCGGCATCATAGAAGCCGGCACCGATATAGCGGGACATGGTCGCAAGCCAAACGGAAGACGGGATCCTCAGTTCGGAAATTTGAGATGACCTAGCCAGTTCATCCCTTAGTTTCATATTGAACAAGCCATTATCATCATTATTCACTGGTATTATCACGATATCTCCCGCAGAAAGCCTTATCTGCTTCAGATCAAGGGGCTTAAAACCGAAATCTTGCATATAGTACTGGAAACCCCAATGGCCCGCAAACCACACGAAATTTTTATCCCCACTGTATAGCTGTCCCAATTTGGCCGCCTCACCCCGTTCAGTATTGGCCCAGGCGTAATCTGCCCAAGCCGCTGAAAGCGCAATCAATAACGAAGGGATGAGCGGCACAAGCACCATCCATCGTCTGTCAGCCTTCTTTACTGCCCGTCCATACCTAATCCGCCGCATGAGCAAAATCCCCATAACCGGAAACATCGGAAGAACGGAGCGGCCGCTTATCGTCCAGTTCACAAACGCGGCAAAGATAAAGGTACCCGTGACCCAAAGAAAGAGCAGAAGCGATTCGGCATCCCTTGATCTCAAAAGGTCAGAAACCGCCAGAGCCAGAATGGCTGCCCCTGAGAGAACGAAAATATATAACTGTAACGCATACAACCAGTAAAAATCCCCAATATCATGTCTTGTTTCAGGCAACCGCGGCAAAGAACTGAACATGGCATGCACGGGGGCCAAACCTGTTGTCACAAGGGCCACCGCTAGGGCCCCCGCAATCAGCACCCTTTTATCAAACAGGAACGGCAAATAAAAAAATACGGACACAAGGCACCCGCCTGTATAGGCCATCGTCATCAATATATTGAGAAGGCCCGCTCTGAAGGCGCCGCTTGAGGCTGAATATGAAAAGGCGTCGAAAAGAAGCCCCTTGCCGTACATGGCATATGTCAGCCAGTTATACCCGGCCAGCAACGCAATTGGGATCAACAGGAACACAGCCCATTTCCTGGCGTCTTTTTTCGCAAGGGAATACCCCAGCAACAGCGGTATCAGGCTTATCCCGAAATATTTGGACAGGCTGCTTAATACTATGAAAAAACAGGCTGAAATTATGTTTAAAGCTGAGCTTTTTTTGACGCCGCGCATCCACAGAAAAACAGCCCAAACCCACCAGGCAGCCATCATTACGTCACACATTACAGTGGTGCTCGATATGATAAAAACGGGACTGAAAATACCGGCCAGAACGGCAGTAAACGGCCGGGAACACAGTTCGCTCGCTATATAGTACGCTCCGGCAGCCGCTGCGACCGCCGGAATAAAAAAAGCTATATGCAAGGCGGTTTCCGTCCAACCGAACCATTTGGCCACCAAAGCTATATAATAGGAAACGAGCGGAGGATTTTTTTGGGCCTCGACCATGGGAGTTTCCCAGCCGAACCAGTTTACTTTAAAACCGTAAAAATCAAGAGGCCTGATCTGTATGTGACGGGCTGCCCACAAAAAAAGCGGATCGTCCATGTTAAAGGCCTTTTTAACGAATGGAAACAGGCAGGCCAATACGATTGCGCAAAGAAAACTCGTCGGTAAGACGGTACTGCTGCTCTTATCGGTATCGGACCTTTCCAAATCACAATCCACGGTTTATAACCTGTCGCATCTTCCCATGAAGAGGGGAAAAAAGCGGGCTGGCTTTAAGCATTAATATAGCATAAACGAAATGGCGGATTGACAGCCAACGCTCCCATGAGAGTATACTACAGTAAGTATTCGCTTACATGACATGGGGTTTTCATTTTAATTGGATATAGCCGCCTTCCGTTCCCTCAAACACAGGAATTACCGCCTTTTTTTCACTGGACAGGGCATCTCGCTCGTCGGCACCTGGATGCAGCAGATAGCAATGAGCTGGCTTGTTTACCGGATGAGCGGCTCTGCCCTGTTGCTGGGGGTAGTGGCCTTTTCAGGAAGGATACCATCTTTCCTGATCGGGCCGTTTGCTGGAGTACTGGCCGACAGGCTTAACAAACATCGACTCATAATCATCACTCAGACGCTGTCCATGCTCCAGGCATTCGTCCTCTCAGCCCTAGTCTTGACAGGGGTGGTGGCAATATGGCAGATAATCGCTCTCAGTGTCTTTTTAGGGTGCATAAATGCCTTTGACATACCTATCCGGCAGGCCTTTGTGGTAGATATGCTTGAAAGGAAAGAGGACCTAGGCAATGCCATCGCGCTCAACTCCTCTTTGGTAAACGGGGCGAGGCTTATCGGGCCTGCCATTGCCGGCATCCTTATAGCCGCTCTCGGCGAGGGGTTATGCTTTCTTTTAAACGGGATAAGCTACATAGCCGTGCTGGTTGCGCTTTTAATGATGAGGCTGGACAGGCCATACGTGCCCGTACAGAAAAAGAATTTCATAAAGGACCTTACCGAAGGCTTTTCCTACGCGTTCGGGTTTCCACCCATAAAGGCAGTCCTCCTGCTCCTTGCTCTTATGAGCTTCCTGGGGATGCCATACCAGGTGCTCATGCCGATCTTTGCGGGAAAGATCCTGCACGGGGGGCCGCACACCCTCGGGTTCCTGATGGGCTCATCTGGGCTGGGTGCGCTTTGCGGGGCGGTTTTTCTGGCTTCCAGGAAAGAAGCCTCCAAGCTTGGCGTGACCACCCCGCTATCGGCAGCCATTTTCGGGATCGGGCTCATAACTTTTTCCCGCTCCAGTTTCCTCTGGCTCTCAATGCCTCTTCTAAGCGTGGCAGGGTTCGGGATGATGGTGCAGATGGCATCAAGCAACATGGTAATCCAAAACATTGTGGAGGACGGAAAACGGGGCCGCGTGATGAGTTTTTTCACCATGGCTTTCATGGGCATGACACCTTTCGGTAGCCTTGCCGGGGGCTGGCTGGCTAGCAGGATAGGCGCGCCGGACACCCTCTTTATAAGCGGCGTCTGCTGCATACTCGGGGCGCTTGCTTTTTCAACCAGGCTGCCACACCTGAAGGCGCAACTGGCCCCGGTATACGAGCAGAGAAGGGCGTTTTAATCACCGGATCTTCCGGCGGATTTTTTTGCGTCAGATCGCTTTCCTTTCAAAGACAAGGATAGAATGATGTCTGGGAGCCCATGTACACGCGGTCGTCCTGTGGATATCAAGGGCGCCCACCAGGGCATAATTGCGTCCGATATAATTTTGAGCCCATCCAAACACATATCCGCCTGGAATAGGGCCCTCGGACCAGGAGGCATGCACGGATACAAAAACAATGAATTTGGGTTTTGCCCGTTCAATCTTGCCTACCATTTCTTTTTGCATTGGCAAAGCGTACCGCTGATCACCCATAAGCGGGTACATGTAAATGTCTTCGGTAGCGGAACGTCTTTTCGAGTAGAAATATATTTCAGGCTCTGAGCCCAGCACGGCGATCCTGTCGGCATTGACGCTCCTTGACTCTATAAATTTTGCGACCTCCTCTGATTCCGGAAAGGGGTTTATATTGTAAACCTCTTCGCTTAGCGCTATGGGGCCGATTTTAAACAGATATTCCCTGTTAAGGAAAATACTTGCAAGCGCGGCGACAGTGAAAATGCCAAAGCCTGCGAATCTCAAAAACCCCGACCTGGAAAATGTGTTGACCTTTGAATTAATCGAATAGACACATATCCCGGCAAGGACCGATGCCGCCGGCAAAAGAACTACAAAATACTGCGGACGAAAATAGAATCCGGGGCATACAGCCAAAAAGGAAAAAAACACAAAAGAAACAACATAAAACCTGTTTACTCTCAATTTTTGGAAGACCAGGAGGAAAAGCCCCAAAAGAGAGAGCATCCATAATAACCGGTATCCATGGCTCAAAGACAGGAAATTCGAATAGAGCATGTACGGTGCGGCGGAAAGAGGGATTTTAGAGACGTACTTTAAAGCATATTTGACAGTCCAGAGCCAGAATGCGCCAAATGTTCCTGTAAAATAGGCCCAAACAATAACAACAAGAAGTGGGATTGCAGAGCCTATCGAAAAAAAAGCGAGGTCCCGGAGAGCCTTTTTCAGTCGAATTTCCGGTTTCTGGAAAACATGCCTGAAAATCAGACATAGGGCACCAAATAATACGAAGGAAAACCCGGGCTGTTTCATGATGAACGCCAACCCGGAGATGAAACCTGCGCTCAGATACAAAAGCAGTTTTTCCCCCTTGAGCGCATATAAAAGCGCCAAGGTCTCGCAAACCGCGAAAAACGCCACAAAGTGGGCCGCGTGAGCCGCAAAGCCAAACATTCCCGGACTCAAGGACAGAAGGGCATAAGTCCCTCCGGCCGTGGCCGCCGATGCTTCGTCCCCAACAATCTTTCTGCTCAGCAGAAAGACAAGGAGGGCCGTAATAACATTTACTATCAAAAACCCTATATGAATGCCATTAATGGTCTGGCCAAAGAGGGCCATGATAAAGGCATACATGAGGCTTGTGCCAGGCAGTTTCATGGTATAAGCCCCGCCATAAGGGGCAACCCCATGCAATATTAGCTGCCCTATGTAGGCATACTCGCCTTCATCGCGTTCGAGCGGCACCCCTAAAAGCCTCAACCGGACAAAGATAACCACAGCAATGACCATAAAAAACAGGAGGTATGCGGCCAGGCGGCTGTTTTTCATCATTGCCTTTTCCTGTACCAATAACGATTCCATTTCCCGCATACTTTCCTCTTTTCCCTTATTTGCCGCCATTCGCTTCCATCCCGATAGCGGACAAGTCCCTTGCCGCCAAACTGTTGCCTGGGTCCAGGGTCAAAACGGCCCGAAATTCCCTTCTGGCGCTTTCAAGCCGGCCTTGTCTGGCATATATGGCGCCAAGGTCATTATGGGCGGTTATATTGTCCGGGGCCAGCGAAAGAACATTAATGAACTCGGCCTGAGCCTTTTTGTACAGGCCGAGTCTCAATAAAGTTATCGCCAAGTCCAGATGCGCGCCGGCACTTCCGGGGTCAAGCCGCACCGTTTCACCAAACTCGTGCTCTGCCTGTTCGAAAAGATTCTGCTCGGCATAGACAACTCCCAACTGGGCATGGGCAGCGGCATAATCCGGTTGCAAACTCACGGCGGATTGAAACTGCCTTTTCGCTCCTTCCAAATCTCCCTTTTTCATGCAAATGAGCCCCAGATAAGTCAAGGCCTCCGGATAATCAGGCTGTCTTTTGAGCGCGGACTCAAACATTTTCCTGGATTCATCCAGCCTGCCCGCGTTGTAAAGCGAGAGGGCCAGATAATAATAATATTCGGGATTTCCTGGGTCTGACCGGATCACGCTTCGGTAAAGGCTCATGTTGTCTCGCCAAACAAAATTCCGGTCGAATGTCCTTGATCCCATGGCAACGGTGAGCAGCATCCCCGCAGCGACGGTTGCCCGGGCCTTCCTCCTGTAAAGTGCAGAAAGCGCATATGCAAGTATAAGGACAAATCCAGGCAATATGGTGTATAGATACCTTTCTGCAACGGGCGCGCTCGGTATCATTACTATATTCGATACCGGAAGTAGTCCCCATAATATCCACTGGCTGCCGGCGCGCACGGGAGCCGGGGTCTTTTTATAAATGGAAAAAAAGACGAGGGACGCCAATCCCGCTGTGGCGGCAGCGGCCTTGGAAGGGGTATAGAATATCTTGAGCAATGAATAATTTGCATCGAGCTTAAACGGAAAAAGCATGAGCCGGAAATTCTCAAAAATAACAGCGGACATGAACTTCAACCTTGCGATGGAGAACGGGACGCTCTCGTTAGCCACAAAGACCCCAAGGACATGCTGCCGGATAAAAAAATAAAGGATCAGGATCGCAAAAAAGCCGGCAAGTGCTTTCCATCGGGCCCTGAATGCCCTGCCTCCGGATGTAATGGCAAAGGTCAAAAGGAAAAAAGGCACGACCGCAGCAGGCTCTTTGCTAAGAAGGGCAAAAAAATAAGCCAAAAAAGAAAGAGCGGTCCATTTCGTCCCACCCTTTGCCAACAGAAGCAAAGAGGCAAGGGAAAACAGAGCGCAAAAAAGAGTGTTCCTGTTGAAAACGGCGTCAACCGCTTCGGCGTTTACCGGATAGACCGCAAACAAAACTGCGGCAAAAAAGGCAAGCCGCCAGTCATTAAATACCTCCACTAGGAGCAGGTATAAAAGAACCGCCACAAGCGCATGTATGAGAATATTCTCCAAGTGGTACCCGAAGGGATGCAGCCCCCAGAGATAATGGTCAAGCATGTAAGAAAGCGTGTTGAGCGGCCTATAATAAGGCGTTGCGGCATTAAAAGTGGCGTCCGGTATGGTAAAAATGGCCAGCACATTGTCAGGATGGCTGAAAAATGTGCTTTTTTTGATTATCAAGTCCTGATCGTCAAGGACAAAGCCCGCAAAAAGCGCATTGGCGTATATCAGAAATGCGAGCGTGAACAGGATAGCGGTTATCTGTTTATTGGACTGCCTTCTCATCCTGGCGCTCCGTTTTTTGTCCGTTCTTCGATACGCTCCAAAGCCGCAGCAGCCTGCGGATTGCCGGGATCCAGCTCGAGTGCTTTCTGGAGAGCGCCATACGCCTTTTCGGGATACCCCGCCTTCTGATAACCCAGCCCCAGAAGCAGATATGCTTTGATCAGCCCGTGGTCCAATCTGGCGGCCATACTGTACTCCCGTATGGCCTCATTCAACCGGCCCTCTTCCTCATATGCGATCCCAAGGTCCAAATGTGCCTCTGAGAAGCTTGGGTAAATGGCAATCGCGGTCTTTAGCTGCCTTATGGAATCGGGCAGCCGCCCTTCCTTGTTATAAGTCACCGCCAGATCCAGGTGTGCCTCGGCAAGCCCAGGGTCAAGGGCAATAGCGGTCCTTAGCTGCTGCTCGGAATCAAAAAGCAGGCCTCGACCGCAATAGATTATTCCCAAGTCCACCCAGGCCCTGGCAAGTCCCGGATTAATGGAAAGGGCCGTCCTAAGCTCCCTGACAGCGTCGTCAAGGTCGCCCATTCCGGCATAATCATTGCCCAGGTTACAGTGGGCCCTGGCGTTCAGAGGGTCCTCACTGATCATGCTTGAGTAAAGGGTCATATCATTTTTCCAGACGAAGTTCCGCTCAAATGTCCTAACTCCAAGGCTCAGCGCAAGAACCATTACGACAGCAGAAGCGGCCGCCGCATTTCTTTTGTGCAAACGCGACATTATATACCCAAGGACAAGGCAAAATCCAAGAATAATGGTGTATTGGTATTTTTCAGCGACCGGCGCGCTTGGTATCTTTATTAAGTTGGAAACGGGCAGCAGCCCCCAAAATATCCACTGTGCGCCCGCCCTTACGGGCCCAGGGGTTTCCCTGGACAGTGAGAAGTAAAGGAGCAAGATCACGCCTAAAACCGCACCAGCCGCCTTGATCCAGTTGAAGGGAATCCATTGCGCCGTATAGTTCGCGTTGAGCTCAAACGGAAAGAGCATCAACCTGAAATGCTCATAGTAAACCGAAGCTACGAGTTTCAGCCTTTCGGGCGAAATGGAAATCCCCGCCTTCGAAGTGAATGCCCCCAGCACAAGGCGCCTTATTATGAAATAAACCGCGGTGATCAAAAAAAATCCGGCGACAATGCCCTTTTTGGCCCTGAAATTTCCCTTCTTGAATCCCCCTGCCAATCCGAATGATATAAGGAAAAAGGGCAGGATCACCGCAGGCTCCTTGCTAAGGAGGGCAAGGCAATAGAACAAAAAAGAGGCAGCTGTCCACCTTGGGCCGCCTTTTTTCAGGCAAATTAGACACGCAATCGAAAAAAGTGCACAAAGCAGCACGTTCCTGTTGAATACGGCATTCACCGCCTCCGCATTCACCGGGTAAACGGCAAACATGAGCGCCGAGAAGAAGGCAAGTCGCCTGTCCTCGAACACATCGGACAAAAGAAGGTAAAAAAGCAAAGTCACGAGAACGTGCAGAAGGACATTCTCAAGGTGATACCAGAAAGGATCGAGTCCCCACAGGCGGGAGTCCAGCATATAGGTAAGGATGTTTAGCGGTCTGTAATAAGGGGTGGCATGCTCATCCCCAAGCCCCATATCAGGTGAAGTGAGCACAACCAGGGCATTTCGGGCATTATGAAAAAAGCCTTGCTTGTCTATTATGAGCGGTTTGTCGCTCCACACAAAGCCTGAAAAAAGACTATTCGCATAAACAATCCCTGAAACCAGCAGAAGCACTAATACAGCTCTTTTATTTTTCATTTCCCATCTGGCTTTCGATCCAGTCAAGGTATTTAACAGCATATACATTGCCCGGATTTAAATTTATGGCTTTCCTGAGTTCCCGAACGGCATCGCTCCCCTGTCCCTCCCGCCAATAAACCATACCCAAGTCCATCCTCGCAAGGTCCAAGCCAGGATCAACGGCCAAGGCCTCCTTATACTCTCTCACCGCATCAGGGAATCGTCCTTCCCTGGCATAGACCACACCCAGATTTACCCTCGTTTCAGAAAAGCCGGGGTCCAGAGCCAGCGCCGTTTTGTACTCATGCTCAGCCTTATCCAGGCGTCCTTCCTGCTCATAAGCCAGGGCCAGATGCGACATCGCATCGACAAGTCCCGGCTTTAAAGCCAAAGCTTTCTTGAACTCGCTTATTGCCTTATCCAGGCGCCCTTCTTTTGCGTGGGCAATACCAAGGTTCAACCAGGCCCTCGGATAGCCAAGCGCCACTGCCGCTTTGAACTCCCGTATCGCTTTTCCCGTGTCTCCCATCTCTCCGTAAACGGTCCCAAGATTGACATAAGCTTGAGCATTGTCCGGGTTTGCCCGGATCATGCTCGAAAAAAAACTGGTGTCGTCCTTCCAGATAAAATTCCTGGCAAATGTTCTGGCGCCCAGCGGCAGAGCGAGTGCGGCGATTATAGCCGCACCGGTGAGTGTCCTTTTTTTTTGCAGCTCGGCTACAAGATAGCCAACGATAAGGACGAACCCGAATAAAACCGTGTATTGATACCTTTCAGCCACCGGGCCGCTTGGTATCTTTACAATGCCCGATACCGGTAAAAGCCCCCAGAAGACCCACTGGGACCCTGCACGCAACGGGTCCGGAATCTTCTTTTTCAATGAAAAATAGAGAAGCACCAGCGTTGCAGCGGCAGAAAGTGCGGCCTTGACCGGATAAAAATACATCTGTTCCACCGTATACTGTGCATCCAGCTTGAAAGGGAAAACAAAAAGCCTGAAATGCTCGAAATATACCATGGATATGAGCTTTAACCGGGCAAACGAAAGCTCCACGCCCGGCCCCGAAGAAAACACCCCGAGCACAAAACGCCTGATCACAAG
>JAKAJM010000111.1 GCA_021813765.1 Nitrospirota bacterium
CGATCTGTAATATTTTCGGCAAAATCTCCAGGATTCACGTCAAGCCCCTTGTCCCGCATCTTTCTTATGCTTTCCATGGCAAGCAGACTCACCTGCCTGTGCCATGCGGAGGACGCATGGGCATCGCCCTCGATTCCGTATTCGGTCTTTACAATAACTTCCTCCACCGGTTTTTTCCTTACGCCTTTTTTCTCGCTTACATTGATGGAAATTACTTTCGCCTGCATGTTTTTAAGATACCACATGTCAACAGTGTTAAGGTAAAGATTGCAGGATATTCCAAAACTGCTTGATTGCTGAAGTATTTCAGAATTTTCAGAGCGTCAGAAGCGGTTAGGCCGTACGGTGATCTTTCAAACAAGATAAACTCCGCGGCGCGGAACTCGATTTTTTTCCGGCTCCCGGTTATGCATCCAAACCATCACGCATATAATTTTAGCAGCAGTTCCGCAGCCACGACCAGCAGCACAATTGCGTACAACTGTTTTATCCATCTCGCCTTCATTTTTTCCTTCATCACTTTTGCGCCAATCTGTGAGCCTATGAGCACGGCGACTGCTGTTGAAATCATAAGGGGCCAGTTGAAATGGCCTGCGGCCACATGGCCTGCAAACCCCGAAAATGATGAAAAGATCACCACAAAAGAACTTGTGGCTGCGGCTCTTTTCGCGGGATACCCTATGGCCAGCATCAGGGGCACGAACAGGAAGCCGCCTCCAACGCCCAGAAGGCCGGCAATCAGCCCTATAATAAAACCGCCCGTCCCAATGAGTAAGAAACGATTGCGGGCCTCTGCCGCACCTGCCTGTTCCGGACGGTCCGCTGTGAAAAGCATTCTTCCTCCGACAAAAACCATGAAAATGGCAAAAAGAAGGATCAATACCCCGGTCGGAACCATCTTGGTAAGGTAGGCGCCAACTGGCGCTCCAATAAACGCGGAAACAATCAGTGGAACGGCCCCCTTTACATCGACCATTTTCGAGCGCAAATAAACCGAAGATGCGGATACCGTGGATATCATATTTAGAAGAAGGGCGGTGGGGATCGCCACCGCCTTAAAATCAAAGCCGAATATATGAAACAGCGGCACATAGAGCATAGCCCCGCCCAGGCCAAGCATCGAGAAGATAAAGGCCAGAAAAAGGACTACGCCTGCCGCAAATGCAATGATCATTTTCTCTCTCCTTCAAGGAAAGGCCTGGTTGAAACTTGGAAGAAAAGGAATTTCCGGTTTAATTACCGTATCCTGAACAGGGGATACAGACCAGTTTGCCGTCCGTGGCGAGCCTCAGCTTGTCTACGAATGTAAGCTCTCCGCAGCTTTCACACCTTTTCGCTTCGAATATGCCTTTTTTCTGCCTGAAATCTATTTTCCTGATCTCGCCTATATCAAGAAATTCCTCTTCGGGGAGAGAAAGCACTCTGTCCACCAAAGGGTTCGTTATCTCAGAAGCGATGTCTTGAGGTGGAACGCCTTTTTTTCTCTCCTGGACAAATGGAGAATTGAGGGCTTTTTCGAAAAAACCGGGCTTTAGCGAAACTCTGACCGACCTGCCAGTTTTTGTATCAACAAGTGTGAACGCCATCTTATTGTAATACAGCTTGCGGATATTGGCCTTGCCGTAAGTGCATCCAGTGGCGGCCATGATCCCGTCAACAAAGCACCCTGCGGCATGTCCTTTCCCGGTTTCGGCCTCGACGAATAGTTCCTTGTCCATTGAGCGCTCAACACCAAGCGCCCGCATTGCTGCAAGCCCTGCTCGCAAGCCCATGGGCATGGCTGGGCATTTGTGCCCATGAAATGCCAGCGCAGTGTCATAAGATTCCTTGAATGCCATCATTGTGGTCCTCCGTTTCTGGCAAACTCACTCTGCCCTGATATTTTTGTTAGTCATATTACTTCCCTTGCCTGTCCCTCTAAAGCCCGAACTTCCTGAAAAGGTAGTACTTTGGGAAATCTATTAAAAGTGTAAAGAGGGCCGAAAACGCAAGCACCATGAGAGCCAGATGGTACGGCACGGATGGGACGAAGATGCCGTATATTGCCAAAAAAGCAAACCCGATTATTGTAGCGGTACTCAGGAAAAGAAGATTTTTCCCCGGAAGCGACGACCAGAAATGCCGTCTTTCCCGCACGATAAGCACCCTGAACTGGCTGTTGAATATGAGATTCAGCATTACAAGCGTCTGGAGCCTTATCCAGTTCAAATGAAAATACTCCCTGGCAGTATGGATTATGAATATGTCTCCTAAAATCAGTAGCATTCCCGGGAAAACGGAGGCGATAGTTATATTTTTTACGTTCCACTTGTTGGGGTTTGTCGTATGCTCCACATTATCCGTAGCCAGCGACATCGTGACAAAGTCATTTGCGAACACGAGCAGAGTCATGCCAAGCAGGGACAGCACAACATGATGCAGCCAGAGGAAACCCACAGTCAGAAGCCCCATGAACTCTATTACTTTAGTGACCTTGTTTATAACCCATGTGAGCATCCGCTGGTAGATCTTCCTGCTCGTTTTTATGGCATCCACTATTACGCTTATGCCTGGTTCAGTGAGCACCACGCTTGCGGAGGCCTTTGCCACGTCCGTTGCATCGTTCACCGCTATGCCCATTTCCGCCTGTTTGAGCGCGGGGGAATCGTTCACACCATCCCCGGTCATGCCTACCATGTGCCCGGCAGACTGAAGCAATTTCACTACCCTGTATTTGTCTTCGGGGTATATCTCCGCAAACCCGTCTATCTTTCCCGAAGCCATCATCAGCGCGTCATCGCCGGCAGTTTTTATATCGGCAGCCCGGATGATATTGCTGCCAATGCCCACCTCGCGGCCTATTTCCCTGGCTATGGCTACATTGTCGCCAGTGAGCATCACCGGTTTTATTCCAAGGCTTGCCGCCTCGCTTATCATTCCTTTTGAATCCGGCCTGGGCGGATCGGCCAGCGCAAGCAGGCCAATTGGCTTTAGAGTGCCAGAATCGTTTCCCTCCGAGCGCGCAACCGCCAGAGTCCGGTAGCCCTTGAGGGAACAGTCCTCAAGCATTTTGTCCCTGGTCTGGACTGTTTTAATGTCCATCGCAGCGCACATTGAAAATACTGTCTGCACGGCGCCTTTGACTGACCTGAATCTCCTCCCATCGGTTTCGAAAACCGCCTCCGTCCTTCTTGTGGACGGATCAAATGGCGTATAGGATATTTTCCTGTAGGCGCCAAGATCGATCTTCTCTTTCCTGGCATATTCGATTACGGCGAGGTCGATCAGATCCATACCTTCTTCCTGTGATGCCAGCGCGGCCGCAACTGTCACATCCTCTTTCCCATAGCCCGGCAGTGGGCAGACATCTACAACTGAAAGCCTGTTTTGAGTTATCGTGCCGGTCTTGTCAAGACAAAGGATATCTATCGAGGACGCGTCCTCGACCGAGTCCAGCCTGGTCACCAGCGCGCCCTTCCGGGCCAGTTCCATCGCACCTGCGGCCTGCACTATTGTCAGCACGGCGGGTAAGGCCACCGGTACCGCCCCCATAAGAAAGATAACCACAAAAGTCAGGACTGGAAAAATGCTTGTCCCTATGGAAAGCGCATACGAAGCGACCAGGACAGATGCTGCTATTCCCAAATACATCATATATTTGACTATGGCCATCATAACTTCTTCCTGGTGGGATTTTGGTTTGGCTATCTTAACAAGTTCAGCGGTCTTACCAAAATACGTATTTGCCCCGGTATTGATCACTACACACCTGGCTTCCCCTCTTCTGATAACAGTGCTTGAAAAGATAACCGAGGAGGCTGACGCGCTCAATGGCAGGGATTCTCCCGTCAGGGCTGACTCATCCACTGAAAGCTGCCCATCCACGATCTTGGCGTCCGCAGGCACTATGTCTCCGAGCTTCACCGAAATCACGTCTCCCGGAACAATATCTCTTGCATCTGTTACGGTCCAAACACCATCCCTAAGTACCCTGGTCTTGACGGCAAGCTTCTTTTTAAGAAGTTCAACTGCCTTTTGAGAACTGCGCGCATGCAGCTGCCCGATTATTGCGTTTAACGTAAGGAGAGCAAAGATTATGATGGATTCAAGATGGTGCTTTAGAATGAAAGCCAGCGCCATTGCCAGTTCCAGAAGCCACGGCATGGG
>JAKAJM010000050.1 GCA_021813765.1 Nitrospirota bacterium
CGATCTCAGGCCCATCCCAAGGCGCATTGCTGCTTTCCCCGTGAGACTCCACTCTCACGGGCTTACGGGGTATTAGCCCAGGTTTCCCCAGGTTGCCCCCCTCCTCGGGGTAGGTCACCTACGTGTTACTCACCCGTCCGCCACTCCAAGCATCCAGCCACTTAACCCACTCCTCATAAATGGGCTCAGTGGCTGAATGCTCAGCGTTCGACTTGCATGTGTTAGGCACGCCGCCAGCGTTCGTTCTGAGCCAGGATCAAACTCTCATCTGTAACTCATTTGAACTTTCGAATTTTGGGGCCTGCTTACAGTTTTCAAAGAGCAAAAAAAGACAACAAAAAGCTGTTCTCCACAGCATCTTGAGGTTGTTGAGCCGGAGGCTCTTTTTTAAGTGGGTGCCCCGGCGGAGGCTTAGGACATCTGTTCCTTTCGAAACCTGACATCACACCGCACTTCCACACTCAAGCTCCCTACCCTTAAAGTGTTCCCTCGGCTCGCTGACCTCAAGAATGCCGCAGAGAATAGTATAACATTTCTATGCCTGACTACGCATAGTTTTCTATTTGTTGAAATCTATCAAAGAACTTTGGAGAGGATTTCTTCCCTTTCCTGATTTTAGTTTACCACTTCAAATCAAAAATTGAAAGTTGATTTTTAGTCATTTTCACGAGAAAATGTAATTTTTCTTACCAAAAAAAGCAAAAAAAGCCTTTTTGCTTATCAAAAATCTATTTCTTGATAAAAAGGATTGCTTTTTAATTCATTTCCAATAGTAGAGGAAGGCCCGTGCCCCGGCAGAATCAGCGTATCGGGCGGAAAGGCGGCCAGCCTGGCCAGGGATTTCTTGATCAGCCCGTAATCGCCCCCATAAAAATCGGTCCGGCCGATCGAGCCCAGAAAAAGAGTGTCTCCAGTTATCAGGACGCCATCGCCATGAAGGCAGATACCCCCCGGGCTATGCCCGGGGGTATGGATCACCTTAAGACGCACCAAGCCTGCCTCCAGGATATCGCCGTCCTCAAGAAGCCTGCTGGCCGGCGGCAGCGGCTCAAGCTTGTACCCCCAAAGCGCAGCCTGGTCCGCCACTCCCTCGTAAAGTTCCATCTCATCCTTGTGGACCGCCACCGGGGCCCCGGTCTTCTCCTTGATCTCGGGGACCGCCCCAACGTGGTCAAAGTGGGCATGGGTGCAGACTATATGCCTTACGGATATGCCCTCCTTTTCTATGAGCTCCATTATGGTCTCAGGTTCGTCGCCCGGGTCTATGACAATCCCCTCCTTCAAACTTACGTCCCAGACCACGATACAGTTGGCCTGCAGTGGGCCGACGGCCATCACACTGAAGCGCACCCCGTTTTTATTTTTTTGCAAGGAATCTCCTCCTTAAAAGGCCGGTTATCACATCCAGTTCCTCGTTCTTCAAAAGATAGCTCAAAAGACCGTATACCCCAAGCGAAAATGAGATCCCCCCTGCCAGCCAAAACGCCTTCAGGGCGGTATGTCCCCTTTCCTGCCAAAGCATCCCGTGAAATATAGAGGCGGCCACCACCCCCATTGCAGCCGCCGCGAAAGCGGACTTCATGAAGGACCTCAGTATGCGCCTGGCGTCCATGCGCACCAATTTCCTCCTTAACATATACGAAAGGGTGCCGAAATTTATTATGGCGGCAAGGGCGTTTGCAAGCGCAAGCCCCTCGTGCTTAAGCGGCCTCATGAGGATGACGCTAAGCGCAAGATTGCTTCCAAGGGCAAGGACGGCCGACTTGACCGGCCTTTTGGTGTCCTTCATGGAGTAGAATGTTGCCGTGAGCACCCGCGAGCCCACCATCGCCCATATCCCAAGGGAGTAGAAAAAAAGCGCGCCCGCGGTCCCCTGCACCGCCCTGTAGGTGAACCTGCCCCTGAAAAAAAGCGTGCTTATTATGGGCACCCTCAGAGCGATAAGGCCGGCCATTGCCGGCAGGCTAAGGAAAAAAAGCACCCTCATGGCAAAGGAGAAGTCGTCTCTCAGGCTGTTCATGTCCCCTTTGACCGCATGCTCGGAAAGCGCGGGCAGCACGGCGATGCCCATTGCGACGCCAAAAACTCCTATTGGAAAGTGCATGAGCCTCATCGCATAAAACAGGTAAGTTATGCTTCCAGGCGGCAGGAACGAAGCCAGTATGTTGCTTACCACTATGTTGACCTGCGAGACCGACATGGCAAGTGTGGCAGGCAGCACCAGGAGGGCCATCTTTCTAAGCCCCGGGTGCCTCCAAAACCTGGCTACCGGCTTCAGGGAATATCCCGCCCCTTTCAGGGCAGGCATCTGATAGAGAAACTGGACAATGCCGCCCACCGTGATACCCACCGCCGCGGCAATCACCGGGTTGCCAAAGGCCGTCGCAAGAGATACCACGGTGATTATCATCGCCAGGTTCAATACCGCGCTTGACAGGGCGGGCAGGAAAAAGATGTTTTTTACATTGAGCGCCCCCATTGAGAGCGCCCCCAGACTGATAAAAAGAAGAAACGGAAACATTATCCGCGTCAGAAGCACGGTGAGGCGGAATTTTTCCGGATACGCCAGAAAACCGGGCGCTATCGCGCTGACAATGAAGGGAGCAAGAAAAATGCCCAGAAGGGATATTCCTCCGACCACCACGAGGATAAAAGTGAAAACCGCCCTCACCATCTCCCGCGCCCCCTGGTCGCCCTCTTTCCACTGGTACTCGCTGAGAACAGGTATGAACGCGGAGGACATCGTCCCTTCGGCGAATATCTCCCTCAAGAGGTTTGGGATCCTGAAGGAAACATAGAAGGCGTCCGAGAGGCCGGTGGCCCCCATGTAAAAGGCTAGCACCATGTCCCTCACAAACCCCAGGATCCTGCTTATGAGGGTGGCTATGGACATCAGGCCCGCGGCCCTTGCTATTTTGTGCTTTGCGCTCACGAGTCTGAATTATAACTCAACCAAAATCCAATAAGCCCGGAGCGTCCAACCAGCGCCCGTTTTTATGATAAAATAGGTTCTTGAAACACGATGCTAATAGGCCCGGATGGGACGAGTATTTCATAAACATAGCCAGGGCGGTTGCCCTGCGCGCCACCTGCCTCAGGAGAAAATACGGGGCGGTCATAACCAAGGACAGGGTGATAGTCAGCACGGGCTTCAACGGGGCCGCGCGCGGCGTTAAAGACTGCCTGGAGGCCGGCCATTGCACAAGACAGATCCTTAAGATACCCCACGGCCAGCGCTACGAGCTTTGCCACAGCGTCCACGCGGAGGCCAATGCCATAATAAGGGCATCACTTGAGGAGCTGACGGGGGCCACTATCTACATATCGGGCGTTGACTGCGGGGAGCAGTCGGAATGCTCCTCCGAGCCCTGCATGATGTGCAAACGCATGATACTGAACGCGGGGATAGCCTCTGTCGTCTATTCGGACGGCTCGGGGGGGCTCATAAAGGTCATTCCCCCGGAATGGCTTAAAGAGCGTATCTGATGGGCTACATACTGCGCCAGTTCAGCTTTTATGACGCGCTGGACATAGTGCTGGTCGCAATAGTTCTTTACCGGCTGCTGCTGATAATAAAGGGCACGAAGGCGGCCCAGATGCTCATAGGCCTGGCGCTCCTTCTGGTTGTCTCCATAGTGGCAAGGTACCTGAACCTGCTCACCCTGGACTGGCTGCTCCAGAGCTTCTGGTCCTATATAGTCATCGCCCTGATAGTCATTTTCCAGCCCGAGATAAGGAGGACCCTTGCCAAGATAGGCGAGACCTCCCTTCTGCAGAAGTTCACCACCGCTGAGGAGCTGAAGTCCATAGAAGAGATCGTGAGGGCGGCTGTGTCCCTGGCAAACAGGAAAATAGGCGGCCTCATCGTCATAGAACGGGAGACCGAGCTTAAGGACTTCATAGAGATCGGCGTCCCGCTTGACGCAAAGGTCTCCAGGGAGATATTGCTGAGCATATTCCATCCGACCTCTCCCATCCATGACGGAGCGGCCATTATCAGGGGCAACAGGATCGCCGCGGCAGGCTGCTTCCTGCCCATAACGCTTACGACCGGCCTCAGGAAGGCGCTGGGCACCAGGCACCGGGCGGCCTTGGGGATCACGGAGGAGACGGATGCGGTATCGATAGTGGTCTCCGAGGAGACAGGCTCCATATCTGTCGGCATGAACGGCACGCTCACGGAGCATCTGGACATGACCACCCTCAGGCAGCTCCTGACGGAGGCGTTCACCTCCAAGAAGGCCGAAGAACAGCGGACGCCAGGCGGGCAAATCCCGGAAAGCGGCCCAAAATGAAGCTAAGGGAAACGCTTTTGGCAAACATTTGGCTAAAGGCGGCGGCGCTGCTTCTGGCGGTATTCCTATGGTTTTTTGTGCTTTTGAGGGGGCAGTCCGAGATGTCAATGGATGTGGAGCCCCAGTTCAAAAACCTTCCCGCGGACCTCATTGTGGCCGAAATGAGACCGGACACCATGAGCGTGCTCATCAAGGGCAACGAGTTTGTTCTTAAAAGGCTGAAACCCTCGGACATAAAAGTCCCGCTGAAGCTCGCGGCGATGGAGACGGGGAGATATTTCATACGGGTGGACGCCCAGGACATTGTGACGCCGCACCACGTCTCTGTCGTAAGCGTCTCTCCGGACGGGGTCTGGATCTATCTGGAGAAAAGGGCCAGCGTCATGCTTCCGGTAAAACCGGAGGTCAGGGGGCTGCCAGCCAGGGGTTTTGCCGTGTACAAGATATCGGCCACACCGGACGAGGTGGAGGTGCGGGGCCCCAAGGACACGCTGGACAAGCTTGACGCCCTGAAAACGGAGACTATTGACATTACCGGTATTAATGCTACCTTGGAAAAGGATGTTGCGATCAAGGTCCCTGATGACGTCGAGAAGGTCATACCCGGGGAGGTGCGCGTGAAGATAGAGATAAGGAGAGGAAAATGAAGAAAAAACTCTTCGGAACTGACGGCATACGCGGCAAGGTCAATCAATTCCCGATGTCTCCGGAGACGGTCACCAGGATAGGCATGGCCGCCGCGGTGGCGCTTAAGAAAAAACAGGGCAGAAACATGGTCCTCATAGGCAAGGACACGCGGCTGTCGGGCTATATGATAGAAAGCGCGCTTACTTCGGGCATCTGCTCAATGGGCATGAATGTAATACTGGTTGGCCCCCTTCCCACCCCCGGTGTTGCGTTTCTCACAAAGACGCTCAGGCTGGACGCCGGGGTCGTGATCTCGGCCTCCCATAACCCTTTCGACGACAATGGCATAAAATTCTTCAGCTCGCAGGGGTTCAAGCTTCCCGACGATGTGGAGGGCCAGATCGAAGAGATGGCCATGGACGAAGGGCTTTTTTCCCAAAAAAGGCCTACCGGGCATGAGATAGGCAAGGCCTTCAGGCTGGAGGACGCCAAAGGGCGTTATATCGAATACATAAAATCCACGATACCTAAAAACATCTCACTTGAAGGGCTGAAGATCGTGGTGGACTGCGCAAACGGGGCCGCATACAGGATAACCCCCTGGGTGCTCGAAGAGCTGGGGGCGGAGGTCATAACCATAAACGGAAAGCCCGACGGCATGAACATAAACGAAGGCTGCGGCTCGCTACATACCGAGGGCCTGATAGAGGCGGTGCTGTCCCACAAGGCGGACATCGGCGTGGCCCACGATGGCGATGCCGACAGGACCATACTGGTTGATGAAAAAGGCGGGACCGTCGACGGCGACCACATGATCGGCATATGGGCCCTCGAGCTTAAAAACGAAGGAAGGCTTCCAGGCGAAACGGTGGTCTCCACGGTCATGAGCAACCTTGGGGTCGAACGGTTCCTGGAAGGGCATGGGATAAAATTCCTTCGGACGAACGTCGGGGACAGGTTCGTCACCGAGCAGATGCTCAAAGGCGGTTTCGCCCTGGGCGGTGAACAGTCCGGGCATATAGTAAACCTCCACTTAAACAGTACGGGCGACGGACCCATAACGGCCCTGCACATGGTTTACCTGGTCAAAAAACTGGGACTTCCCCTCTCCGAGCTTAAAGCCCCCATACCGGTTTACCCCCAGGTGCTCGAAAACGTGACGGTAAAGAGCAAGGTGAACCCCTCGAGCATACCCGGCCTTGATGCACTGATAAGAAATGTGGAAAAGGAACTGGGGGGAAACGGAAGGGTCCTTGTGCGCCCCTCGGGCACGGAGCCAAAGATAAGGGTGATGGTGGAAGGCAAGGACGGAGGGACCGTAAACAGGCTGGTCCGGCAGATATCCTCGTTCATAAGGGAAAAGACCGCCTGATCCGGTCAAATCAAAAAACCGGTTTTTTTCTTTCGTCCCTTGCCACTTTGCCGCCTGCCTACTGATATAATACGCACCTATGCTATGGGCAGCCTTTGTCTCGTTCATGGGTGGGGTGGCTCTTTTCAAAAGCGCTCAATACCTGCCCTATCTTACAGCCATGGCCGGCCTTTTTCTTTTTGCCGCTTTCGGCCTTAAAAAAAGATATATTTTCATTCCGCTTGTTATCGCAGGAGGCCTCTATGCAGCCTGGAGGCATCAGCCCCCGCCCTCTTTTGCGGGGGGCCATTTCGAGGCGGCCCTGGAGGGCTATGCCTCGGTCCCGGTACGAAGGCGATTTGGTTTTTCCCAGTCCTTCACGGTAAAACGATTCGCCATCCTTAACCCTGCGGACCCAAAAAAACAAAAACTCCCTCCATTTAACCAGGTCCGCATCTACACGGAATATCCTTTCCGCCCCGGAAGGCTATACAGAATTAAAGCGAAACTCTCCCTGCCGCCTCCCAGGCTGGACCCGGGCGCCCCGGATTTCCCTTTAAGGCCGGGCGCCCAAGTCCAGAGGAGCATCTCCTGCGGGACCGCCCCCTGGCCGGAACGCTTAAGGGCAAGGCTCGACAGATATTACGCAAAAAACTTCCAGGCGCAAGAGGCCGGGCTGCTGATGGCCATAACGACCGGCGAGCGCTCCATGCTGGACTGGCGGACCAGGCGAAGCTTTGGCAGGTGCGGACTGGCGCACCTGATAAGCATAGCCGGCATGCACTTCGGAATTTTCAGCCTGTGCATATTTTTACTGGTAAGGGCGCTGCTTTGGTCCTTTCCGCTTAAGTGGCTTGAGCGCATGACGCTCCACATAAGCCCCGCTCAAACCGCCGCGCTCGCAAGCTTTCCGCTCCTATCCGGTTATCTTCTGCTTTCCGGCATGAGGGTACCCGCCGTGCGGGCCTTCATAATGATAAGCTTCTTTCTGCTTGGGCTCCTCATTGGCAGAAGGAAGGCCTGGCAGACAACGCTTGCCTTTGCCGCCTTTGTCCTTGTCCTGTGGCGTCCGGACGTTATCTTCGATCTGTCTTTTGAGCTTTCTTTCCTTTCGGTCCTGCTCATCGGGCTTTTTGTCTCCGGCCAAGAAAAGAAAGAAGAAGGGGAAAAAGAAAAAGCTGAAAGCGAAAGGGGCGGCGGAAAAGCCATGCTCCATTTTATAAAAAAACGCGCCATACGGGTGATCGTGCTCAGCTTTTCGATCACCGCGGGGCTCACGCCGCTTATCGCATACTATTTCCATCGGGTGCAGCTAATATCTCCGGCGGCCAACCTGGCCGTAGTGCCTGTGGCGGGCTTTCTGCTTGTGCCGGTTGCCGTTTTGTCCGGCTTCATTTATCTGTTTTCGGGCTGGTACCCGCTTCCTTTTCTTTCGGACTGGCTCGCGCATGCCTCGATAAGCATGGCTCGTTTTTTTTCTTCCATCCCCCGCGTCTGTCCTCGTATTGCGGCCTTCCCAGCCGGTTTCCTGCTGGTCTTCTATGGTTTTCTGGCCGCATGGCTGTACAGTAAAAGAAAGGTCTTCATCGTCCTGGCGGTCCTGCCTTTTGCCATATGGGCGGGGCTTCATCTGTACGGGGGCATTTTTTCCGCTTCCGGCGGCAGGGGGCTGGATATCACCTTCCTTGATGACGGTGCCGGGGAGTCGGCCGTGGCTGAGCTTCCGGACGGGAAAACGGCTGTCATAGACACCGGGACGGATGGCAGGCAGACCTCGGAGTTTCTTCAGTACATGGGCAAAAACCGCATAGATTATCTTGTCCTCAGTCTGGCCCGGCATGACCACACGGGCGGCGCCGCTTACCTTGCAAGCCGCTACCGCATCGGGCAGATATGGGACAACGGCATGCTCCTGCTGGACAGGAGGGCTTTCCCCGGCATACCGGAAGAGAAGCTCTCCCGGGGCCAATATATCGAAGGCAGTGAAGGCAGCGGTTCATACAGGATAACGGTGCTGCATCCGTATGCCGGGTTTTTCCCATTGCGCGGGCCCCTTTCGCGCGCCATAGACAACAGCTCGCTGGTGCTCAAAATAGAGGACAGATGGGGGAAAAGCGCCCTCTTTGCCGGGGATGTCAGCCAGGCCGCACAGGAGGACATGCTGCGCCTGGGCGGACTTCTGCGCTGCGACGTCTTAAAGGTGCCATATAATGCCGGGCAGACGGCCTGCTGGCGCTCCTTCATCGGGGCTGTGCGCCCGGCATTCGCCGTGGTCTCAAAGGAGGACAACCACTCGGGCCCGGGGCAGCAAAGGGCAAAAGCCCTTCAGGCGCTCAGGGACCTGGGCGCCAGGGTACTTGAGACCGGCACGGACGGCGCGGTCAAAGCCAGCTTCTACGC
The DNA here is from genome assembly GCA_021813765.1 of Nitrospirota bacterium. GTDB lineage: Bacteria > Nitrospirota > Thermodesulfovibrionia > Thermodesulfovibrionales > JdFR-88 > JAKAEG01. Next base: position 8,674 of record JAKAJM010000050.1, read on the forward strand.
AAAGGGCGTCCACATAAAGACATGGAAAGATATGGAGCTCAGGGAAGACCCGGCGGGGCCGGGGGAGGAGCTCCACAACCTGCGGGTGCTTTTTTCCTCCTGGTGATACCTTCTATAATACTTCCGTCCATGATGCCCGGTCCCGTGGGACGCGCAGGAAGGATGTTCAATTTTCCGCAAAAAGCGGAGGAAGGTAAGACCATATGCACGAAGCTAAAGAACATAAAGAACCCATGCAAGGCCAGAACAAGGCCCACTACATCCTGCACAGGAAGAGACTCAGAGAGCGGTTCAGAAAGACCTCATTCGCGGGCTTCAACGAATACGAGGCCCTTGAGCTTCTGCTTACTTATGCTATACCAAGAAAGGATGTAAAGCCCCTGGCCAAGGAGCTGACGGCAAGGTTCGGAGGCTTCCAGGGCGTGCTGGACGCCCCCTTCTCCGAGCTTGTAAAGGTCAAAGGCATGGGTGAGAACTCCGCGACCTTCCTGAACCTCCTGAAGGCCTGCATGGGTCTTTACCTGAAACGGAGCCTGGTAAAGAAAAAGACCATCTCCAGTACCATGGCGCTAATCGATTACTGCATGGCCGAGATGAAAGGACTCAAGGACGAGCAGTTCCGGGCCATATTCCTGAATGCCAGAAACGAAATGGTTGGGGACGAGGTCATACAGGAGGGCACAGTCGACCAGGCGGTCGTGTACCCGCGCAAGGTCATGGAGCGGGCGCTCCATTACAAGGCCAGCGCCATGATATTCGTCCATAACCATCCAAGCGGCAGCTTCAACCCTTCCAAAGAGGACATCATGCTTACCGAGGCGCTGAAGATGGCGGCAAAGAGCCTCCAGCTCAAGGTCCATGACCATCTGATAGTATCAAGAAAAGGCTATTACAGCTTTCTGGAAAGAGGGCTCATCTGAAAAATAAAAAAGGGTTCTTCCCTCCGTTTTCCCACCAAAAAACTCTATTGACACACCCCGGAACCTGTAATAGAAGATAGTTATAGTTAGAAAAAAAGCGAAGCAAAAAAAGAAAAAGCACCGTTACGGAGGAAAGAGATGAAAAATCTGAAACTGATACGAATCCAAATGGTGGTCCTGCTTGCCGCCGCGCTCCTTTCCTTCCCGGCCGTTTCGATGGCAAAGGGAAAGATGTCTTTTTCGGCGAAGCTTTCGGGCGCCGCCGAGGTTCCGCCCGTAACAACCAGCGCTTCCGGCCGCGCCCTGTTCTTCACGAACATGAAGACCGGGGAAATCCGGTATATAATCCACGTCAAGGACATTGAGGATGTGACCATGGCCCACATACACCTTGGCGCAAAGGGGAAAAACGGCCCTCCTGTAGCGATGCTCCACGTCCTCCACATGAAAAAAGGCAAGTTCAGCGGCGTGCTGGCGAGGGGGATTATCACGAAAAAGGATCTGATGGAGCCCTACAAGGGGAAAACCGTCAAGGACCTGGTACGGGAGATGGAGACGGGAGACACCTATGTGAACGTCCACACAAAGGCCCACCCCGGGGGAGAGATCCGGGGGCAGATATCAATGAGAAAGTAGGGCCGGAAAACAACAAGGGCTGAAAAATAAAAAATCCCGGTGCCGCACCGGGATTTTTTTAATTTATTTTTAAATGAAAAATGCCATCTAGCCGTTCAGAAGCCTTGCCGCGTCTTTTGCGAAATACGTGAGGATGAGGTCGGCTCCGGCCCGCTTTATAGAAATGAGAGACTCCATCATGACGCGCTTTTCGTCCACCCACCCAAGCTGTCCGGCGGCCTTTATAAGGCTGTATTCGCCGCTTACGTTATAGGCCGCAACAGGCACATCAAAAGCGCTCCTCAAATCCGCTATTATGTCCAGATAGGCAAGGGCCGGCTTTACCATTATGATATCGGCGCCCTCCTCTATGTCCAGCGCGGCCTCCCTCAAGGCTTCCCTCCTGTTTGGCGGGTCCATCTGATAGGAGCGCCTGTCCCCGAACTGCGGAGTGGACTCGGCGGCCTCCCTGAAAGGCCCGTAAAACGCGGAGGCGTACTTGGCAGAGTAGCTCATGACCGGCACGTTGCTGAAACCCTCTTCGTCCAGGGCGTCCCTTATCGCCCCCACCCTGCCATCCATCATGTCGGAAGGGGCGACCATGTCGGCACCGGCGCGGGCATGGGAAAGGGCCTCTTTCACAAGCAGGTCCACGGTCTCATCGTTTGCCACATCCCCGTTCCTGATTACGCCGCAATGCCCGTGGTCCGTATATTCGCAGAGGCATACATCGGTTATGACATACAACTCGGGGATGGCGCTTTTAAGCTCTTTTACGGCCCGCTGTATTATCCCGTTTTCATCGTAGGCCCCGGAGCCCTTTTCGTCCTTGTGCTCCGGTATGCCAAAAAGGATGACGGAGGGGACTCCAAGGGAGACCGTCTCCCTGGCGTTTTCAACGGCCTTGTCGAGGGACTCCTGGAAGCAGCCGGGCATGGAAGATATTTCTTTTCTGACGCCCTTGCCCTCGGTCACGAACAGGGGATAAATAAAATCCGAAGGGCTGAGGGATGTCTCCCTCAGCATCCTCCGGATCGTTTCGCTGGACCTGAGTCTTCTTGGTCTTTGGTAGGGGAACATCAGCCGCTGATCAATGCCCGCAGCTGGAGCAGTCGCGCGCGGGGCCGGACGACTGGCCCTTGAGCACGAAGCCCGAGCCTTCCTTCTCCTCCACAAAATCCATCTGCATACCGCTCAGGCTGGTGGAAGTCCTGGCGTCAATGAACACCTTAAGACCGTTTTTCTCCACGACCTCGTCGCCGTTGCTTGCACTCTCTTCTATTCCTATTCCATAGGAAGGTCCGCAGCCTCAGCCACCACCTTGAACGGTATACACCCTCAGGCCAAAGTTCTCTTTGCCCTCGGCCTTCAACATCTCCTTCGCCTTGTTGGCGGCGGCATCCGTTATAGTGAACATTCTTAACCTCCAAAGCCTGATTCGATATAGATTTAGGATACCTGAAAAGCATTATATTTTCAATTTTGCGAAAAGGCCGCGGCAGCCGCCCTTGGGCCGGCGCATGCTAAACTAATTGACCATGGACCCGCTGGAATTGATCGAAAAATATTACAAGCCTGGCTCGCTTGCCCACGGGCTTCTCGTAGCCCATTCGGAAAAAGTGGCTGAAAAGGCGCTGCAGGCGGCCCGTGTTGCCCAAAAAAACGGGGAAACGGTTGACGAAGACTTCATCAGGGAGGCCGCCATGCTCCACGATATAGGCATCTTTCTTGCCAATGCGCCAAAGATAGGCTGCTTCGGGGACAAGCCGTACATTTGCCACGGTTACCTGGGCAGAGAACTGCTTGAGAGGGAAGGACTGCCGGACCATGCCCTTGTGGCCGAAAGGCATGTGGGGGTGGGCCTCACCGTGGATGATATAAGGCGGCAAAAGCTCCCCGTACCTGAAAGAGACATGTCTCCCCGCAGCATCGGGGAGGTAATCATATGCTTTGCCGATAAATTCTATTCCAAGGGCAAAGACCCTCTGAAGGAAAAACCGCTTGAGGAGGTAAAGGCATCCATTTCGCGCTACGGGGACGACAAGCTAAAAATATTTGACGGGTGGCTTAAGATGTTCACCCCGCCCCGCTAAAGAACCTAGGTCATCTTTTTTTGAATCAATCCAAAACAAAAACCTCCCGGGTAAGCCGCGCGAACTCCTCCAGGCTCAATGTCTCAGGCCTTCTTTTGGGGTCTATGCCGGCCTTTTCCAGGGCCTCCGCGGGCCTTGGGCAGAGTTTTTTTATCCCGTTTTCCATCGTCTTTCTCCTTTGGGCAAAAGCCCCACGTATGAGGGAGAACAGGAGGCCTGCATCCGGGACCTCAACCGGGGGCCTTTCATATATATCTATGCGTATGCAGGCGGAGTCCACCTTGGGGACGGGCCTGAAGGCCCCTTTTGGTATGGTAAAGGCTATGCGCGGGTTCCCCCTGTACTGCACGGCAAGGGAAAGAACGCCGTAATCCTTTCCGCCTGGCCCGGCCGCTATCCTTCGGGCCACCTCCTTTTGTATGGTGAGCGTCATGGACTCAAGCCCTTTTTCCTCAAGCAGGCGGAATATAACCGGAGTTGTAATGTGATAGGGGATGTTGGAGACCACCTTGAACCGCCCAAGCTCATCATACGGGAACTCCAGGGCGTCGGCATGGAAGACCTGGAACCGCTCCGGCGGCATCTTCTCCTTCAGGTTTTGATAGAGCTTTTCATCCAGCTCTATCGCTACAACCCTTGCGGCCCTTTGGAGCAGCTCTTTCGTGAGCGTCCCAAGGCCAGGGCCTATCTCGACCACAGTGTCCTGCCCGGAGATGCCCGATGCATCGGCTATGCGCCTGAGTATGGAGGGGTCAAAAAGAAAGTTCTGGCTCAGTCTTGGCTTCACGGGTTAAGGACTTTTACTTTTAAAGACAAAAACTCTCCCCTCCTGAAGTGGACAATACGGCATACGATTGATTAATTTTATATTATGCCCGGCAATGACACAATAGCGGCCATATCCACCCCGCCCGGAGAAGGCGGCATTGGCATCGTCCGCCTGAGCGGGGCCGGCGCACTGTCCATAACCTCCAGGATATTTTTTTCACCTGCCGGCAGAAAAAAAGAGAAAGACCTCCTGGCGGTGAAGTCGCGCCGCATGCTTTATGGATTTATAACGGACCCTGATACCGGGCGGCAGGTAGACGAGGTGCTTGTCTCGGTCATGAGGGCGCCAAACACCTATACTTGCCAGGACATGGTGGAGATAAACTGCCACGGCGGCGCAAACCCCCTTGCGCAGACGATGGAGCTTGTGCTCCGGGAAGGGGCGCGGCTTGCGCTGCCCGGGGAGTTCACAAAGAGGGCGTTTCTCGGGGGACGGATTGACCTCACCCAGGCCGAGGCGGTCCTCTCGGTCATCCGCGCCAGGTCCGATGCGGCCAGCCAGGCGGCGCTTGCCCAGCTGAAGGGAGGGCTTGGCGCAAGGATAAAAAAAGAAACCGGGCGGCTTGCCCGCATCTGCGCCCACGTGGAGGCCTCCATAGATTTTCCGGAGGAGGAGATAGAGCCGGATGAGATTGCCGGCATCACCCGGGGGCTAGAGGAGATAGTCCGCAATCTGGGCACGCTTTCAGACAGCTACGAAGAAGGAAAGCTCCTTGCGGACGGCATCAAAACCGCCATTCTGGGCAAACCCAACGTCGGGAAATCCTCTTTGCTGAACGCCCTTTTGAGCCGGGAGCGGGCCATAGTGACCGACATCCCCGGGACAACCAGGGACGTAATATCGGAATATATAAACCTGGGCGGCCATGCCCTCAGGATAATGGACACCGCCGGCATAAGGGAGGCCATGGACAGGCCCGAGGCGGAAGGGATAAAAAGGAGCCTGGCGGCCATGGAGGAGGCGGACCTTGTCCTGTGCGTGCTGGATGGAAGCTCGGAGCCCAATAAAGAGGACCTTGGAGTAATCCAGCGGATAAAAGAGCGGGGCAAAAAGGTTATCCTCGTAATAAACAAGAAGGACCTGTTTCAAGGAAAAAACAATTGTAAGATGTCCTCGGCTGTTTTCCCCGCAGGCTGGCCGGAGGTATGCGTATCAGCGAAGACAGGCGAGGGCATTGAGGAGTTGAAGGGGGCCATAACCGGGGCCTTCAAACCAAGGGACGGCGCGGCAGAAGGCCTTCTAGTGACAAGCCTTCGCCATAAAACGGCGCTTGACCAGGCCAGGAGGGAGCTTGGCAGGGCGCTTGAGGCCATAGGCTCCGGACTGCCCGGGGAGATAATCTCCCTGGAGCTTTCAGAGGCCCTGCGGCAGCTTGGGAGCATTACAGGAGAGGTCAGCAACGATGATATACTTGACATCATATTCAGCGAGTTCTGCATTGGCAAATAAAAGTTTTTTGAAATTTCCTGGATAACCGGAGGTCAAAAGCCATGGAGTGCACAGTCGAAAAGAACAAAGCGCGCTGCAACTGCACCTACTCCTGCAGCAGGAAGGGGAAATGCTGCCTGTGCCTGGAGCACCACAGGGAAAACGGCGAGCTGCCCGCCTGCTATTTCAATGCCCAGTACGAAAGGACTTACGACAGGAGCATCGAAAACTATATAAGGATGAAGGGCATGCCTGGCAGGCAGTAGCGGAAAAAAATGCTGCCAGATGCCAGTGCAGTGCGCCGCGGGAATGACGGCAACAGGACTTCACTAACAGTGAAGTGAATTCCCGTTTGCTTTAAAAGACGGCATATAAAATTCCTACCTGATGAATGCCTTTATGACGCCATCGGCGGCAACATATATGCGCCCTCCTGCCAGGATGGGCGTCTGATACCTGCGCACCAGGCCGATGGCGGCCCCTTTTCCGCCGGAGTAGATCACGCGCCCGGTATCGCCGTCGAACCCGTGCAGGCGGTTGTCGCCCTCCGCTCCCACGCTCCAAACGATCGCGTTTGAATGCCCGTCGGTAGTGGTGACCATTGGAGAGCCCATTCCGTGCTGGTCCGCGCACCAGGCTGTTTTTACCGAAAGTCCGGGGCCTGCAACAAGCCGTACCGCCGTAAGGCCGCCCGACTGTCCGCGCGGGCAGTGAATCCCTTTTCCCTTGAAGACCACATATGTTCCACGGGCAGTGGTATATGCCGCCGCGGCCCCGATTATCTTGCTGGAAGACACCCTGACGGCGGCCATCTGCCCGCCCATCCCCCCCAGGTTGTCCCTGTTTAAAAGATATATTTTGCCGTCCTTGCCGAGCGCCACAACAAGCCTGTACGTTTTACCGTCCCTGCGGCGGAGGTCCAGAAGGATTGGGCCTGCACCGCCAAGATCGGCGTCAGCCTCGTCCAGTTTTTTCCAGTTCTCCGGGGTGAAATAATCTGCCCGCTTTCCGCTGAATACCGGACCGGCGCCAAAGCGGAGGACCGCCTCGCCTCCGGACCACCTGCCAGCGCCAATGGTGTTGCCAGTGGAGATAAAAAGCCTGCCACCCTCCGACGCCACGCCGCCAGGCGCCCAGCTTCCGCCGCCTATGGAAGCCGTGGCCCAGGCCTTGAGAGAGGCCGGTTTCGATGCCCCGATCCCTATGAGCCACCCCCTGTAATGGCCGCAGTCGCCAAAAAAACCGCCGTAAGGGACATATACCATCCCCTTCACGAGGGCCAGCGCGCCGCGCTGGTTCTGGACCGAGGAGTCAAAGGCGATCTTTCCATGCCTTGCCCTGGCAGATACATCAACCGGCCAGCCATGGACCACGGAGCCGTTTTTTACCGAAAGGGCATAGACAAGGTGCCTCTTTGTGGCGCCTCCGTCCGGGGTTGTCATTGCATCCAGGTATATCGTGCCGGATGACCTGTCCATGACCGGCGTGCCGGTTATGCCAAGCGGGTTTATGTTGCCGCATGGGAGCTTTGAAAGCGGCACGGGAACGCCAAGACTTCGCTTCCATATGGTTTTGCCTGTTAGGGCATCGAAAGCGGCCACTTCATTTTCCTCGCTTGCCGCGATGATAATTCCTTTCCCGCTGCCCTGCGCCACATAGAGAAGCTGCGCGTAAACCGCCCCCTTGATGTGCGCCCTGAACGAGGGGTCCAAATGGAGCGACCGGGCGGCGGCTTTGGTCAATGCCGGGTCTATATAGACGCCCAGGCGCTTTGGGCCGTTATGGTACTCCAAAACCGAGGCGGAATTTTTTTGGGCCCCGCCAAGGAGCTTCAGGCCGTAGCAATAGTGGAAAGAGCCCAGAAACAGGAGGCCAAGGACAACGGCCAAAACCGGCCTTGGCGAAAGCGGTTTCGCCGGCAGATCAGCAGAGCGGATGGGCATGATTGGCCTCCTTGTTTTTAATGGACCTTAACCCGATTCTAGCAAAGGCCCCGCCTGGAACAACTTTGAACTGCTTTTTGGATTCGCTTCCGGAATTCTGTTACACTATTTGCTGAGATTCAGGCCAAAAGAAGTCCACACAGCCGGTGTGGTGGAACTGGCAGACGCGCCGGACTCAAAATCCGGTGAGGGCAACCTCGTGGGGGTTCGACTCCCCCCACCGGCACCAAGAAGATATATCAACCATACTCTCTCACTCCATCGGCCCGCTTTCATATTCCGTGACGTCATTAATGTCTTTAGCGGGAATCCAAGTTAAAATGGATGCCCGATCAAGGTCCCCGGGCATGACGAAAAAGACCAATCCGTAAATTATTTTGAGGCGGTTAATATTATGCAGACCCGAGGCAGTTGACCTGCCGGACTGTGCGCTCGGCTGTACCGCTTCCTTCATTTTGTTGACGAAAGGGCAAATTGCTGATAGAAGTTACACAAAACACAAAACACAAAAAAACAAAAAACATGAAAGGAGAGTCTGAAAATGAAGAGACCGCTTTCCAGAACCCTGTTTACTGCACTTGCCTTGTTGATGATCTTTTCGGCGCAAAACGCGCACGCAAAAGAAGAGATAACCGGAATAAAGATCACGCCTAAGTCGGCCGCCATGCTGCGGACGTTCGGACAGGCATGGATAAACCACATCTTCTGGGTCAGAAACGTCGTGATGGCCACAAAGGACGGCAACACCGCGGCCGCAAAGGTCGCGGAGGAAAATGTGGTCAGTAACGCAAGGCAAATCGCCGGCGCAATAAAGCCGTTCTACGGGAAAAAGGCTTCGGACAGGCTCTTTGAGCTTCTGGCAGGGCATTACAAGGCCATAAAGGCTTACATGGAGGCTACATTTGCAAAAAACAGGGCAGCCCAGAACGCCGCCATGCGGGTAATGAAAAAGAACGTTGTCGAGATCGCCGATTTCCTGAGCGCGGCAAATCCTAAAAATTGGCCGAGGGGCGAGATGATCTCCGCCCTTGACGCACACGTGGCCTACCATATGGACCAGATAAACCAGATAGCCGCAAACGATTACAAGGCGGAGGCAAAGACCTGGCAGGACATGGAAAACCAGGTAATAGACATTGCCATGGTGCTTGGAAAGGGGCTCATAAGGCAGTTCCCGAAAAAGTTCGAGCACTGAAAGGCGGAAAAACCGTTTGTCCTGAAATCAGCAGATTGACAAAAAAGGCATTCAAAGTATATAACGTAAGTGGAAAATTAATTCAGGCGCCGCAAGGCTTAAAAGGGAATCCCGTAAAGGTCTCGCTTTTTGAGGCATCCGAACCGGGAGCGGTCCCGCCGCTGTAAAGGGGACGAAAGCCGGAAAGCTTGGCCACTGGGGCTGTTGAAGGCCCCGGGAAGGCCCCGGCAAGTAGGAAGAACCTGAGCCAGAAGACCTGCCTGGACCCGAAAAAGGGCAAAACAAAAGCCCGTTTCCCGCGGAGGAAATTTTTCTTGAAGGCAAAGGGCCTCAAAGAACACAAAAACCAGTATATCCCCAGGGCTGGAAGTGGAAAAGCCGCCCTGGGGATATTTTATTTATCTTGCAAAGAAGGATTCCGGACAAGCCGGAATGACACATTGCATGTGTTTATCCGGTTTACCCGCGCCATTCCCGCAAGCGAAGCGCGTCTGGAATCCTTTTCAAGAAAGATTACGCCCGTTTTTATTCAGGATAAAATTCCGGCCGGAATGAATTACACCAAAACAAAATTTTCCCTATCAGAAAGGAGGTCTTTTTTGAAATGACCCAGCTTGAACGGGCCCTGGCGGGCGAGGTAACGGAGGAGATAAAGGAAGTCGCAAGGCAGGAGGGGCTGGACGCGGAGGCCCTCAGGCAGCGCATCTCAAGGGGGCAGGTGGTCATACCGGCAAACCGCAACAGGAAAGGCAGGATAACCGGCATAGGGGGCGGGCTCAGGACGAAGGTAAACGCCTCCATAGGCACATCCACCTCTATCGCGGACATTCAGATGGAGGTGGAGAAGGCGCGCGTGGCCGAAAGGTACGGCGCGGACACGCTTATGGACCTTAGCGTTGGCGGGGACATCGCCGCCATAAGGCGGGCCGTGATGGACGCCGTGGCGCTTCCGGTAGGCACGGTGCCGCTCTACGAGGCCTTTGCCACCGCCATTGAAAAATACGGCGCCGCGGTAAG
>JAKAJM010000051.1 GCA_021813765.1 Nitrospirota bacterium
CCGAAAAAGGAAAAAGAGCCGTTTTTGCCGTAAAACTTTCTGAGATAAAGGGGTACAAGGCCGGTCTGCCAGTCGTGGCAATGAATAACGTCAGGCCTGAAGTCCAGAAGTCTTGCCGCCTCGAAAACGGCCCGGGCGAAAAAAATGAACCTTTGGGCGTTGTCAGGATAATCGCCCGAAGGCGTGCCGTAGAGCTCCGGCCTGTCATAAAATTTGTCGCACCCGATAAAAACGGCGCCGGGGTTTCTGTTTTTGCCGTCACGGTATAGGCGTCCGGAAATGCGCTCCCCTCCGATCTCCACCGCAAAGGATTTGCCAAGGTCCTCCGGGGTTATGCTCTCCTTTACCACCCTGTAAAACGGCATGATCAGCAGCACATTTATCTTCAGCCGGGAAAGCTCTTTTGCGAGCGTCCCGGCCATGTCCGCCAGCCCGCCTGTCTTTGCGTAGGGAAATGCCTCAGGCGCGGCCATGATAACGTTCATTAACTCAGAAGGTCCCCCTTGTGGAATCCACTTAAAAAGTACCTCTCATAAACCGGGCCGCCTCCTCGGGAGGCGTCGGGTTTATGTAAATTCCCGATCCCCACTCGAAACCGGCGAACTTTGTCAGCTTGGGCATTATCTCTATATGCCAGTGGAAGTATTCGCTCTGCTCTTCGGAGAAAGGCGCGGTATGTATTATGTAATTATAGGGGGGTGATTCAAGAAGGGCATCGAACTGCTTGAGTATCCTCTGCAGCATCTCGGCCAGCCCCTTGAAGCTCTTCTGGCGGGGGCCGAAGGCCGCCTCATGGCTTTTAGGCAGTATCCAGGTCTCAAAAGGTGACCTTGGCGCAAAAGGCGACAGCGCAACATAATCCTCATTTTCCGCCACTACCCTTTTGCCGTCTGCCAGCTCCTGGTAGATTATGTCGCAAAATATGCACCGTTCCTTCATGTCGTAGTGGAGCCTGGCCCCCTGCAGCTCGTCCCTTACGGTGCGGGGCACTATCGGCAGCCCGATGATCTGGGAATGGCTGTGCTCCAGGGAGGCCCCTGCCGCTTCCCCCTCGTTCTTGAAGATAAGGACATATTTTATCCTCGGATCGTTCTTTAGCTCGGTAAGCCGGATGAAATAGGCCCACAGGGTGTCCTCCACGGACTTTTCAGGCATTGTGGAGAGAGAGAGGAAGTGGTCCGGGTTTTCCACTATGACCTCGTGCACCCCTATCCCGCCCATCTTGTCGAACATGCCCTCGCCGCTTTTTGAGATCTTACCGTTAGGCTCAAGGGCCGGGAATTTGTTTGGCATAACCCTCAATGTCCATCCGGGCCCGTTTGACTCTCCCCCCTCCGGCCTGAACGCAACTATCTCGGCCGGTGTGGTATATTCATTGCCCGGACAAAAAGGGCAGAACCCACCTTTCTTCTTATGGATCACAGGGGGGAAATCCTTTGGCCTTTTCCCTCTCTCGACCGAAATTATCACCCATCTTCCCAATATAGGGTCTTTTCGAAGTTCAGGCACTCAGACCTCCTGTCCAGAAGGAAAATACGAAAAAGATTATGTTTTTTTTATTATACTAGAAAATTATAAAACCAACATTTCTGCATAGGACGGTTAACGGCCCATTCGAGGACCCTTGCGTCTATGTCCGGCTCCTGCGGGAGAAAAGGGCTATCCTCTTTGACCTGGGCACTCTGAACGGCCTGCCCGCCGGCCTCATTTCCAAAGTTACGGACGCGTTCGTAACGCATACCCATATAGACCATTTCATAGGGTTTGACCACCTTCTGAGAAACATGCTTGGCAGCACTGCCCCGCTCAGGATATTCGGCCCTTCCAATATCATTGAGTGCGTGGCGGGCAAGCTGAAAGGATACGCATGGAACCTGATCAGCAATTACCCGCTGAACATAGAGGCGTACGGCATTACCGGAGACATGATAAGGCACGTGGGCTTTCAGGCAAAGGACGGATTTGCGCCCAGGGAGTATCCCACGGTAAAAAAGCCCCTTGACGGCACCGTTTCAAGGAACGACTATTTCAAGATAAAAGCGGCCGTCCTAGAGCATGACATAGAGTCCATCGGCTGGAGCCTGGAGGAAGACTTCCATATAAACATAGACAAGTCCCGGCTTTCGGCCATGGGACTTGAGCCCGGCCCGTGGCTTACGGAATTCAAAAAAAGAATACGGGCCGGCTGGCCGGAGGACGCCCTTTTTTCAATATCAGCCGGGCAGCACAAGACAGAAATGGAGCTTGGAGAGCTTAAAGGCAGGATCGCCATGATCACCCGCGGCCAGAAGGTCTCCTATGTCATGGATTCCTCTCCGACCGCGGAAAACATACAAAAGATAATCGCGCTTGCGTCCGGGTCGGACGCACTTTACCTGGAGGCATATTTCCTTGACGAAGACATGGAAAGGGCGAGGGAGAGAAACCATCTGACAGCGGGCCTGGCTGGAAGGATCGCCAGGGAAGCCGGGGTCAAAAACCTCCATATCATGCATTATTCCCCAAAATACAGGCATAATGCTGAAGCCATCGCCGGGGAAGCATCGGAGAATTTCGGGGCCAGGGTCCATGAAGCATCTCCATATGTTGCAAATTCCGGTTTGGATGATAGAATCTGAATAAAAAGTAAAAACCGCGCGTTTTTTTCTCTCTGTCCCGCTGGAACTCACAAAAAAGGTCTGTCCGGGAAAAGAAAAAAATTTTTCAAAAAACTGGAGGAATTTTTCATGAGAAAGACAAAGACAAAAACCCTTTTTTTAGCGGTGCTGGCGTTGGCGGCTGCCTTTTTGGCCTCCGGCATTGCGCTTGCGGCAGACGACACGAGCATTCCGATGGGCGGCATGATGGGCGGATATTGCGCCAAGTGCCCCTCTTACATGAAATGGGGCATGGCCGGGGGCATGAGAAGCGGCATGGGCGCCTGGGGCACACTGCGCTGGGCACCGCATGGAGAGGTGGAGCGCGGGATGATGATGGGCGGGCTTTCCGGCATGGAAATATCCCCCGTGCTGAAAATGGAGTTCATGAAAGCCATGATGAGAAGCATGATAAGAAACGCCCTGCAGGACCCCGAAATCAAGGCATTCCTCGACTCAACGGCCTCCCTCAGGAAAAACCTGGTCATGAAGGAATTCGAATATTTCGAGGCTTTCAGAAACCCGAAGACCACACCTGCAGAGCTTTCAAAACTGAAGTCCGATATAATGGGCCTGAAGATAAAGATCCGGGAGAAAATGCCCACCCTGAAAAACTGGGCAACGAAATAAAAAAGGAGCGGCACTGTCCCTTTTTCCTCTTTTCCCGGACACATGAACATCAATTTTTTCGAAAGACTCATGACCAACAGCCCCATGAGGGCCCTTTTACAAAAAAAGGTGGAGGGCCCAAGGCTGAGGTCCATGGCGTTGAAGGAAAGGTATCCACTTTGCCTTGAGCTTGGCTGCGGAAACGGCAGGGGCGTCCAGGTAATAATGGGGCTCTTCGGGGCAGGAAAGGTGACGGCAACCGACATAGACCCTGCTCAGATCGAACGGGCAAGGAAACGCCTTTCACAAGGGAAAAGATATGGCGGCCAAGTGGAATTCAGGCTGGAGAGCGCCACGGACCTTGCCGGCGAACCTGACGGCCGGTATGATGCGGTGTTTGCATTCGGAGTGATCCATCACACAGAGGATTGGCGGAAGGCGATACGCGAGATAAAACGTGTTTTAAGGCCGGAGGGAGAATATTTTTTTGACGAGCTCTTGAAGGGGTTTCTTGAGAGCCCTCCGGTGAAGGCGGTAACAAAACACCCGGAAGGAGGCATGTTCAGCGCTGAAGAGTTTACCGGATATCTCTTGCAGTCCGGCTTCAGGCTTTCCGGCCGGTGGCAGTGGGACGGCATCTGGCTTCTGGGCTCCGCGGTGAAACAGGAGGCCGGTTAAGGGTAATATTATGTATGGAGCAAAAGCGCATAGACATCCCGGTTACAGGCATGAGCTGTGCAGCCTGTGCCGCGAGGATAGAATCCGCCCTGGCAAAAACCCCGGGTGTGAAAGAGGCCTCCATCAACTTTGCAGCCGGACGCGTACATTTGCTTTTTGACCCGGATTCAGCCTCCGCAGCCGATTTTATCGATACGATAAAGAAGCTTGGATACGGAGTTTCCGCATCATCGGTTTCCATCCCCATAAAAGGCATGTCCTGCGCGGCATGTGCGGCCCGCCTGCAGAGGGTGCTTGCGAAGATGGACGGAGTAATATCCGCACAGGTGAATTTCGCCGCCGAAAAGGCCACTGTCGAATACATCCCGTCGATAACCGGCCTGAAGGAGCTCAGGGAGGCGGTGGCAGGCGCGGGGTTCGAAGCAGCGGAGGTGCTGGCAGGGGAAGACGCCGTCTCCAGGGAGCAGAGGGAAAGAGAAGCCCATTACAAAGGCCTTAAAAACAGGGTCCTGGCAGGCGCTCTCCTTACTTTGCCTATCTTTCTCGTCATGTATTGGCGCATGCTGGGGCTGGATGCACTCTTTCCATTTCACATACCGCTTCAGACCGGTTTTCTTATCCAGTTTGCCCTTGCCACCCCGGTGCAGTTCTGGATAGGCAGACAATTTTACCGGGGGGCCGTCTCCGCGGCCAGACACCGCACCACCGATATGAACACGCTCATAGCGGTGGGAACATCCGCCGCCTATACGTACAGCGTGCTGGCAACTTTTTTCCCGTCCATGTTCCTGATAAAGGGGTTTAGCGCTCCTTCCGTCTACTTCGATACTTCCTCCGCCATCGTTGTCCTGATACTTTTGGGAAGGACCCTTGAGGCAAGGGCAAAAGGGCAAACATCCGAGGCCGTAAAAAAACTTATAGGGCTCAAGCCCCTAACGGCCCGCCTGGTGAAAGAGGGCCAGGAAAAGGACGTGCCTGTGGATGACGTGCAGATAGGCGATCTGGTAGTGGTGCGGCCCGGGGAGAAGGTGCCTGTAGACGGCATCGTAAGGGAAGGCCGTTCATCAGTTGACGAATCAATGATAAGCGGGGAGCCAATGCCGGTCGAGAAGAAGGCCGGAGACCAGGTGATAGGCGGCACCATCAACAAGACGGGCTCGTTCAGGTTCGAGGCTCTGAAGGTGGGCCGGCAGACGATGCTTGCCCGGATAATCGAGCTTGTGGAGCAGGCCCAGGGCACCAAACCCCCGATAGCAAGGCTAGCGGACAAGATCGCCTCCTATTTTGTCCCGGCGGTCATGGCGGCGGCCGCCATTACCTTCGCCGTCTGGTATTTTGCCGGGCCGGCCCCCGCGTTCACTTACGCTTTCCTTAATTTTATAGCGGTCCTCATTGTGGCCTGCCCGTGCTCGCTAGGTCTTGCCACCCCAACTTCCATCATGGTTGGCACGGGTAAGGGCGCGGAAAACGGGATACTCATCCGCGGAAGCCATGCCCTGGAGACAGCCTGCAAGCTGGACGCAATAGTCTTTGACAAAACGGGCACCATAACAGTGGGAAGACCGGAACTGGCCGGAGTGGAAACGAATGGAAAGTACCGTCCGGAGGATCTCCTGTTCTATGCCGCAGGCGCCGAAAAGGGCTCCGAGCATCCGCTGGCCCCTGCCGTTTTAAAAGCCGCGCAGGACATGGGGATAATCACACCTGCCCCGGAAGATTTTGAGGCCATCCCCGGCCGGGGCGTAAAGGCGGCCGTTAACGGCAGGCAAATTGTGTTTGGCAGTCCGCTTATGCTGAGCGAAGAAAATATAGACTTTCGAGAGTTTGCCGGTGCGGTGGAGAAAATATCAGAGGACGGGAAAACCCCTGCGCTCCTTGCCATCGACGGAGCCGCCGCAGGGGTGCTGGCTATAGCGGACTCTGTGAAGGAAAACTCAAAAGAAGCGGTGCGAGCTCTTGCCGGGATGGGCCTGGAAGTGGTCCTCCTGACGGGAGACAATGCGGCAACGGCCAGGCATATAGCAAGTGCAGTAGGCATAGAAAGAGTCTTAGCCCAAGTCCTGCCCGAGGACAAGGCCAGGACGATAAAGAAGCTTCAGGAGGAGGGAAAACGGGTGGCCATGGTTGGAGACGGCATGAACGATGCCCCAGCCCTTGCCCAGGCCGACATCGGGATAGCCCTTGGTACCGGGACGGATATAGCCATCGAGGCGGCCGACGTCACCCTCATAAGCGGAGATCTGAAAGGGGTCGTTTCGGCAATAGCCCTTTCAAAGGCCACAATGAGAAACATAAAGCAAAACCTGTTCTGGGCCTTTGCCTATAACGTTGTGCTCATACCTGTTGCTGCAGGCGTGCTGTTTCCTTTTGCGGGCATCCTGTTAAACCCTATATTCGCTGCGGCCGCGATGGGGATGTCCTCCGTGACGGTCGTATCGAACGCACTCAGGCTCAGGCGCTTCAAAGCCCCTCTCTGAGTTTAAGGCTTTTCTGTTAAGGCTTTTCTTGAATTTAACTTCCTTAATGTGTGATAATTCGCCTCTGCATATAAAAACTTTTTTTCTTATGAAGGAGGCTTTTTCCGGATGGCCAGGATTGACGATCTTTGCATAAACACTATAAAGATGCTCGCCGTGGACGCGGTGGAGAAAGCAAACTCCGGGCATCCGGGGATGCCCCTGGGTGATGCCGCCATGGCGTACGTGCTTTGGACAAAGGCGCTCAGGCACAACCCCAAAAACCCGCTCTGGCAAAACAGGGACAGGTTCGTCCTTTCCGCCGGACACGGCTCCATGCTCCTGTACAGCCTGCTCCATCTCACCGGATACAAGATATCCCTTGAGGATATAAAGAACTTCCGCCAATGGGGCAGCGCGACCCCCGGGCATCCGGAGGTGAGCCGCGAGCACGGCATAGAGACAACCACGGGCCCCCTTGGGCAGGGCTTTGCCACGGGTGTCGGAATGGCAATGGCTGAAAAACGCCTGCGCGACCTGTTCAACAAGCCCGGGTTCCCCGTGATCGACTATAACATCTATGGCATCCTGAGCGACGGCGACATGATGGAAGGCGTCCAGTCCGAGGCCGCTTCCCTCGCGGGCCATCTGGGGCTGGGGAAGATAATATACCTTTATTCCGATAACAGGATAACCATCGAGGGAAAGACAGACCTTTCCTTCTCCGAGGACGTGGGCGCAAGGTATGCAGCATACGGCTGGCATGTCCAGAAAGTGGACGGCTACGACCTGCCGGGTATCGCAAGGGCGCTTGCGGCTGCAAAAAAAGAGAAGAGCCGCCCTTCCCTCATAATAGCGCGCACCAGGATAGCCCAGGGATGTCCCACCCTTGAAGACACATCAAAGGCCCACGGGGCCCCCATCGGGCAGGAGGAAGACAGGCTTTTAAAGCAGTTTTGCAACTGGCCAAACAAAAAATTCTACGTCCCCAAAGAGGCTTCCAAGGAGATGCTAAAGGCGGTAAAGAGGGGCAAAGCGGAGGAGGCCGCATGGCTTTCCATGATGTCCAGGTACAGGAAAAAACATCCCGGGCCGGCCGCAATGTGGGACAATTTCATTTCCGGCAAATTCGAGGACGGCTGGGAAGAAGCCTTCCCTGTTTTCAAAGCGGGTGATTCCATCGCCACAAGGAGCGCCTCCGGCAAGGTACTGAATGCTATCGCTCCCAAAGTGCCTCAACTGATCGGAGGCTCGGCGGACCTTGCACCATCCAACAACACCTACATTAAAGACAGGGGAGATTTTACCCGGGAGCGCTCCGGCGGAAACATTCATTTTGGCGTAAGGGAGCACGCAATGGGCGCCGTTTTGAACGGCATGGCTTTAAGCGGCATGCTTCTGCCCTATGGCGGGACCTTCCTAGTGTTTTCCGATTTCACCAGGCCTTCACTCAGGCTTTCCTCCCTTATGCAAACGCACGCGATATACGTGTTTACCCACGACTCCATTGGTGTTGGTGAGGACGGGCCGACACACCAGCCCATAGAGCACCTGGCAAGCCAGAGGGCGATGCCCGGGCTGATGGTCATGAGGCCGGCGGACGCCAACGAGACCGCCGAGGCATGGAAGTTTGCCCTCACGCACAGCGGGCCCACAAGCCTTGTGCTTTCGAGGCAGAACCTTCCCGTTCTGGACCGCAGGAAAAACGCTTACGGGCAAGCCTCCGGAATTAAAAAAGGCGCATACGTGCTTTCCGACTTTTCGCCCAGGGGCTCTCAGGACCTGATACTGATAGGCTCCGGCTCTGAGGTGCACCTGTGCCTTGAGGCCGCTCGCATCCTCAGGGACAAGAAGATAAATGTGCGCGTCGTCAACATGGCGTGCTGGAGGCTGTTCGACAGTCAGTCCCAGGCCTATATAAACAAGGTCCTGCCGCCTTCCATCGAAAAAAGGCTGGCCGTGGAGGCCGCCTCCACGTTTGGCTGGCATAAATATACCGGCAGCAAAGGGGCTGTTATCGGCATAGACCATTTCGGGGCCTCGGCGCCGGGAAAAGTCGTTTTTGAGAAGTTCGGCTTTACAGTGGAAAACGTGGTTAAAAGGGCGCTGGCCCTGCTTAAAGATTAAGGCTCCTTAAAAAAGAGGCCGTATCCGACATGTCACTTAAGACGGCATCGGCGCGCGTGGCGAGAAGCTCCGCTGCGGTATAGCGGCCCGTGGCCACCGCCACCGAGCGCGCGCCGTGCAGCTTCGCGCACTCGACGTCCCGCGGCGTGTCTCCCACGACTATGCAACTTCCGGCAGCCAGGTCTGCTTCGGGATGGCGAAGCCGGAACCTCGCGAGCGCTATGGGAAGAAGAACGTTTCTGTCCGCATTATCGCTTCCGAAGGCCCCCGCCGGAAAATAGCCGTTCAGTCCAAAAGAGGCCAGTTTTATTTTCGCCCCCTCCTCTATGTTTCCGGTGAGAAGCCCCAGAGCAACGTTCCCCATGATGCTAAGCGCATTCAGCGCCTCCCTGACCCCGGGCTTCAGCCTTTTCCGTGGATTTTTATCCATTCCCTCCCTCAGGTGCTCCAGATAAAGGCTGGTGAGGCGGGGCATCTGGCCGTCCAGGGCTATACCGTGCCTGTCCAGGGCTTCCCTGATTATCTCCGTATCCGTCTTCCCTGCCATGCTAATGCCCTGAAACGCGTTGCCGATGGAAAACATCCGGAGGAAAGCAGCATTCAATGCCCCTGACCCCGCGCCGCCCGAGTCCAGCAGGGTGCCGTCTATATCGAAAAGCACCAGTTTCACTTTTTATATTTTAAAATATATTCCCTCTTTATAAAATCAAAAAACCGGAAGCCTTTCCGGTTATAATATTCGCAGGGGCTTTTTGGTTTGTTTTGATTCGATTTTGTTTTGGTCAGATCATTTTTTCAGTGGCGGCAAATTGACAACCAGTGGTGTTCTTTAGTATTTTATTCATTTCGGGGCGTAGCGCAGTCCGGCTAGCGCACCTGCTTTGGGAGCAGGGGGTCGGAGGTTCGAATCCTCTCGCCCCGATATATGCGCCTGTAGCTCAGTTGGATAGAGCAACTGCCTTCTAAGCAGTGGGTCAGGGGTTCGAATCCCTTCAGGCGCGCCATCCTTAACTCCCCGTATCTGTTAAGAAAGATAGAGGTTTGACTACCGGCCTAAAATTAATCCGATAGCACCTAAAACAAATGCATCGAATATTACTGCTATAACCGCGCAAGGGACGCGCTGAGGCTGCTCCCAAGACTTGATAAAAGCACCTTTCGCTGCCTGAGGACGGCTGCGATATACCAGGAATGGATGGCCTGCCGCCCTGTCTTCTGCGGCTATCAGCGACAAGCTCTTGTCCTCGTTGCACCACTGATAAAGTGTGTTGTAGGCCCAGCGCAATTCCCCATTTTTGACCAAGCCCGTCTCCTCCGATATGCGGAACCAGCCGGCCGCCACCCGGTAATTACCCGTTGCCTGTGCCCTGAGGCCGATATAGTAGGCTATCTCGCAGCGGCGCTTTTCATTGATCATCAACGCAAGCACATTTTTTTGAGAAGTCAGCCCGACCAGATATTTCCCAGTGACATAATAGTAGTCCTTACTGTCCCTTGAGTAATAATGCAACAGCATGTGCAGTCTGTTGCCTTGCGATGGCGACCGCACCCATGAAGCGGCCCGCATTAGCCATGCAAATTCCGTGTACTTCCCTTGAGGCCTGTTGTCGATAAGCTCCCATGGCAGATCGAATTCTTCCTGGTCATAGGCCATCATGGCCAAAGGGTTGTACATGGCCTGCGGGATATGGCTGCGTATCCACGCCGCCGCCTTCGCTTTGCCGCCGTAAGCCTTGAGGTGGGAATATGCATCTATAAGGAAGCCTAACCCCTCGATACCGCCCGCCCTGATCCGTGAAGTCATTTGAAATGCGAGCTTATTGTCGGCGACTGCTTGCACAATGCTGTTCAGGCTCACCGGGTCGAAACCATGGGCAACCAAGGAAGAGAAGGCCCTGAGCCCCTGGTCCGGTTTGCCGTCGAATATTTCGGCGAAATGCCTTGCCAATTTCAAACCGCCAGCCAATTACATTGATCCTGAAACGCTTTAAAACTTTTGCAGCGTCGTCATACCTGCCGTGCAGCCAGTATATCTTGACTAGCGCCATGCTTGAGAAAAGGGAGTCGGGATAGTTGCCGGAAAGGAAACGTGCCATTTTCTCTGCGTCCTTTCTACTTCCCATCTTCTCCAGCAGCATAGCCGCTATATCAAGCACATCACCCTGGTTGCTGCTTATGGCGGGCTTTATAACTGCCCATCCCTTTCTGTAAAGCCCTTCCTTGTAGTACAGGCGGGCTATGCGGGCGCGCGTAACCACATCGTCAAGCCCGAGGGTGACCACTTTACGTTTAAGCCAGTCTCTGAGCACCCGGCGCGCATCGGAATATTTTTTATTTCTTTCAAGGTGACTGGAGTAGGCGAACCTGACATTCAGGTTATCTGGATTTTCCTTTATAAGCTTCTTGTAGCCAGTGACGATGCATCCACTGTCAACGCCCTTTTCTTTCGACAGATACTCAAAGTCCTGCAACTTTGCACCAGGATCGATCGGTGAGATCAACAACTGTTTCAACTGTGCCTCATTGCCGCTGTATTTTGCATACCAAACCTGCCACTGGCCTTCAAACGCGGAGGTCCCGAGGGCGAGGCTTTTGCCCATCTGTTCCGCCAAGTTGGGGTCGAACAGGACCGTCGTCGCAATTTCGAACAGGTACTCCCTGTGTTCCATTCTGGTGTCCATATGCCTCACTATTGCCTTTACCGCAGTAAACAGCAGAGGGTTGCAGTAACCGTAATATTCCTTTTGGTCTCTGAAAGTCGCATGAGGGGTCTTGCGCCAAGACCTATACACCCGTTGACGTCATGTAAAAGAGTAAGGTTCGACCTTCCCTCTTTTGTATTCACCAGGTCGTCATACCACAACCGAAAAGCCGCAGCTATCCCCGTTTGCGATTTGCCCAGGCTCACAGCAAACTGGTCCGCAGCCTCATTTGAGTTGTACGTATCAATTAAGAACAGACCAAAAGTATACAGGGAGGAAAAGAAATAAGCCTTATAGTACGAAGAGTATGTCAGCGGCCCCGGGAAAGGGCCGCTGAAGTTCCTGGCGGCGTTCTTCAGGCCAGCTGAGAAGTTGTCTATGAGCACCCAGGGTTGCGCCAGAAAGGACTTGCACATGGCGGCCGTGGCCGCCCGAAACTGCCGGCCTGAATTTATTTTTGCCGTTATTTGCTTCTCCATACGCGGCAGATGTGGCACCGGCATCCTGCGCCATGGTCATTACGACCAGAGGAGGAAGGAGCATGGACAATCTCGGGGTCAGAGAAAATGTGTCCATATCCAGCCCTGCTTTGAAAAGGGGAAGTGAAAGCAGCGTATTTCGGAAATACGCCCTAGTCCATTCAATGAAGGACTTAACGTCCTGTTTGTCAGCCAGCCTTAACAGATAGAGATAGCGGGATTCAGGGGAACCGTCCCTGGCCTTTGCGATTTCTTTGAGGCCATGGTCATCATCAGTCACATACAAACGTGCCGGATCCCGTAAAGGCGGCGAACTTGCCACCGACACAGCGTATGCTGAATAGCCCATGGAATATGAAAGCAAGGCCTCATCGCTGCCACATTTCTCCCTCGTCAGCGTCTTGGTGATTGCAAGGAGAGCAAGAGCCTTTGCAGGCAGGGCGTCCCCGATCTCCAGCCTGTCCATACGCTGGAGAGAAAGGAAGGTCAGGGCCCGTGTCGCATCCAGCAGCAAACCAGGATTGTGCTGTCCCTTTTCCCATAAAATATCCGCTTCATGCGCAGCGACAATTACATGAGGAGCAAGGAACTGTGAGAGCTGATTGCGGACGACCAGCGAGGTGTCCGTCCCCTCGGAGGAGAACTTTAAGGGGTATTGCTTGTCCAGAGACAGAACCCACCGCGAAAGCACCCGCATGAAATCCTTGAAATCAGGCAATTCGGGCAAAATTCGCACTTGCTTGTTCCTGTAAGAAATCTCCCAATGGCCGTCCACATATATGGCGGAAACCGCTGTCATCTTCTGCCCTGAAAAAAAGTGGTGCACCTGTGCCACGGCAAACAAAAATCTCCTGTCCGGTTTCAGGCGCTATGCGGCCGCCAGAGAACTGCCCGGCCCGGTTTCGGTAATGGCACTGGTGCAAGTAGAGTTTTGATTCTGTTTTTTGAAGCTGCAGCCCAAAAGGAAAGTCAGTAAGAACAGAAGGCAGATAAGAAGAAAACTTTTTCTCTTCACTACCCGCATCTCCTTTACGATTCCTTTATTTATCGGGACAAGCCCCCCTTTTCTTTAACCTCCAAATTATTTTTTGAATAAATAACATACCGAGTTGATGCCAAAACCCCTGAGAATTACTGTACTTTCCCATGTGACAGATGATTACGGGTGCCTGTATTGGGATCTGAGTTCCAAGGCAAGTTGACAAAACAAGAGTTTGGAGAATATATTAACGGCGTTAACAAAAAATTGCAGGGTAAAGGGATTTTTCATGGGGGTCAAGGAAAAGAGAGCCAAATACCGGGAGGAGTTTCGTCAGGAGATTCTCGATGCAGCCCGGGAACTTTTCATTACCGAGGGCTACGAAAACTTTTCCATGCGGAAGCTCGCTGAAAAAATAGACTATTCCGCCACCACGATTTATCTCTATTTCAAGAACAGGGATGACCTGCTCTTTGCCATCTGCGAGGAGTTTTTCGGCAATTTTTCCACCCGCCTGAACCAAATCAGGTTGGTTTCCCGGGACCCGGTCGAGACCCTTCGCCAGGCCTTTCTCTATTTGATGAACTTCGGGCTTAAGAACCCTTATCAATACAAACTGATTTTTTTCACGAAGAGCGTTTACGGAAGCCGCGAAGAATTGGTCAAAAAGGAATCCATGGCGCGAACCACCTACTTGGTCTTCAAGGAGATCGTCCAGGACTGCATCGACGCCGGGCAAATGCGGCAGACGGAGGCGGACGTGATCGTAGATATTTTGGTGGTCGCATCGCATGGCCTGATAACGAAGAATATTTATTGCGCGAATTTTCTCAAGGAGAGGAGCGGCACAGTGGCCCGCACTCTGGTTGACGTGTTGTTGCGAGGTTTGCAGAAGTAGTTTTTGTTGTCTCGCCGTTAATGGTTCAGAGTTTATAACCGATTTTTTAAAATGGCTTCATGCTAGTTAAAATATGGAGGAAAAGGTAATGTCATTCGGGAAGATGGGCGGACGGACCTGCGGCTCCAGGATGGCCGCTCTTGTGGTAATCCTACTAGGTATTCTACTTTTGGCCGGCTGTGGAAAACAGAGCGCGGCGGTCTCAAGGGCTCCGAGTGCGCCGCCAGAAGTCGGCGTTATTGTGATAAAGCCCCAGCGGGTTTCGCTCACCACGGACCTTCCAGGCCGGACCTCCGCCTATCTCATCGCCCAGGTAAGACCCCAGGTTAGCGGCATCATCCAGAAACGCCTTTTTACCGAAGGTTCTAATGTCAGGGCGGGCCAGGTGCTATACCGGATAGACCCTGCAAGCTACCGGGCTGCATATGACAGCGCGAAGGCGGCTCTCGCCAAGGCCAAGGCGAACCTCCTTCCGGCACGCCTCAAGGCCGAGCGCTATGAGTCGCTAGTCAAAATAACCGCTGTGAGTCAGCAGGACTGCGACGACGCGAACGCCGCTCTCAAGCAGGCCGAGGCTGATGTGGAGGCGGCAAAGGCCGCGCTTGAAACCGCCAGGATCAACCTGGCCTATACCAACGTAACCGCTCCCATCTCCGGATGGATCGGACGGTCGTCGGTAACCGATGGCGCTCTTGTGACCGCGGATCAGCCTGCTGCGCTGGCCACCATCCAGCAGCTAAGCCCCATATATGTGGATGTTACCCAGTCCACCGCGGCCCTGCTTAACCTGGAGCAGGAGATGGCAAGCGGCGTTATGAAAAGAGGCGGCGCCGCGCAAGCCCGGGTGAAGCTGTTGCTGGAGGACGGCAGTGCCTATCCGCTGACGGGAACGCTCAAGTTTTCTGAAGTTACGGTTGACCAGAGCACGGGGTCGATCACATTGCGGGCGGTCTTTCCAAACCCCAAGCGTATCCTGCTTCCGGGAATGTTTGTCCGCGCGGTCATAGAGGAAGGGGTCGACGAACATGCGATCCTCGTCCCTCAGCGGGGAGTCACCCGTAACCCTGCGGGCGAGGCAATGGTCATGGTGGTAAGCGGAGGAAAAGCGGAGCCGCGCGCAATCAAGGTCGTCCGCACCGTCGGCAACGAATGGCTCGTCAGCAGCGGACTGAAGGCAGGCGACCAGGTCATCCTCGACGGGCTGCAGAAGGCTCGTCCGGGAACGCGTGTTAGGGCAGTCCCGTTCGGCAGTAAGGAAAACAGCGCCCGGGCAGGCATATAAAGCCGAAAGAACAGAATGGAGAGACAATGTCCAGATTCTTTATAAATCGTCCTATCTTTGCCTGGGTAATCGCCATCATGGTCATGCTGGCAGGTCTGCTTGCGATCAAGACACTGCCGGTCTCCCAGTACCCTCCCATCGCGCCGCCCGTGATCGCCATCAACGCCCAGTATCCGGGCGCCTCGGCCCAGACTGCGCAGGATACGGTCACCCAGGTGATCGAGCAGAATATGAACGGCATCGATAACCTGATCTATATGTCCTCCACCAGCGACTCCTCCGGAGCGGTCTCCATCAACCTGACCTTCAAAGCCGGCACTGACCCTAACATTGCCCAGGTGCAGGTGCAAAACAAACTGCAACTGGCCATGCCTCTTCTTCCCCAGGTCGTGCAGCAGCAGGGGGTTCAGGTGGTCAAGTCCGGTCGAAACTTCATGATGGTCGTCGGCCTGGTTTCGGAAAACGGGTCCATGGACCGCAACGCCCTGAGCGACTACCTGGTTTCCAATATTGAGGATCCCATCAGCCGCCTGGACGGGGTCGGCCAAGTGATGGCGTTCGGCACCCAGAACGCCATGAGGATATGGCTCGATCCGGCGAAGCTGGACAACTATCATTTGACCACCAACGACGTGATCGCGGCCCTGCAGGCCCAGAACGCCCAGGTATCCGCCGGCCAGTTCGGCGGGACTCCCGCCGTCGAAGGGCAGCAGCTGAATGCCACGATCACGGCCCGCACCCTGTTACAGACGCCCGAGCAGTTCGACAACATCATTCTTCGGACCAACCCCGACGGCTCTACTGTGAAACTTAAGGATGTGGCCAGGAGCAAGATCGGCAGTGAGAATTACAACGTCCAGTCATTCTACAACGGGAAGCCTATGGGCGCGATGGCGATCCGGCTGGCGCCTGGGGCCAACGCCCTGGAAACGGCAAAGCGGATCAGGACAAAGATGGCGGAGCTCTCAAAGTACTTCCCGCCGGATATGAAGGTGGTTTATCCCCTTGACACCACCCCTTTCGTGAAGATCTCCATCGAGGAGGTGGTGCGTACCCTGGCGGAGGCGGTCTTCCTGGTTTTTATTGTTATGTTCCTCTTCCTCCAGAACTTCCGGGCGACGTTGATTCCAACCATCGCGGTGCCCGTGGTGCTCCTGGGGACCATGGCGGTGCTGGCGGCGGCCGGCTTCTCCATCAACACCCTGACCATGTTCGCCCTGGTAATCGTCATCGGCCTGCTTGTTGACGACGCGATCGTGGTTATCGAGAACGTCGAGCGTATCATGTCCGAGGAGGGCTTGTCTCCGCATGACGCAACAGTCAAGTCGATGGGCCAGATCACGAGCGCCCTGTGGGGCATTGCGACCGTCCTTGCGGCGGTCTTTCTCCCCATGGCCTTCTTTGGCGGTTCCACGGGCGTCATCTACCGGCAGTTCTCAATCACGATAATTTCGGCCATGATCCTGTCTGTGCTGATGGCCCAGATCCTTACCCCGGCCCTCTGCGCCACCATCTTAAAGCCGATGGAGAAGTGGCACCATTCCGGCAAGACTGGCCTGTTTGCATGGTTCTTTCGTTACTTCAACCGGGCGTTTGAGTTCTACAGGAGAAAATATGAGGGCATTGTCGGCCGCTCCTTCGGAAGGCCGGTGCGCTATATCGTGATCTACGCCTGCATAGTGGCTGCAATGGGGTACTTGTTCCTTCGCCTGCCAAACTCGTTTCTCCCAAACGAAGACCAGGGATTCCTGATTTGCTCGCTCCAGCTTCCCCCAGGCGCCACCATTGAACGGACCCTGAAGTCCTTGAAGAGTATGGAGCGGCACTTCCTGGTGGACGAGAATAAGACGGTAAAGAGTGTCATCACCGTGGCCGGTTTCAGCTTTGCCGGCAGCGGC
This sequence comes from Nitrospirota bacterium, assembly GCA_021813765.1. Lineage (GTDB taxonomy): Bacteria > Nitrospirota > Thermodesulfovibrionia > Thermodesulfovibrionales > JdFR-88 > JAKAEG01. Next base: position 16,745 of record JAKAJM010000051.1, read on the forward strand.
CAGAACATGGGGCTTGCCTGGGTGAGGCTCAAGGACTGGAGCATGCGCAAAGCCTCTTACCTGAAGGTCCCCGCCATTGTGGCGCGGGCGAACAAAGCGTTCTCGCATATCCGGGATGGCCTCGCCTTTGCCTTCGCCCCGCCGGCGGTGCTGGAGCTTGGGGTGGCCAACGGCTTCGACTTCGAGCTGGAGGACCGCGCCGGTCTCGGGCATGCCAGGTTAGTGGCGGCCCGCAACCAGATGCTCGCCATGGCAAGGAAAGATCCCAGGCTGATGGCGGTGCGCCCCAATGGCGAAGAGGACGCTCCCCAGTACAAGCTGCATATCGATGACGTCCAGGCTGGCGCGCTCGGGGTCCCGTTGACCAATATCAACAACGTCCTCTCAACCGCATGGGGGAGCACCTATGTCGACAACTTCATCCAGAACGGCCGGGTGAAAAAGGTCATTCTCCAGGCCGATCCCCGCTACCGGATGCTTCCGGAGGACATTGGGGACTGGTACGTCAGCAATGAGAACGGCCAGATGGTGCCGTTTTCCGCCTTTACCACGGGCCGCTGGACGTACGGTTCTCCCCGCCTGGAGCGTTACAACGGCTACCCCTCGGTCGAGATCCTGGGGCAGGCCGCTCCAGGCGTGAGCACCGGACAGGCGATGGCCGAGATGGAAAAGCTGGCGGCGAAGCTCCCGAAGGGAATCGGATACGAATGGACCGGCCTTTCGTACGAGGAAAAGAAAGCCGGAGCCCAGGCGCCGGCACTATATGCGATATCGCTGCTCGTCGTGTTTCTCGCTGTCGCAGCGTTGTATGAGAGCTGGACGATTCCTTTTGTGAATCTGTTGATGCTGCCGCTCGGCCTCGTTGGCGCAGTCATGCTGGTCACGCTCCGCGGCCTTCCCAACAACATTTATTTCCAGGTCGGACTGCTCACGACGATCGGCCTTTCAACCAAGAACGCGATCCTTATCATCCAGTTCATCAAGCAACAGATGCGTCAGGGACACGGACTCACGGAGGCGACTCTGAACGCGGTGAGGATCAGGCTCCGTCCGGTTGTCATGACCTCAATGGCCTTTTTCTTCGGCACACTGCCGCTTGCGCTGGCCAATGGCGCCGGCGCGGGGGCCCAGAACGCAATAGGCACGGCCGTGACGGGCGGAGTGCTCTCTGCCACCTTTATCGATCTGATCTTTATCCCATTCTTCTTCGTGATGGTGTCACGGCTGTTCGGCCGGGAAATATCCAAAGAGCACGTAGTAGCGCACGCTGTATCAACAGAGCAGGCGGCAACGCATGCGCTTTCAACTTCCGGGGAGGAGCAGTGATATGGGGAAAATGCCTTGCATCGCCAAAAAGCTTCCAAGTCAACAAGCCGGCAAGCATGCACGTCTGCCAGGCCCAGGACTCCGCAGCGCTTTTTTTGTTCTTGTCCTGCTTGCTCTCTCAAACTGCACAATGATTCCCAAATATACGCGGCCGGCAGCGCCTGTACCGAACGAATGGCCTAGCGGCCCTGCCTATAAGCAAGGTAAAGTGAAGCCGGCGGGCATGGCTGTGGCCAACATCAAGTGGCAGAAGTTTTTTGTCAGCGGGCAACTGCGGAAGCTGATAGAACTCGCACTGGAAAACAACCGGGATCTGCGAATAGCCGCTCTCAACATAGAAGAGTCCCAGGCGATTTATCGGATCCAGCGCGCCGATCTTTTCCCAACGGTGGTCGCGGCCGGTGCCGGACTTGACCAGCGGATACCCCAGAATCTATCCGCTACCGGACAGCCGGTGAATACACATGAATATAGTGTTGGGCTCGGTTTCAGCTCCTATGATATAGATCTGTTCAGCAGAATACGAAGCCTCAAAAAAGAGGCGCTGGAGCAGTTCTTCGCGACCGTTGAGGCGCGTCGCAGTGTGCAGATCAGCCTAGTGGCGGAGGTGGCAAGTGACTACCTGACCATTGCAGCCGATA
>JAKAJM010000004.1 GCA_021813765.1 Nitrospirota bacterium
CACATGGAGCCCAGCCGGCATCGGGACGCCTTCTTTGCCTTCCTTAATGATGATATGGGCCATCTTGGAGAAAGGCGGGTATCCTAGGGCCTTTCTCTCCTCAAGCTCCGACCTCATGAAGCCCTCGTAATCGAGGTCTTTCATGGCCCGGAACAGCTCCGGCATCATGGTCTGTATATAAAGGGTGCCGCCCGGTGAAAGCCTCCCCGCCAGGCGGTTTATTTCCGCAAACAGCCTTTCCCTTGCCCTGAAGCCGGGCCGGAAAAAAGCCGACTCCGGATATATGAGGGCTGCCGCGCCCGCCCCGGAGGCGGGGGCGTTTTTTGAGAGCCTTTTCCTGGTCCCAAGAAAGACCGCCGCTTCCCCAGGTATCTCGCCGGGCCCCAATCCAGCCTCCGTATTGTCCTCTACTTTGAGGGAGGCCGTCGGGAACAGGTCTTTTGCCTCTTCGGCAAGCCTTTCTATGCCCGCGCCAAGGGGTTTTAGAGAGTGGCCGCCGCACCTGCCGCATGTCTCCTGCGCGGACTCCCGGGAGAAGCCGCAATAGTGGCAGTTGAGGGCGCCTTCCGTGTGGAAGATCAGGGCCGTGCCGCAGGAAGGGCATCGCTCAAAATGGCCGCACTCCTCGCAGTAAGGAACGGAGTGCCCCTGTCTGCTTGCAAGAAGCAGGGCGCTTTTGCCGCTTTGGAGCGCGCGGGAAAGCGCGTCTTCTATGGATTTATCGAGCAGCCTGCGCCTTTTGCCCGCCGGCTGGAAGGCGGGTTTTCCGGAGGGGTCTTTAACCACCCTTATGCCGGGCCTCTCTTTTTCCAGGCGGATATAGCCGTATTTGCCCTTAAGAGTGTTCATGTAGGACTCCGCTGACGGACACTCGGAGGACAGAAGCACACGGGCCTTCTCCAGCCAGGCCCGCATCACAGCCACTTCCCTGCCCCCGTATCTTACGTCTTCCTTGTTTTTGTAATTTTCGTTCTCCTCTCCGGTCACCGCTATGAGAGAGACCTTTTTAAGCGGAGCGAAAAGCGCCACCCTGGTGCCAAGCACCACGTCCGCCTTCCCTTCGAGGATCCGGGCATAGGCAAGCCTCCGTCTGGCCGGGCTGAGCCCCCCATGCAAAACGCATAGCCTTTCCCCAAAAACGGGCTTGAATACCGCTTCGTATGCGCTTAAGCGCGACCTCTCCGGGCAGGTGACTATCACCCCTTTTTCGTCACTTGCGGCGGCGAGGGCAAACTCCATCTCTCCTGCGGCTCCGGCGTGCAGGAGAAACGCCCCGTAGCCATCCGGATGTTTCAGCCTTTCAAGCCCTTGGGCAAGATGGGGAGCGTAAGACGCCGGAAGGTTTTTGTTGTTTTTTTGCGGCATTTGCCCTGCGTCCGGCGGCTCCTCCTGCGTCTTTGTCTTCTTCGGGCTTCTCTTTCTTCCCGAAGGCTCCCTTCCAAAGATCTCGCCGCCCCACATTACCTTGAGCACGGAGCCTTCAGGCACCATGTAATACCCGGCCATCCACTTTATAAGACCAAGAAGCGCCGGGCTGACCGGCGGGCAGCCGGCCACAACAGACCTGATGGCCTTTATGCTTCCGGCCGGAAAAAAGCTGCCGGCAGGGATATCTGCGGAGTTTATTGAAGAGAGCACTATCGCGCGCCTTGCCGTCTTTTTGAGCTCCGCTTCCACCACGGTGCCAGGCAGCAGGGGCCCCTCCACCTCAGGGGCGCTGTAGGTGAGCGGCTTTAGTTTCATGGGGAAGACGAGGTCAAAAAAGAAAGAAGCCATTTTGGATTTTAGCACACCAAAAAGCCCCGTTTCGATTCCTGTTTCCGTGCCACTGCCAGGCCAGAAGGGATTTTTGATTTGATTTGACTTTTCTTTTTTCAAGGGCCGTATATGGCATGTTGAAAAGTCCTGGGCCATTCCGTGTATAATATAGAACTTTAAAACGTCAGGCGGGTTGAAAGGATATGGCGGAACACAAGGTTTATCTTATTGACGTAACCAATAGGGACGGGGTGCAGACATCCAGGATCCTGTTGCCGAAACTGTCCAAGACGATGATGAACCTCTATCTGGACGAGATGGGCCTTTTCCAGAGCGAGGTGGGCTTTCCCACGCTGAAGCACGAGGTGGGCTACATAAACGCCAACCTTGAGCTTGCGAAGCAGGGCGTGATAAAAAGGCTCCATCTCGAGGGGTGGTGCCGGGCCATTGTGGAGGACGTGGAGCTTACATTCAAGAACTGTCCGGACCTGAAGCACATAAATGTGTCCATGTCCACCTCGGACATCATGATACAGGGCAAGTTCCAGGGCAAAAAGGGATGGGACGATATCCTTGGCTCTCTTCAGAAGTCGGTCAGGGCGGCAAAGGCTCTTGGCGCCGAAACGGTCGGGATAAACGCGGAGGACGGCTCCCGGACAGACATACAGAAGCTTGTGGAGTTCGTTCATGCGGGGAAAGAGGCCGGGGCGGACAGGTTCCGTTACTGCGACACCCTTGGGCTTGACGACCCGATAACGAGCTATGACAGGATAAAGGCCATTGCCCTGGCGGGCAAGATGGACATAGAGATGCATTGCCACAACGACCTTGGCATGGCAGAGGCCGTTTCCGTTGCCGGGGCGCAGGGCGCCGTGGACGGCGGGGTTGACGCCTATATAAACACCACCGTGAACGGCTATGGCGAGCGCTGCGGCAACTGCGACCTTGTCTCCACCGTGCTTGCCCTCACATACTCACAGGCGCTGAAGGAGCGCGCCCATCTTGACGAGCACATAAACCTCAAGAAGGCCTGGAAGATAGCCAGGTACGCCTCCTATGCCTTCGGGCTGCCCATACCCATAAACCAGCCCGGCGTAGGCGCAAACGCCTTCGCGCATGAATCTGGCATACACGCGGACGGCGCCCTCAAGGACAGGAGAAACTACGAGCTTTATGACCCGGAGGACGTGGGGCGCGGCGAGCCGATGATCACCGAGACCGGGCGCGTCATCACCACCGGGGCTTACGGCGGGATCAAGGGCTTCAGGTACGTGTATGACAAGCTCGGCATCAGCTTCAAAAGCGACGCCGAGGCCAGGCAGGTCCTTGAGCTTGCGCAGTATGCGAACCTGCATACGCAAAAGCCCCTGACCGACGATGAGCTCCGCTTCATGGCAACCCATCCGGACATCGTCAGGAAGATTCTTACGGTCGTTTTCTAAAAAACGCCAGAAAACAAAAAGAAAACTGGAGAAAGAGAAAATCCCCATCTATGCATAAGGTAACGTTCATCCCAGGAGACGGAGTAGGGCCGGAGCTGTCTGAAGCCACGCGCATGGTGCTTGAGGCCACCGGGGTAGGCTTTGAGTGGGATTTTCAGGACGCGGGAGAGGACGTATACGAGAAGGAAGGCAACCCCCTTCCGCAAAGGGTCATAGATTCCATAAAGAAAAACAAGGTGGCCATAAAGGGCCCCGTCACAACGCCTGTGGGCAAGGGTTTCAGGAGCATAAACGTCCAGCTCCGCCAGGCCATGGACCTTTATGCCTGCCTGAGGCCTTGCAAGACCTTCAAGGGGTCAAAATCCATATACGAGAACATAGACCTGGTAATAGTGCGCGAAAACACCGAGGATCTGTACGCGGGCATCGAGTTCCAAAAATCCACGCCGGAGGCCCTCCGTCTGATAGATACGATCCGTGAGCTTTCCGGGAAAAGCATCAGGGAGGACTCGGGAATAAGCATAAAGCCCATATCGGTTTTCGGCTCCGAGCGCATAGTCCGTTTTGCCTTCGAATACGCCCGCAAAAACGGCAGGAAAAAGGTCACGGCCGTCCACAAGGCAAACATAATGAAGTTTTCGGACGGGCTTTTCCTGGATGTGGCCAGGGCGGTGGCGGCGGACTATCCGGACATCGCATTTGAGGACCGGATTATAGACAATATGTGCATGCAGCTTGTGCAGAAGCCGGAGCTCTATGACGTCCTGGTGCTGCCCAACCTCTATGGCGATATAATTTCCGATCTCGGGGCCGGGCTCATAGGCGGCCTCGGGCTTGCCCCCGGCGCAAACATCGGGGAAGGATACGCGGTCTTCGAGCCCACCCACGGCAGCGCCCCCAAGTACAAGGGGTTGAACAAGATGAATCCCTTTGCTATGATGCTATCAGGTGTAATGATGCTTAACTATCTTGGGGAACAGGACGCGGCTGACAGACTCGGCAAGGCGATAGCCGGGGTCATAGAGGAGGGCCGGCATGTGACATATGACATGAAGCCTTCCCCCGACGACCCTTCGGCTGCCTCGACCACGGAGGTCGCAAAGGCTGTAATCGGAAAGATGAAGGCGAACTGACCTTTTCCATCTTTAATGGAGCCGCCAGTATACTCGAAGCACTTCTCATAATCCTGTCTATTTTGGCGCTGGCCGTACTCTCCAGCGTAGAGGCTTCGTTCATCTCGGCCAACCGCTACAAGATAAGGGGCCTGGTCGAGAAGAGCGACAAGCGGGCCATTATCCTTAAAAAGATACTCGACCAGCCGGACCGGCTCTTTAGCGCGGTCATCGTTTCCGCCAACATGCTTACCATTTTCGCAACCGCCCTTGGCACGCTGGTGTCCGTCAAGCTGCTTGGCAGCGGGGGCGTGATAATCTCCACCATCGTCATGACGTTCCTCACCGTCGTCTTCGGCGAGCTGACGCCAAAGACGATGGCGCTGGCCCATGCGGACGAGTTTGCCCTTTCGCTCTCCAAGCCGGTGCAGATATACATGAAGCTCATAAGTCCGCTTGTGTGGTTCTTCACGCATTTCCTGAAAATGATCGGGATAAAACAGGAGCCCCTGCCTTCCTATCTTACGGTGGATGAGATCAAGGCCGCCATAACCGTGGGCGAAGAGGCGGGCACGCTTGAGGAGGAGGAAAAGGAGCTTCTGCACAGGGTCTTTGAGTTCGGAGACATGATGGTGTCCGAGGTGATGGTGCCAAGGACCGAGATCGTTTCCATCCCGAGCACCGCGTCCATTTCGGAGGCCATGGCGCTGGTTAAGGAAGAGGGTTATTCCAGGTATCCCGTTATCGGGGAGAGCGTAGACGATATCTCCGGCATATTGTATATAAAGGACATCCTTATAAAGATGGCCGAAGGCGCGGTGAACGAGAATACCCCGGTCACGGGGATAATGAGGGAACCCTACTTCGTCCCCGAAAACAAAATGCTCTCCGAGCTCCTTGACGAGATGCAGAAAAAGAAGTTCCAGATAGCCATAGTGATAGACGAATACGGAGGCACGGACGGGCTCATCACGTTCGAGGACATAATGGAGGAGATAGTGGGGGGCCTTCAGGACGAGTTCGAGGAGATAGAGGCCGAACGCGAGATCGAGATAGTGGATGAAAGGACCTTCATCGTGTCGGGACAGACCGGCATGGACGAGGTAAACGAGCTTGTGGTGGCGGACATGAAATCGTCCGAGTTTCACACCATAGGCGGGTTCGTGTTCGGGCTGTTTGGCAGGCTCCCCAAGGTGGGAGAGCAGATAAGATATCAGAACCTGCGCTTCCTCATCCTTGAGATGGAAGAGAGGAAGATCTCAAGGCTCAAGATAACAAAGCTTTAAAAAACAAAAATGCTTTTTTGGATTTTTCCTTTTTCTCCTGATTTCAAGACTTGTTCCGTGTGCTTCCGCCAACCCATGAAACTGAAAGGGAAAGGGAAAGGGCGGCGTTATCCGCTTTTTCTGCCTGTAAATGGGAAAAAAGAAAAAAGAAGTGCATGTCGTAACCGGGGCGTTCGGGTTCTCCGGGAAATATATCGCCGGACGGCTGCTGGCGGCTGGCCTAACGGTGCGGACCCTCACCAACTCCCCGAACCGGCCCAACCCTTTCGGGGGAAAGGCAGCGGCCTTTCCGTATGACTTCGAACATCCTGAGAAGCTGACTGCAGCCCTGTCAGGGGCCTCCGTGCTTTACAACAATTACTGGGTCCGGTTCAATTACCGCAACTCCGCATCATTTTCCTACCCGGAGGCATTAAAAAACACCGAAATACTCTTTGACTGTGCCAGAAGGGCCGGTATAAAAAGGGTGGTCCATATAAGCATAACCAACCCTTCCGAAGACTCCCCTTTTGAATATTTCAGAGGGAAGGCGCGGTTGGAGCGCTTGCTGATTGGCAGCGGATTGAGCTATGCCATCCTGAGGCCTGCCGTGCTTTTTGGCAAGGAGGACATACTTATAAATAACATAGCGTGGTTTTTGAGGAACTTTCCCGTGTTCGCTGTTTTTGGCAAGGGCGATTACTGCATCCGTCCGGTATACGTTGGCGACCTTGCGCAACTGGCTGTGGAGCATGGCAGCCGGCAAGAAAACTCCATAACCGATGCCGTAGGCCCGGAGATCTACACGTACCGCGAAATGGTCCGCATGATTGGAAAGGCGCTGGGGAAGAAGCGGCCAGTGATATCCGTTCCTCCCCTTGCGGGCTATATGCTTGGATGGCTCATCGGGAAACTGCACAATGATGTAACCCTCACATGGGATGAGATAAAGGGGCTCATGGCTGGCCTGCTTTGCACGGACTCTCAGGCATCCGGCTCCACAAGGCTTTCGGACTGGGTCAAGGCCAACAGGGACACCATAGGCGCACGCTACAGCAGTGAACTGGCCAGGAGATTTAACAGGGCGGAATCCTATGAGCGGTTATGACCGCCTGCGACACTGCGCCGGAAGGAGCAAAAATCAGAAAATTCCGGCACGCCCCGCCGGTGAGGCAGTTTTTTTGTCGTGCATTTCAGGGTGCCCGCAAAAAAACGGTCATGTAAAAATTTTTGTGCAGGGCATTGTATAATCCGCCCTGGATTTCCCATGAACTTTTTTTAATTTTTGGTTTGAAAGGAGACGTTTAAAATGGGTCCTCAGATATCTCGCGCCGCCGACAAAAATGAATTCTTTACTCCCGAGGGCTGTTACATAGTTGAGTCCTGGAACACGAAGGCGGACAAGTCTGTTTCAGTCGCGAGGGCCCGCGTATTGCCTGGCGTTACTACCCGTGCGCACAGGCTCTGCGGCACCGAGGAGAGATATCTGATGATCGAGGGGGCGGGGAAAGTTTCAGTAGGCGGCATGTCCGCGCAGGAGGTCGGGCCGGGAGATGTGGTATACATCCCGGCCGGGACTTCTCAGCAGATATCAAATACAGGGGAAACGGACATGGTCTTCTACGCAATCTGCACCCCTCCGTTTGCTTACGCAAATTACGAGGCCCTGGATTGAAAAATGGGAAAATAAAAGACTATTTGTAAATGTACGCGTTCAGGCCGATGATCAGCGGCTTCCCGTCAATCGTGACAGATGTCTTCATGTTTCCCCGTGTGCTGGCCACTACAAGAGTTTTGCCTGACGCGCTCGGTGTTGGCTCCTCCAGGTCGCATGTAATGATGAGCTTTTTGCCTTCTATCTTTGCTTCTACTGCCATTTTTGTTTCACCTCTGCGTATGGCGCCCCTGTTTTGTAAGAACCTGTCTCAAAATCGCTTCTGGCCGCGATTTCAGCCTCTTTCGCTTCAATCAATTTTGAGACAGATTCAAGTAAAAAAAATTTAAGACAACTCTTTTTCCGGTTTTTTATTCGAGCACGGCCTTCTGACTGAAGCAGCAAAAGGACAGTTTTTGTCTGTTTTTATTTTTGGGGTCAGTGCAGCGGGCCGGAAGAGATTATTTTCTCCACTTCGACTTTTATGAGCGTCGAAGGTATGCCTCCGTGGATTTTTGGCACGCCGTTTATAAGCACAATGGGCGCGGTTATGATGCCCTGGTTCAGCAGCTCCCTTATCTCGGAGAAACCGTCCGCGTCATCATTGAAGAGGTCTATGTATTCGACGCTTGTCACGGAAGGGTAGTTGTAATTGAGGTCGTTCCTCAGCTCGTTGGCTATGAGCTGGTTTTGCTCCTGTTCGCCAAAGCCGGAATCGGTGCCCGGCACCCAGTTGGCCGGGTTGTCTAATATCTGTATGTGGACCCTGTTCAACATTTTTTTCTTTTTTTCCTTTGGCTTTATTTTAAATCATTTACCAGAAGGTTGTCTATAAGCCTGGTGGTGCCCACGATAACAGCCCCAGCCAGAACTATTTCTTTTTTTTCAATAGTTTCAAGCTCTTGGAGCGTTTCGGCGTCATATGCGGATATGTACTGCACCTGGCTTACCAGCGGTTCTTCAGAGAGCGTCAGGCGCATCGCGCCGCTCAGCTGCAGAGTGTCCCTTTGCCCCTCTTTTATTGCTTTTGCCCCTGCATGAAGGGCCCGGTAAAGGGCTGTAGCTGCCTTTCTCTCCTCCGGGTTAAGGTAGGCGTTCCTGGAGCTCATCGCAAGCCCGTCGGCCTCCCTCACCGTGGGGCAGACGACCACTTCAAGCGGCAGATCCAGGTCCCTGGCTAGCCTTTTTATGATGACGGACTGCTGATAGTCCTTTTGCCCGAAATATGCCCTTGACGGCTGGACGATGTTAAAGAGCTTTAGCACAACGGTGGCTACACCCTGGAAATGCCCCGGCCTGAACCGCCCGCACATGCTTTCGGATACCCCCACCACTTCTACCCTGGTGGAGAAGTCCGGCGGATACATGCTTTCCTTTTCCGGCAGGAACACAAAGTCGGCCAGGTCTTCCAGCTTTTCGAGGTCATCGCTTAAGGCCCTGGGGTAGCGGTCGAAATCCTCCCTAGGGGAAAACTGGATGGGATTTACGAATATGCTTGCCACGACGATATCGTTTTCCGCCTTTGCCGCCCTCACCAGGGACATATGCCCTTCATGAAGCGCGCCCATGGTGGGTACAAACCCGATGGTCCTGCCGCTTCTTTTTTCCTTTATGGAGGTTTCCCTCATCACGCGGGGAAGCCTTATGGTCTCCATTGACTGACCTCCCGGATGAGTTCGTTTAGCAGTTCCTCTTCCTTTACCGTCCTCAAAAGCTTTCCTTTCCTGAAGATCATGCCCATGCCCTTTGAGCCCGTGATGCCGAAGTCCGCCTCCTTGGCTTCCCCCGGCCCGTTTACCACGCAGCCCATGACAGCCACCTTCACGGGCCTCGGGAGTCTGAGCCCCCGCAGCTTTTTTTCGGCCAGGGTCGCAAGTCTTTCGATGTCTATCGTCGTGCGCCCACAGGTGGGACAAGACACCAGCTCCACTCCAGACTGCCTGAGCCCGAGGCTCTCAAGTATCTGCAGTGCCACGCGGACCTCGTTTGCCGGGTTGCCCGTAAGCGAGACGCGCATGGTGTCCCCGATGCCCTCTGAAAGCAGAACCCCAAGGCCTACCGCGCTTTTCACTGTGCCTACGGAAGGCGGGCCGGCCTCAGATATCCCAATGTGCAGGGGATAATCGGAGCTTTTAGAGAAAAGCCTGTAAGCCTCCACCGTCGTGGGCACGTTTGAGGCCTTAAGAGAGACCTTTATAAGATCGAAACCAAGCCCTTCCAGAAGGGATATCTCCTTGAGCGCGCTTTCAACCAGCGCCTGTGCGGAGGGGCGCCCGTACTTTGCAAGCATGCCCTTCTCAAGGGACCCGGCGTTGACGCCTACGCGTACAGGTACCTGCCTGTCCTTTAGCGCCAGCACCATCTCCTTTAGCTTCCAGCCGGCCCCTATGTTGCCCGGATTTATCCGCAGGCCGTCCACTCCCTGCCTGAGCGCCTCCAGGGCCAGCCTCCAGTCAAAATGTATGTCCGCGACAACGGGAAGCGGGGAGCCTTTTTTTATAGGGCCAAGCGCCCGTGCTGCTTCCATGTCCGGCACCGCAAGCCTGATGATCTCGCAGCCCGCCTTTGCCAGCGCCCGGACCTGTCTGAGCGTTGCCGCTGTGTCCCTAGTGTCCGTATTGGTCATGGACTGGACGGACACGGGACTTCCGCCGCCAACCGGAACCTTGCCAATCAGTATCTGCCTTGTTTTCATTTGGATGTCTTCCCGCTTGCCGCCTGTTTTGTGTTTTTCGCCACCGGACCCGCACTCCCTCCGTTTATAAGGGCTTCCTGTCTCTCCTTGAGCTCCGCCCTGGCGTTAAGTATGGCAATCTCTTGCTGCTCGTACGTGACGGAGAAAGTGTGCGTGCCGTCATAGTTAGACTCGAAATAAAGATAAGGCACCCTGGCAGGGTAGAGGGCCGCCTTTATCGACTTCAGGCCAGGGGAGTCTATCGGCCCGGGCGGGAGCCCTTTTATCTTGTAGGTGTTGTATTTCGTGCACCTCTTCAGGTCCTGGGCGGTCACGCCTTCGCAAAACGGTTTTACCCCGTAGACCGCGGTGGGGTCCGCCTGCAGGGGCATCCCTTTTTTGAGCCTGTTGTAAAAGACCCCTGCTATTACCGGCCTTTCGGAATCCTTTACCGCCTCCCGCTCCACAATGGACGCCATGGTGAGAACGCTGTTTAGGTCCAGGCCTTCCTCCTGAGCTCTCGCCCGGAGCTTGCCGTCATATACCTGCATCAGTTTGTTCACCATCTCTGTCAGGACCAGTTCGGGCGGGTCTCCCTTCGGGAAGGAATACGTGGCCGGAAACAGATATCCTTCAAGCGAAGGGGCGTCTATGTGCAATTTGGCCAGGAACGCCTTGTCGGTGGCCAGACGGTCAAAGTCCGCAGCGCTCATTATATTTTTTTCAACCAGCTTCTGTCTGATCTCGCGCAGGCTGTCGCCCTCCACAATCGTGATCAGGTTTTTACGCATCTTTCCGTTTTTAAGCATCTGAAATATGAACCAGGGGGTCATCCCGCCGTTCAGGTCATAGTAGCCGGCCTTCAGCCCCCTGTCCGCCCCGGTGAGCCTCGCGGCAATGACGAAGAGTCCGGCATCGCCGATATATCCTTTTTGTTTCAGCATGTCAGCAGCCTGCCTGAATGTGGTGCCGGGGGCTATCCATATCTCCTCCGGCCCTTTGGCGGGGTCTGCCGGAACTGCAAACTGTATGCCGACGTAAAGGGCCAGCATCGCCACGGAAACGGCCAGAAAGAACGAGAGCTGTTTTTTCATCTTTTTATTTTTTGTTTTTTTCTTTTTACTTTTCCCGTTTCTCCTCGCAGGGAAAGAAAAACAAAAACCTCCTGAAAGCACAAAAATAAACTCTCTTTTACAGGGCTTTCTTTGCGCGCTGCCTGGCGGGCAGGCGCATGGCGGAGGAGATACGGCCGTTCGGACCCATCGGTGACATGACATATTTTAACAGATTTTTGATAATTGACCCTTTTTTGTTTTTTAACTAAACTATCTCCTCATGAGAGCGGTGGACCTGATAAGAAAAAAAAGAAACGGCGGGGCTCTTTCCGGCCAGGAGATATCTTTCCTGATAGAAGGCAACATCAGGGGGCAGGTTCCCGATTACCAGATGGCCGCCTTCCTCATGGCCGTCTATAACAGGGGGATGAGCACCGAAGAGACCACCGCCCTTACGGGCGCCATGGTTTCCTGCGGCAGGAATCTGGAGCTTGGGAGCCTGCAGGGCGTAAAGATAGACAAGCATTCCACCGGAGGGGTGGGGGACAAGACGCAGCTGATACTTGCCCCGCTCATGGCCGCAATGGGCCTGAAGGTGCCCTCCATAGCGGGCAAGGGGCTTGGGCACACCGGCGGGACGATAGACAAGATATCCTCCATTCCGGGGTTCAGGACGGACCTGAGGCTTGAAGACCTGATGGAATGCCTGAAGACCGCGGGGTTTTTCATAAACGAGCAGACGGATGAGATCAACCCGGCCGACAAGAAGCTTTATGCCATGCGGGACGCAACCGCCACGGTGGAGTCCATCCCGCTTATCGCCGCAAGCATAATGAGCAAGAAGCTTTCCGAGGGGCTGGACGCGCTTGTGCTGGACGTCAAGACGGGCTCCGGGGCGCTGACCAGAGGGCTTGAGGGGGCAAGGGCGCTTGCGGAGCTGATGGTCGGGATAGGCAATTCAATGGGTGTTATGACCATCGCCCTTATAACAGATATGGATGCCCCCCTTGGGCGTTCTGTGGGAAACGCCCTTGAGCTGAAGGAGTGCATATCCGCCCTCAAGGGAAGTTACGCTCCGGACCTCATGGAGGTGACCATGACCCTCGCTGCCTGGATGCTGCACCTTGCCGATGCGGTGAGCGAGGAGACCCGTCCACAAAGGCTGGGCGAGAACCTGCTTAAAAGGTATAAGGACGAGATATGGGACTACATAGAGCATGGGGACGCCTTCGCCAAACTGCTTGAGTGTATCGATGCCCAGCACGGAAATCCGGATGCCGTGCTGAACCCTTCGCTCCTGCCGGCCGCGCGCCATATAAAACCGGTACTTTCCCCCTGGAACGGCTATATCACCAGGATGGACGCTTTTGCGGTGGGCCAGGCGTCGGCGCTGCTCGGGGCCGGAAGAAGCAGGATGGATGAGGGCATAGACCCGGCGGCCGGGATAATCATAGGCAAAAAACCTGGGGACTCCGTGAAAGCGGACACCCCTTTTGCCACGCTCCACACTAATGACCCCTCAAGGCTTAAGGAGGCGGAGGAGGTACTGCTTTCCGGCATCGAGATAGGCGACAAGGAGCCCCCGAGAAGAAAGCTCATACACGACGTTATTCTTCCCGGCTGAAGATCAACTCGGACCCGGCGGCGTTTTGAACGTTTTCGATCAATCCAGGATCAGGTCTTTTTCTTCCGTTGCTGAGTGCCCCCCGAGCAGGAAGACAAGCGGAATACAGAGCACGAACACCAATGTCACAAGCAGAAAGATATGGTTGTAGGCAAGCATGCCCGCCTGCCTCATAAGCTGGCCGTCAAGCGAACCCAGCGCTTTCTGGCGAGGCGTATAGAGGCTTGAGCCTCTGCCCGCCATGGCTGCCGTGAGGGCTTTCATCCGGTTCGCCATGCCTGTGTTGAACAAGGTAAGGTTATCCACGAGACCTGCCCTGTAGACCTGCTCCCCTCTGGAAAGGGCGGTGGCGGCCGCCGCTATGCCGATGCTTCCGAACACCTGCCTGACCACATTAAAGAGACCCGCAGCCGCAGTCATCCTGGACCTCTCTATCGTTGAGAGCACAGATGTGCTCAGGGCGACAAAGATCAGGCCGAACCCGCCCCCCTGCAGCAGATTGGGTATGAAGAGGTCCCAGAAACCCACTTTAAGAGACATGACCGAAAGCTGCCAGAAGGAGAATGCCACGACAACGAGGCCCGTCCCTATCAAAACTCTCGGCCCTAGCCTGTTGTACATGTTTCCGGCAATAGGCATGACCACTGCCATGCAAAGGCCCCTTGGCAAAAG
Source organism: Nitrospirota bacterium (assembly GCA_021813765.1). Lineage (GTDB taxonomy): Bacteria > Nitrospirota > Thermodesulfovibrionia > Thermodesulfovibrionales > JdFR-88 > JAKAEG01. The sequence continues at coordinate 13,257 of JAKAJM010000004.1, forward strand.
CACCAGCCCCGAGTCAAGAGCCGGATAGCCCAGGAGTTGCTGGAGAAACATAGGGAGGATGAAAAGCGCGGCATACTGGCCCAGTCCAAGGATGCCCATCAGGAACGTCCCGGACGCGAAGGGCAGGTTTTTAAGCACACGCAAGTCCACGGCGGGTTTGTCCGCAATGAGCTCACGCCAGATGAAAAGGACCATCCCCAAAATTGAGATCACGGCAAGACATACTATGAAATTCGACTGCAACCAGTCCTTGGTCTCGCCCTTTTCAAGCAAGAGCTGCAGAGCTCCAAGCCCCAGAACCAGAAATCCAAGGCCCAGGAGGTCGAGTTTTCCTTTCTCCCGCTTAAGATACGGCGGGTCATGGAGGAAACGGGTGATGAGGACCAGGTTCAGTATCCCTATCGGAATGTTTATGAGGAATATCATTCGCCAGGAAAAATTGTCGGTAAGCCAGCCGCCCAGGGCGGGGCCGAAGGCCGGGCCAAGGACAACGCCGAAGCCATAGATGCCCATCGCCATTCCCTGCTCGTCGGGGGGGAAGCTTTCCCTCAGTATCGCCTGGCCAAGCGGAATGATCGCCCCGCCGCCTATACCCTGAATTATCCTGAATACTACAAGGGAGGTAAGGTCCCAGGACAGGGCGCACAGCAGGGAACTGGCCGCGAAAAGAAAAACGCTCAGAATGTAGAATCGCTTCCGTCCGAACCGGGCGCTCATCATGCCCACAAGGGGCATGATGATAACGTTTGAAAGTATGTAGCCGGTGGAGACCCATGTTATCTGCTCCACCGAGGCCCCCAGGTTGCCTCTCATGTAAGGCAGGGCGACATTTACGATGCTTATGTCCAGGGCCGCCATGATTGTGCCCATTATGACTGTGGCAGATATGAGCCATTTGTTGACAGGAGCGCTGCTCACGGCCTTGCCCATCCCTTTTCCCGGCCGCGCCTGTCCCTCAGCAACCCAAGCAGAAAAAGTCCGCAGGCGTTTTTCCCCTCGCCAGTCATGTCCGGCGCGCCGTTTGTCAGGTCTCCGGAGAGTTGAGCCAATATCATGCCCCTCAGGCAATAGAAAAGGACTGATGCCGTTGCCTGGCAGTCCATTTGCCTGAATATTTTTTCCCTGACCCCCTTTTCCAGTATGTCGGCGATGAGCTTTTTCTGGGAATCGAAAAATGCCTTTTTTATGGGCTTCTTTATTTCCAGATCGTGTTCCTTTATCTGCTGTGAAACAAGCTTTGCCTTTTTGACCGCGTAGTCAAGATAACTGTCTATGAGCCCTCTCAGGGCGGAAAGCGGCTCCTGCTTCCTGAGCGGCTCGGTCATGGCGGAGAAGCTGTCCAGCTGCCGCCGGAAAAGCTCCGAGTAAAGCTCCTCCTTGTTCTTGTAATAAAGGTAAATGGTGCCGACGCTCAGGCCTGCCCGGCCTGCAACCTTCCTTATTGTCGTATTGGCATAGCCCTCTTCCGCAAAAAGCAGCTGGGCGGCCTCAAGTATGCATTTTCTTGTCGCCGAAGGGCCTGGTCTTTTCATCCTTGTTCCCCTTTTATTTCCAGGTCTTGCGCGCCGGTCATTATAAGGCTTTCAGTTTGTTCGCCCCCTGCAGGGAGCATCTTATTGCCGGGGCAAAACTGAACACGCGTTCAGTATATTTCCAATCCCATTGCCACGTCAAGCCGGAAAGGCTTTTATCTGCCTGCCATGATGCGCGTCATATTCAATCTGAATTTTTAATTTTATAGTTTTAATCAGACCGCTTTGTGATTTTGCGCTTTTTGAACTGGTTTGATTCAAACAAAAACGCAAAAAGGAAAAAGGTCTTTTAAATTTAAAAATCAAGGAGGTTTTTATGTTCTGTTACCAGTGCGAACAGGCAGCGCAGTGCAAGGCCTGCACCAAAATTGGTGTCTGCGGCAAGAACGAGGAGGTCTCGGCCCTTCAGGACCTGCTCATACATTCGCTCAAGGGGCTTTCGGTCTATGCGCAGGAGGGCAGGCGCTCAGGCGTGAACGAGCACGAGGTCAACGTCTTTACGGCTGAAGCCCTGTTCTCTACGCTGACGAACGTGGATTTTGACCCGCAGCGTTTCGCGGAACTTATAGGCAAAGCCTCCCGGCTTAAGGAAGGCCTTAGGAAGAAGATAGCAGCCGCAGGCGGAAATTCGTCCATTCCGGGCAAGGCCGCCTCCTTCATCCCCGCCCAGGATCTGGACGGCCTCGTAAGACAGGGCCAGCAGGCGACGGTGGAGGATGCTTCAGATCCGGACATAAAATCCCTTCAGGATATCGTGCTTTTCGGGCTGAAGGGTTTGGCTGCATACACTGACCATGCATACATCCTTGGACAGGAGGACGATGCCGTGTATGCCTATATGCATGAGGCTCTGGCCTCAATGACAAGGGCAGACATCGGCCTTGAGGGCTGGGTCAGGCTTGCGATGAAATGCGGAGAGGTGAACCTGCGCGCCATGGAGCTGCTCGATGCCGCAAACACCGGGGCGTATGGCCATCCCGTGCCGGTTAAAGTGCCACTGGGGGCCAAAAAAGGGAAGGCCCTGCTCGTTTCCGGCCACGACCTCAAGGACCTTGAGGAGATACTCAAACAGACCGAAGGGAAGGGGATCAATGTCTATACACACGGCGAGATGCTTCCTGCGCACGGCTATCCGGGGCTGAAACGCTACGCCCACCTTTACGGCCATTACGGGACCGCTTGGCAGAACCAGCAGAAGGAGTTCGCAAAATTCCCTGGTGCAATAGTGATGACCACCAACTGCCTTCAAAAACCCCGGGACTCCTACAAGGAAAATATCTTCACCTGCGGTCTGACAGGGTGGCCGGGCGTAACACATGTCACGGGCCGCGATTTCACCCCGGCCATAGACAAGGCGCTCTCGATGCAGGGTTTTGCGCACGATGAAAAAGGCGGTGAGGTAATGACCGGGTTTGCAAGAAATGCCGTCCTGGGCGTTGCGGACAAGATAATCGATGCGGTAAAGGGCGGGCAGATACGCCATTTCTTCCTCGTGGGCGGCTGCGACGGGGCAAGGCATGGAAGGAATTATTACACACGGTTCGTTGAGAAAACGCCGATGGACACCGTCGTTCTGACCCTGGCCTGCGGCAAGTTCAGGTTCTTTGACAGGGAGCTTGGAAGCATAGGCGGCATACCCAGACTTCTGGACATAGGCCAGTGCAACGACGCCTATTCCGCCATCCAGATAGCGCTTGCCCTTTCGGAGGCGTTTAACGTGGGCGTGAACGAGCTGCCCCTCTCGCTTGTCCTTTCATGGTATGAGCAGAAGGCCGTGGCGATACTTCTTACGCTCCTGCACCTGGGCATAAAGGACATACGCCTGGGGCCGACGCTGCCGGCTTTCATAACAGAAAACGTGCTTGATGTGCTGGTGAAAAATTTCGACATAAAGCCGATAGCGGAGGAGCCCGAAGAGGACCTCAGGGCCATCCTGGGCGAGGACTGCTGCCGCCAGGAGGAGCCTGCGGCATAAAGTAACCGGAAACCCGGAGGCTGGGAAAATAAAAAAGCTCTTATTTTTCCGGTCTCCGGTCTTTTTCTTAAGCTCCGGCAGAAAAAGAAAAAGTCTCGAATTCGCTATTTCCCTGCCGAATTTATTAAGAAACCTGAGAATCCATTTTCAATGGAAATCACCAAAAACCGGACTTCCGCCTTCAGCCTATCTGGTTATATCCAGCCAGGCTCGGCCGCTTCGCCGGCGCAGGCCGACCGGCATTCCGAAAAAAGAAGAAAGGTTTTTTGAAGTAAGGACGCTTTCTGCGCTTCCGGCGGAGTGCACCTCCCCCGCTTTCAAAAGAAGGACGTGCGTAAAGACGGGCAGTATCTCCTCCACGTGATGAGTCACGTAAATAAGGGCGGGCGACGGACCTGTCCCGATCGCCTGAACGGCTGAAAGAAAATCCTCCCTGGAGAAAACGTCAAGACCCGAGCACGGCTCATCCATTATGAGAAGCTTTGGGGAAGACACCAGGGCTCTCGCTATCAGCACCTTTTGCTTCTCCCCCTGTGAGAGGGTTTCGTATCTCTGGGTGGCCATATGACCGCATTTCAGGCTCTCAAGCGCCTTTTGCGCCCTGGCAATGTCCCTTTTCTGCGGCGAGTCGTAAAGCCCGATGGTGCTGAATATCCCGCCCAGGACCGTCTCAAGCGCGGTCTCCCCTCCATAGAGCCTTCCCTGGAGGGATGAGCTTATGAAGCCTATGCTTTTACGCATAAGGCGCCAGTCGTAGGCGCCATAACGCCTGCCCAGAACGCGCATCAGGCCGGAGGAAAGGGGTACGTAACCGTTTAAGAGGTTAAGGAGGCTGGTCTTGCCGGAGCCGTTCAGGCCCACGATGGCCCAGTGCTCGCCCGGCCTTACCGCCCAGTCTATGTCCCGCAGGACCTGCCTGTCTTCAATGAAGCAGGATGCCGCCTTCAGTTCGATTATCACAGGCCGTCCACCTGAAGGATTTTTTGGTTTTCCGCTTCTATGCCATCTCCACGAGCTTTTCCGCTATCTGCACGGCGTTCAGGGCAGCGCCCTTCCGCAGGTTGTCGGAGACAAGCCAGAGGTTCAGGCCGTTTTCAATGGACTCATCCACTCTGATCCGGCCCACAAAGGTCTCGTCCTTGCCGGCCGCATACAGCGGGAGGGGATAGATATTTTTCTCAGGGGCGTCGTAGACCACCACTCCGGGGGCGCCTGAAAGCACCGCCCTTGCCTCATCGGCGGAGATCTTCTTTTCCGTCTCTATGTTCACGCTTTCAGAATGTCCCCTGAAGACCGGCACGCGCACTGTGGTGGCGGTGACCCTGATTGAGGAGTCCCCCATTATCTTCCTTGTCTCGTTCACCATCTTCATCTCTTCCTTGGTGTAGCCGTTGTCAAGGAACTTGTCTATGTGCGGCAGGACGTTGAAGGCTATCTGGTGCGGATAGACATTGCATGTGACCTCTTTAAAGGCAAGAAGGTCTCCAGTCTGCTTAAGGAGCTCGTCCATTGCTTTCTTGCCCGTCCCGGATACCGCCTGAAAGGTGGTCACAACAACCCTTTTTATCCTGGCCGCGTCGTGGATGGGCTTCAGGACAACCACCATCCCGATGGTAGAGCAGTTGGGATTAGCGATTATCCCCTTGTGCCACTTAAGGTCCTGAGGGTTCACCTCGGGCACGACAAGGGGGACCTCCGGGTCCATGCGCCACTGGCTGGAGTTGTCCACCACCACGCAGCCGCTTTTGGCGGCTATGGGGGCCCACATTGCGGACCTTTCACCTCCGGCCGAAAAAAGGGCTATGTCTATTCCCTTGAACGAATCTTCCTTCAGGGTCTCGACCGCAACCTCATCCTCCCCGAACGGAAGCCTTGTGCCAATGGACCGCTCGGAGGCAAAAAGACGCAGTTCCTTTACAGGGAACTTCCGTTCCTCCAGCACGGAGATCATCTCGTTTCCCACAGCCCCTGTGGCGCCGACCACCGCCACTACGTATTTATCTTTTCTCTTGAGCATTTTTTCTTTTGAAAATTCCCCTTCCTTTTTCAGACATCGGGGCCGGTTAAAAATGGGGGCCGGCCCTTGCGCGGTTTTTTTACAAAAAACCCGAACTTTATATTAGCGAAACGTGGCGGGAGTATTCAAGGGGTAAAAACCTTCCCTTTTCCTGACCTGTCAGAGGTCGGGCATGTCTTTTATCACCTTGCTCAATACGCGGTTGAGCTCCGACACGAGAAAAGGTTTTGCCAGAACTCCCTTGAAGCCGTAATCGCCGAACCGGGCCATAGCCGGGTCGTTATAATTGCCGGAGGCCGCAATGGCCCTTACCCCGGGATCTATCTCCATAAGCCTTCGGGCCGTCTCCTTCCCGTCCGGCCCTCCCGCCACCACAAGGTCCAGTATGACCGCATCATACGGCTTCCCGGACTTTAAAGCCGCCATGTACATCTCTATCGCTTCGTCCCCGTTGCCCGCCAGGTCCACAGCATACCCGCACTGCTCCAGCATGCGGGCGATGACCACCCGCACACCTTCCTCGTCGTCCATCAGTAGGATTTTGCCCTCCCCGTAGGCCTGGCTGAACCTGTCTTCTTCCTCCCTCCCGTCTTTTGCCGCTGTCTTCAAAAAAAGCTCAGGAACGGCGGGAAGGTACATTTTGAAGGTCCTGCCCTGCTGTCCGGACACGGCAAAGATGCATCCGCCGTGCTTTTTTACTATGGAATAGGCGATGGCAAGGCCGAAATCCGGTTTTTTCCCGGGCCCCGCAACAAAGAAAGGGTCAAATATTTTTGGCAGCTCCTCTCCGGGCAGGGCCGGACCCGTGTCTTCAAAAGATAGCTTCACATACCTGCCTTCCTCAAGCGGAGGCAGTTCATCCGCCACGACGCTTACGTTCATGGCCCTCACCGCTATGGGCCCCGCCCCGGGCATGGCCTGGTGAGCGTTCATGAGCATATTGTTCATGGCCTGCATTATCTGCCCCTGGTCGGCCATTACAGGCCAAAGGCCGCCGGGCAGGAAAAGCTCTACCTTGTTGGGGATGGAGGCTGCCGACAGGGAAACGGCGCTTTTTATTAGCTCCTCCACCCTGAGGGGCTTTTTGGCCATCTCCCCGGTCTTTGAAAAAGCAAGCATCTGGTCGGCCAGGTCCCTGCCTTTTATCGATGCCTTTTCCGCCTCGTTCAGGATGTCTTTCATCTCTCCCGTGACCGGGTAGAGCCTGGAGAGCGCTATATTGCCCATAATCATGGTCAGGATGTTGTTGAACTCATGGGCGATGCCCCCGGCAAGCGCCGCAAACGACTCCAGGCGCTGGGCCCGCTGCAGTTCGGCCTCGATCGTCTGCCGGGCCGTGACATCCTTCACGATCGCAACGGCCCCGCTGACCTGCCCTTCGCGGTCCACAAGAGGGGATATATGTATCTCCGTCCAGTCGCCGTATCTGACACATATGTCCCCGGACCTGACCGTAACGGTGGTGGAACGGCCGGTCCGCATGACCTCAAAGGCTGTGCATCCCTCGCAGGGCGCCGTCCTGCCCGCCGCCTCATAGCATTTCCGTCCGGCAAGATAGGAGCTTCCACACAAACCATCCATCGCTTTGTTGGAGCGGAGGATGGTCAGTTCACTGTCCATTATTAGCACTGCGGCCTCGATGCTCTCAAAAACGTTCGCAAGGAACTCTTCTTCCGTTTTTATCTTTTCTTCGCGCTGCCTGCGTTCGGTTATGTCCCTGGCTATGCCCAGAACGCTGCAGACCGTCCCCTGCTTGTCCCTGACCGGGATCAGCCGTGTCTCCAGGCATATCTTTCTGCCCAGGAAACTTATCACGTCTTCCACGAACAGGGGCTCTCCGGACTGGAAGACCCTTTGGAGGTGCATACCCTGGAATTCAAATACGTCCGGCGGGAAGAGTTCCTCAAGCGGTCTGCCCAGGATGTCCTCCGGGGGGATGCCCAGGAACCCGGCGGCGAAATCGTTTACGAACCTGACGCGTCCGTCCTCTCCTACAATGAACACTATGTCCAGGCTCAGCTCCGCAAGGGTGCGGTAATGGCTTTCCCTTTCCATGAGGGACTCGATGATTTTTTTGAGCTTTTCCTGGGACTCCTCGGCCCTGGCAAGCCGCTCTTCCAGGTCCGGGGATGACCGGCCGTCTTTACTGTTTTTTTCTCTTTCTTCCAACGCGGGGTCCCGTCAAAGAAGCATCGATGCCCTTTCGGCAAGCGCGCTCCTGGCACTCTTTGTAAGGTTCAGATAACAGAAAAACTCCTCGTTTATGAACCTGCTTATAAGATAGGCAAGCCCGTTGCTGTCAGAGTCCAGGTAAGGGGTGTCTATCTGGTCCAGGTCTCCGGTGAACACCACCTTCGTCCCTTCTCCGGCCCTGGTAAGTATGGTCTTTATGTCCAGGGGCCTCAGGTTCTGAGCCTCATCGATTATCATGTACCTGCCGGGAAGGCTCCTTCCCCTTATGTAGGTCAGGGGCTCGATGTGCACCGCGTCTGATTCCACCAGGTAGTTCGAGCTGCGGTATTTGAAGACGTGCCTGTCGTCCTTCTTTTCCTGCGGGGTGCCCACTATCACGTCCAGGTTGTCGAATATGGGCTGCATCCAGGGGCGGAGCTTCTCCTCCACGTCCCCAGGCAAAAAGCCAAGGTCCTGCCCCAATGGGACAACCGGCCTTGCGACCAGCACCTGCTCATAATGCCCCTTCTCCCTCTGATGGAGCCCGGCGGCCAGGGCAAGCAAGGTCTTGCCGGTGCCGGCGCGGCCGGTCAGGGCCAGCACCTGAACGTCTGAAGCCGTCAGGGCGTCAATGGCGCATTCCTGGTCCGTGTTTTTGGGCACAATGCCGGAGACGGAGCGCTGCCTTTTAATGGCCATCTGGTTGTCGCTCCCCCAGAGCCTGAATATGGTGCCCCCATCCATCTGGTATCTCACGGACTGGATGGCTTGCGCGCGGGGGTCCGCCGGGCTTGTGACAAGCCCGTATTCCCTGGCAGCGGTCGTCTTGTCGTGTTTGTAATCCTGGGCCTCGACCCCCTGGGCCTCCGATTTGATCCTTACGGCGGTGTCCTTTGAAACGACAACGACAGGGGTGCCGCCAGAGACCTCTTTCATGTCCAGTGCGGTCTTTATTATCTTGTCGTCCGCGGAAAGCTGTCTGCCGCCAGGCCCGTGGGCGTTGTCCTCCTTCAGGGAGACCTTGAGCGACCCGCCGCCCGGGGTCTTCACGTCCTTTGACAGGTTGCCCCTTGGCCTCAGGCCGTCTATAACCCTCAGGGCTTCCCTCGACGAATAGCTCACGGACCCGTGCCCCCGCTTAAGTCCGTCCAGTTCCTCTATCACCGTGATAGGGATGATGATATCGTTGTCCTCGAACTTCTCAAGCGCGTGCGGGTCGTGTATCAGAACGCTCGTGTCAATGACGTATATCTTCTTCAAATGGCTCCTTTCCGCTTTTCCTTTCACCCCTGCTCTTTAAGCAGTTTGTATTCTATGCTGTCCACAAGCGCCTGGTAGGATGCCTCTATTATGTTTTCGGAGACCCCGACGGTGCACCACTTCATCTTCCCGTCGCCGGACTCTATCAGGACGCGCACTTTTGCCGCAGTCCCCTTGCCGGGGGCAATGACCCTGACCTTGTAATCGTGCAGCTTTACGGGCCCCAGTTCCGGATAGAACTTTTCAAGCGCCTTCCTCAGCGCGTTGTCAAGCGCATTTACCGGGCCGTCGCCGGTTGCGGCCGTGTGCTCGACGCTGCCGTCCACGTTCACCATTATGGTGGCCTCATTGATAGGCACCTCGCCGCCGCTGCGCTTTTCGACGATCACGCGGAAGCCGATAAGGTCGAAGAAGCTCCTGTGGAGGCCAAGCGCCTTTTTCATCAAAAGCTCAAAAGAGGCCTCGGCAGCCTCATACTGGTAGCCTCGGTTTTCGAGGTCTTTCAGGCTCTTGACTATGTCCCCAAGGAGCGGGGAGCGTTCGCCTATGTCTATCCTGAACTCTTTGGCCTTTTTTATTATGTTGCTTTTGCCCGAAAGGTCGGAGACGAGCACCCGCCTGGAATTGCCTACCAGCTCCGGATTTATGTGCTCGTAAGTGCCCGGGTGCTTCATGACGGCGCTCACATGCACCCCTGCCTTGTGGGCAAACGCGCTGTCCCCAACGAAGGGCTGGTGCCCGAAATGCCTCAGGTTGGCTATCTCGGTGACGAACCTGGAGACGTCCCTCAGTTTCGCCAGCTCCCCGTCCGTAACGCATTTGATGCCCATCTTCAGCTTGAGCGCAGGGATGACGGAACAGAGGTTCGCGTTGCCGCAGCGCTCCCCGTAGCCGTTAATGGTGCCGTGCACCTGTACAGCGCCCAGGCCCGCCGCCAACAGAGTATTGGCCACGGCGCACTCTGAATCGTTGTGGGCGTGTATGCCAAAGGGTTTTTTAATGTTTTTCTGTTTTTTGACCGCTTTGATGATGCCCATGAGCGCGTCCGGAAGCGTTCCGCCGTTGGTGTCGCAAAGCACAAGGCAGTCCGCGCCGCCCTGCGCTGCGGCCTCAAGGCATTTAAGCGCATATGCGGGGTCCGCCTTGTATCCGTCAAAGAAGTGTTCTGCATCGAAAAAGACCTGCTCGATGTGCTCTTTCAGATAGGAAACGGAGTCCCTGATGATCTTCAGGTTTTCCTCAAGCGGGACGCGCAGCGCTTCGCGAACATGGAAATCCCATGTTTTTCCGAATATGGTGGCTGCCTTCACCCCGGAGTTCACTATATGCTTGAGGCTCTGGTCGTCTGCTGCCTTGTGCCCCGGCCTGTGGGTGCTGCCAAAGGCGACCACCCGGGCCTTCATGAGGTCCAGGTGTTTTACTCTTTCAAAATATTCGGAGTCCCTGGGATTGCTGGAGGGCCATCCGCCCTCGATATAATCGACGCCCAACTCGTCGAGTTTTTCGGTTATCCTGAGTTTGTCGTCTACAGAGAAGGAGATGTCTTCAGCCTGGGAGCCGTCCCGCAAGGTCGTGTCATATATAAATACCCGGCCCATAGGGAATAATTTAACACATTTAATCATTTAAATAACTCCTCTCCGCGCCATATACCCCAGGGCGCCCGCATGATTCAAACGGAAACAGGCGGCGCGGGCGGCGGATGGGACGGTTTTTCCAACCTTGACCTGGCCGCGCCCGCTGTGTTAATTTTTATGGCTCAACAAGAAAAATTTTTTATACGCGGAGGTCGTCCAAAAAATGCTTAAGCGCTATTTACTGGCTCCGGGGCCTACGCCCGTCCCGCCGGAGGTGCTCCTCCGGATGGCCATGCCGATAATACACCACAGGGCCCCCGACTTTATCCCGGTATTCGAGTCAGCCAAAAACAGGCTTAAATGGCTCTTTCAGACAAACAACGACACCCTGATCCTTACCTCAAGCGGCACCGGGGCGATGACGGCGTCGGTCAACAACTTCTTCAACCCCGGAGAGCGGGTGCTTGTCGTAAACGGCGGGAAATTCGGAGAGCGGTGGACGAAGATATGCCAGGCCTACGGCCTTTCGGTAACGGAGATAACAGTCCCCTGGGGGCAGGCCGTCAGCGCGTCAGACGTGGCCCAGGCCCTGGAGAAGGACTCTTCCGTAAAGGCTGTCTTCATGCAGGCGGTCGAGACCTCCACAGGCGTTTACCATGATGTCGAGGCTGTGGGGGCGGCCGTAAGGAATAAAAAGGACGTCCTTTTCATAGTGGACGCAATAAGCGCCCTCGTTGCCCACGACCTTAAGACCGACGCATGGGGAGTGGACCTCATGGTTGGCGGGTCGCAGAAAGGTCTCATGCTGCCGCCGGGCCTGGCATTCCTGAGCGTCTCGGAAAAGGCATGGGCGAAGGCCGAAGGATCGAAGATGCCCCGCTTTTATTTCAACCTGAAGAAAGAGCGCGACGGCCTTAAGAAAAACCAGACCAACTTCACTCCCGCGGTCTCTCTTATCGTAGGGCTTGACGCCGCCCTGGGAATGCTGGAGGAAGAGGGCTTGGGCGCGGTATTTGCCCGCCACGCAAGGCTTGCAAATGCGATGAGGCAGGCGGTTTCCGCAATGGGGCTGGAGATATACCCCTCGCAGTCGCCCAGCAACTCGGTGACGGCAGTAAAGGCCCCCGAGGGGGTGGACGGACAGGAGATATACAAGACCCTCAGGGAAAGATACGGAGTGACGGCGGCAGGCGGCCAGGACAAGCTCAAGGGGAAGGTCTTCCGCATCGCCCACCTGGGCTATGCCGGCACCTTCGACGTGATCACGGCCGTTGCAGCGGTCGAGATGACCCTCAAGGGCCTGGGGCACCCCATAAAGCTTGGAAGCGGGGTTGGCGCCGCCGAGGAGATACTTGTTGAGAAAAGGACGGCATAGACAATAAATGAAAAAGGTTCTGGTAAGCGACAGCATATCCCCAAAAGGGGTGCAGATATTGAAAAGCGCCGGGCTCGAAGTGGATGTGCAGACCGGCCTGTCCCCGGAGGAGCTGAAGAGCAAAATAGGGGCATACCATGGCCTTGTTATAAGGAGCGCGACAAAAGTCACGGCCGAGATCATAGCGGCTGCCGAAAACCTGAAGGTGATAGGCAGGGCCGGCTCCGGCCTTGACAACGTGGACAAGGCGGCCGCCACGCAGAAGGGCATAGTGGTCATGAACACCCCGGGGGGAAACACGATAACGACCGCCGAGCACGCTATCGCGCTGCTTTTTTCCGTTGCCAGGCTTATCCCCCAGGCCGCCGGGAGCATGAGGCAGGGCCTCTGGGAAAAAAAGAAGTTCATGGGCGTGGAGCTCTTCGGCAAAACGCTTGGCATCGTGGGGATGGGCAACATCGGCGGACAGGTGGCCAAAAAAGCCCTTGGACTTGAGATGAACGTTATAGCCTACGACCCGTTTCTGAACGAAGAGAAGGCCAAGAGCCTGGGGGTACAGTGCGTGGGGCTCGAAGATCTCTGGAAGAGGTCTGATTTCATAACCCTGCACACCCCGCTTACGCCCGAAACCAAATACCTGGTGAACTCAAAGTCCATAGCGATGATGAAAGACGGGGTAAGGATAATAAACTGCGCGAGGGGCGGGATAGTGAACGAGAAAGACCTCATGGAGGCGCTTTCATCCGGCAAGGTGGCGGGGGCGGCGCTTGACGTCTTTGAAAAAGAGCCCCCCACCGGAAACCCGCTTTGCACCATGGAAAACGTTGTCTGCACGCCTCACCTGGGCGCCTCCACGAAAGAGGCCCAGGAAAACGTCGCCATTGCCGTGGCCGAGCAGGTGGCCGATTACCTGGTTGGAGGGATAATAAGAAACGCCGTGAACTTCCCCTCCATACCGCCCGAACAGGTGCCGCTGCTTACTCCTTACCTTAACCTTGCGGAGCGCATGGGCGGCTTTGCCGCACAGGTCTTCGAGCACGGCATCAAAGAGATCGCGGTAGAGTACAAGGGGGAGGCCTCCGGGCTTAACACCGCCCCCGTTACGATAGCGGCCGTAAAGGGGCTTTTGTCACCCGCCCTGGGCGAGACGGTGAATTTCGTAAACGCGCTTGTCATTGCGAAAGAGCGGGGCATAGAGATAAAGGAGACCAGGAGCGGCGACTCCGGAGATTACAGGAGCATGCTTTCCCTGCGAATAAAAGGCGAGAGGGAGAGCTCCATCAGCGGCACTATCTTCAGCAAAAAAGACCCCAGGATCATAGAGGTCGACGGAGCGCCTGTCGAGATCATCCCGGAAGGGACGATGCTCTTCATGTACAACAACGACAGGCCCGGCCTTATAGGTGCCGTGGGGACGTTCCTCGGCAGCCGCGGAATAAACATCGCGCGCATGTTCTTTGGCAGGGAATCCGAGGGCGGGACCGCCGTTTCCGCGGTCAGCGTGGACAGCCCTCTGCAGCCCGAGCACCTGGAAGAGCTGCGGAAGATACCCAATATATTGTCTGTAAGGCAGGTGGCGCTCTGATGCCGGCGCTGATCGTAGCAGGGGCCCAGTGGGGGGACGAAGGCAAAGGCAAGCTCGTGGATTATCTGGCCCGGCAGGCCCACGCCGTTGCCCGTTACCAGGGCGGGCATAACGCCGGCCACACGGTCGTCATAAACAACGAGAAGTTCATACTTCACCTTATTCCATCGGGCATCCTCCACGAAGGGAAACTCTGCATCATCGGCAATGGTGTTGTGATAGACCCGGCCTGCCTTATCGAGGAGATGGACGCGCTCATAAGCCGCGGGGTGAACATAGGCGAAAACCTTCTTATATCGGAGAACGCCCACCTTATAATGCCCTACCACATGGCGCTTGAGGCGGCCAGCGAGTCCGGAATGGGCAAAAAGGCGATAGGCACAACGGGGCGCGGCATAGGGCCGGCTTACATGGACAAGATGGCACGCTCCGGCATAAGGATGAAGGACATCATGTCCCCGGACATCTTCAAGGAGCGGCTGAAGGCCGCCGTGGAAAAGACCAACCGCCTTCTGGACGTCCTTTACGGGGCCCCGGGTTTTGACCTGGAAAGTGTTTTCGAAAAATATTCGGGTTTTGCCCGGAGGCTCAAAAAACACGTGGGAAACGCCGGTTCCGTGTTGAACAAGGCCCTGCGCGAAGGCAAAAACGTTTTGATCGAGGGCGCGCAGGGGACGCTTCTGGACATAGACCATGGCACTTATCCGTACGTGACGTCCTCGAACGCCTCGGCAGGGGGTGCGTGCACCGGCCTGGGCATCGGCCCCACCAGGATAAGCGGCGTTATGGGCGTTATAAAGGCATACACTACAAGGGTCGGAGGCGGCCCTTTTCCCACCGAGCTGCATGACGAGCTTGGCAACTGCCTGAGGGAAAAAGGCGGGGAGTACGGGGCCACGACCGGAAGGCCCAGGAGGTGCGGCTGGCTTGACATCGTTGCACTAGACCATGCGGTGCGCGTAAACGGCCTGAGCGGGTTTGCCCTGACCAAGCTCGATATCCTTGACGGGCTTGATACCATAAAGGTCTGTACCGGCTACAGGATAGACGGCGAGGTCACGAAAGAATTCCCGCCTGACGCCTCTACCCTTGAGCGCTGCGAGCCTGTTTATGAGGAGCTCGAAGGCTGGAAAGACAGCACCTCCGGCAAAAAGAAATTGAGCGAGCTGCCCTCGGGCGCCAGAAAGTACATCGAGTGGATAGAAGGCAGGCTCGGCATCGGCGCGGATATGATCTCCACGGGGCAAAGAAGGGAAGAGCTGATAATAGTGAAGGAGAATTTTCACTAGTTTTTTGCTTTTCCCCGGGCCTTTTAAAATATCCTGTCAAACTGAGGGGAAAAGCGGTTTTTAAGACCAGGGCATTGAACTTTTTGCTTAATGGTTTTTTTCCCTCCGAATGCCCGCGCTGCGGCAAGCCCTCGGACAGCCCGCGCCACGCCCCGCTCTGTTATGAATGCTGGGGGGCGATATCCCCTTATAATGGGCCTTCCTGCGGCATATGCGGCGAGCCTCTGGCTTCCGGGCACGGATCCGTTTGCGGGGAATGCCTGGCGGACAGGCCGGCATTTTCGAAGGCATATGCTTACGGGCTTTTCGACGGCACGCTTAAGGAGGCCATCCACTGCTATAAGTTCGCCTCGATACGGAGGCTTGCCGCGCCCCTTGCGGGCCTGCTTGGCGGTCTGGGGCTGCCAGCCGTCGATGTGGTGGCCGCCGTCCCGCTGACCAAGAAAAGGCTCCTTGAGCGGGGTTTCAACCAGAGCATGCTCCTGGGCAGGGAAGTGGCCCGCATGACCGGCGCAAAGCTCCTTCCACATGCGCTCCTGAAGGTAAAGGACACTCCCGCCCAGGCGGGGCTTGGCAGGAAAGAGCGCAGTCTGAACCTGAGGGGGGCTTTCATGTGCGGAGGGCCTGTCTCCGGCCAGACCGTCATCCTGGTGGATGACGTCATCACAACAGGGGCGACGGCCAGGGAATGCTCAAAGGTGCTTGCCAAGGCGGGCGCCAGGGAAGTGTACGTCGTTGCGCTTGCCCGCACGAAAAAATAAAATCAAAACCCGCAGATGAAGAACAAGGCCAGAAACAAACACAAAGGCAAAAACAAAAAAGGCAAAACCTTTACATTTATCTCGTAAATAAATTATCTTGATAGGATGATCGATTTGCACACGCACACGCTTTTGAGCGACGGGGAGTTGCTTCCGTTCGAGCTTGTGAGGCGGGCAGTCGCCGCTGGTTACAAGGCCATCGGGATAACGGACCATGTGGATGCCTCCAATATGGACGACGCCATCCCGAGGGTTGTAAAAGCTGTGCGCAAGCTGAAGGGGCTTCTGCCTATAGAGGTAGTGCCGGGGGCAGAGATAACTCATGCGCCGCCACAGCTTATCAAAGACATGGTCAAGGAGGCAAGGGAGCTCGGTGCCTGCATTGTGGTGGTCCACGGGGAAACCCTCGCCGAGCCGGTGCTTGAGGGCACAAACCGGGCCGCCATAGAGGCGGGGGCAGATGTGCTGGCCCACCCCGGGCTGATAAGCATAGAGGACATCCTTTTCGCAAACGAAAAATCGGTTGCCCTTGAGATCACCTCCCGGAAAGGCCACTCGATCTCTAACGGACATGTAGCCCAGATGGCCGTGAAGTTCGGCGCCCAGGTGGTCATTAATACGGATTCCCACAGCCCCGGCGACCTTATATCCAGGGAGCAGGCCGAAAAGGTGCTTATGGGCGCCGGCATCGGCAGGGAGCGGGTCCCGCTGGTTTTTGAGACATCTAAAAACATATTAGAAAAGGCCCTTAGGAGGAGCTGATGCCGCGGACTATAAAGAAGAGAGCGCCAAAAGAAACCAAGGCCGATGGAATGGCCGTTTATGACGAGCTGAAGGAGTCCATAGCCAGGCGCCAAAAAACGGTGCTTTCATTGTCCGTTTCGGCCCTTGTTGTGATAGCCATAGTTGCCGGTCTCTATTTCCATCACAGCAGCATGATAAAAAAGGCAAACGAGTACAACGCGCAGGGATACGCTCTTTACTACGGGCTTTCGCCGCAGGCACCCCCTGCCCCTCAGAGATACACACTGGCCCTTTCTTTTTTTCAGAAGGCATACGCTGCCAGAAAGTCTGCCTATTCCCTTTATTACGTAGGGGCCTCCCAGTACGCGCTCGGGCAGTACGCGCAGGCGCTGGCCACGCTGAAACAGGTATACACGAATTACTCTGGAGACGCTCAGTTCGTCCCGCTCAGTCTTTATAAATCGGCAATGGCGTCTCTTAAAATGGGCAATCAGGAAGACGCCATAAAATACCTGTCCATGATGGAGGGCTCAAGGTTCGATTCGCTCAAGGACATGGCATATTACGAAGACGCAAGAATACTGGAGTCGATGGGCCGGACGGACGAGGCGGACAGGAAGATAAACGAGCTTATCCGGCTTTTCCCGCAATCGCCATACGCAATGGACCTCAAGGCCCAGCGCGAAGCGGCTCAGGCGCCGGCAAAACCGGCCGGTGTGGAAAAAAACACAAAAACAAAAAACCAGGCGCACGCCGGTAAATAGGGAAAGCGCCTCCAGCCCTTTAATTTGCTAATTTCCCGTGGCTTGCTGCAGGGTTATATTGCAGCTATGTTTCATGCCGGCGAAAGCCGCCCAGTTTTAATTTGTTAATAGGAAGGCTCTTCAGAGTTTTGCCCGGGGCGGGTGGCATTCGCTACGTTGGGCCGTCGTCCCCCTCAGTCAGGCACACTGTGATCCCGGCGCGGCTCAAATGAATACGGCAAGCGGTTTTTTGTCGCCGCGCTATATCGCAAGGGGTCGCTGCGCTCACATGCCCGCCTCTCAACTCATATCGGGTCAGAGGGGCTCCCCCCACATGGAGAAGGCCACGCGGGTCTTGGCCCGCGCGTGAAATCAGAGGATAAAATAAAAAGCCGTCCAGGCCTACAGGATTCCCGAAAGAACCTAAGATTAAAAACGGGCATTGACTTTTGCCTTTCGGAACATCTTAATTCGCTGGCAAGGGAGCGGCTTTCGCCGGCATGACGGACTTATGTGAATTGTTAATGAAACACCATAGTAGGTTCCATTTGACTAAGACGCCAATTAGGAAGCGGTTTTACCTGCTTGCAAGCAGATAGGTGGAATTGTCCGGCGGAAGCAGTATCTTCTGTCCGGGCCATACGTACCTGCCCCGGATATTGTTCAGCCCCCTTATGATAGCCACCGGAACACGGAACCTTCTGGCGAGCCAGACTACGGAATCCCGGTATCTGGCTCTGAAAACCCTTAATGGAAGCCTCTGCTCCGGGGTGAGCTTGTCCAGTCTGGCAAGGAAAGGCATAAGCGTATGTTTGGGTATCCTTAATATGTAGCTTTTTACGTCCAGGGGGGTGCACCACCTGGTTAACTCCGGGTTTAGCGCCTTTATCTCGGACAGGCTCACTCCGGCGCATTTTGCAGCTACAGAGAGGTCCAGCGGCTGCCACAAAACGACCTCGTCATAAGAGAACGTATCCTGGGGGACCACATTGGCAAACCCGTGGCCGCTGGGGTCAAGGGCGATGGCCCTTGCAGCCAGGAACTTGGGGACGTAGTTCTTTGTTTCATCCGCTATCCTGTTTGTAAAATAGAGGTCCCAAAAACTGTTGCCGCCTGTCTTTTCCAGCGCCCTTTTGATCGCCCCTTCTCCTGCGTTGTAAGCTGCCATGGCCAGCCCCCAGGAGCCGAACATGTTGTGAAGGTCCTTAAGGTACATGGCCGCCGCCATGGTGGACTTCACCGGGTCGCGCCTTTCGTCCATCCACCAGTTTATCTTTAGGCCGTATCTCCTGGCCGTTGATTCCATGAACTGCCATGGGCCGACGGCCTTGGCGCGCGAGTCGGCATAAGGGCTGAACCCACTCTCTATCATGGAAAGAAACACAATGTCCTTTGGGAGATTGTTCTCGGACATTATCTGCTTCATGACGGAAAGGTATTTGGGTGCACGTGAAAGCCACAGGGCGAAAGGCTTTTTCAGGTCCTCAGAGAAAAATTGCAGGTATTTTGACACCGCCTTTGCCGCAGCGGGACTGTCCTCCAGGTTGGAAATGAAATTGCTGTCCTTTCCCGCCCATGCGCAATGTGAAAACAGGAAGGTGACAAGCGTCACAATCAGCAAAACATGGCTTACTGTGCGCTTTTTTCCCATGGTCATTATTTCTATCGCATCTGCGTGACGATTGTCAAGTGATTTTACCGGAAGATTTTCCTCTGCGGCCTCTTGTTTACAGGGGCTGCCTGCAGGCGTTATACTACAAGCTTAAAAAATAGGGGAGGCTTATGTCTGTAAAGAGGAATCTCTGGCCGTTGGTGCTTGTTTGCCTCATCTTATCATTTTGGGGAGCGTCTGTCGAGGGCGCGCAGCCGATCGTTACGCGCATAGAGATAAGGGGCCTTTACAGGATCGAAGAAGGCGTTGTACGGAAGCAGATATCGCAGCAGACTGGCCAGCCTCTTTCCCAGAAGAAGATCAGCCGGGACATAAAGAGCATATATTCCACCGGCTATTTCAAGGACGTAAAGGTGGAAGGGCTGCCCTCCGAGGGCGGCATCACGCTCATCTACGTCGTCAAGGAAAAACCAACCATATCCGGGGTCAATATTTATGGCAACAAGCAGATAAAACTCCAGGACATAAGAAAGCAGATCAGCATAACGCCAGGTTCAGTGGCCGACACGGTCCTCATAAACGATAATGCCGCCAAGATAAGGTACTATTACGAGTCCGAGGGCTTCAGCCTCACCCAGGTGGTGCCGGTAGTAAGGGTGCTGAGCGGAAACCGTGCAGACCTCACCTATGTGATAAAAGAAGGCCCCAAGATAAAAATAAGGAAAATAAGGTTCATAGGGAACAGGGCGCTTACAAGCGGCGAGATAAAAAAGGTGATGAAGAGCAGGGAGCGGTGGTTCTTCTCGTTCCTCACTAAAAGCGGATATTACAAAAAAGACGACCTCGTTGCCGACAGCGACCGTATACGGGACCTCTATTACGACCACGGGTACATACAGGCCGTTGTCTCTCCGCCAAAGACCACCCTTTCGCCGGACAAGAAATGGGCCACCATTACGTACAAGATAAACGAGGGGGACCAGTTCAGGATATCCGCCATAAGCATCAAAGGCAACAAGGTGGTAAGCACCAAGGTCCTTGAGTCCCTGCTCAAGTCAAAAGCGGGAGAGCCGGTCAGCCGGAAGCTTGTTCAGGAGGATGTTGTGGACCTTACGCAGCGGTACTCCGAGCATGGCTATGCGCTTGCGGTTATAAACCCGGAGCTTGTGCCGGACATAGCGAAAAAAACCGTGGCCATCACCTTCCAGATAGACGAAGGGGCGCTCTACCATGTGGGGAGGATAGAGATATCCGGAAACCAGAAGACAAGGGACTGGGTGATAAGAAGGGAAATACTCCTTAACGAAGGAGATATCTTCAACAGCGCGCTACTCAGGAAAAGCTACGAGAACCTCAACAACCTGAACTACTTCAGCAGCGTCACCATGAACCCGCAGCCTGTCCCCACGGCCAAGCAGGTGAACCTCGACGTGAACGTAAAGGAAAAGCCCACGGGCTTTTTGAGCATAGGCGGCGGGTACAGCTCCGTAGACAAGCTGATAGGCATGGTCAACATATCCCAGGGAAACCTTGGCGGAAGAGGCCAGTCGCTGAAATTAAGCGGCGAGCTTGGCGGGCTTTCCAGCTTCTATGAGCTCTCCTTTAATGAGCCGTGGCTGTTTGGCCGTCGTCTGTCCCTTTCCACCTCCATCTACAAGCAGACCCAGGACTATCTCGATTACACCAGGGAGGCCAGCGGCTTTGACGTGGGCCTTAGCAGGGCCATATCCGCAAACACCTGGCTGAGCGCCGACTACAGGTTCGAATACGCGACCATCTCGGGGGTGTTGAATTCGGCCTCTCCGGTGATACAGGACCAGGCCGGCTCCAAGCTCACAAGCAGCATAACCCCCGGCATCGTGAGGGACACCAGGGACAACTACCTGCTGCCCCATAGGGGTTCAAGGAACAGCCTCTACGTCACTTTTGCAGGCCTAGGCGGCGACAACAAGTTCCTCAAGGTGGTCGGCGAATCCGGATGGTTTTTCCCGGTGTCAAGGAAAACCACGCTCTCGCTCCACGGTATAATAGGGTACGGCACCGGTCTTTTCGGCTCCGAGCTGCCACTCTATGAGAGGTTCTATGTCGGAGGCATCTACACGGTAAGGGGCCTGGGGTATGGCGACGGAGGCCCGAAAGACATAAATGGGGAGCCCATAGGCGGCTTGAACGAAATGGTGGGCAATGTGGATTATATCTATCCGCTGATAGGCGCCTTTAAATTATATGGAGACGTCTTTTTCGACGCCGGCTCCGCCTATGACAGCCTCCTGCCGAAGGACATAAGGTACACGACGGGCACCGGTATCAGGTGGATCTCGCCTATAGGTCCGATAAGGATAGAGTGGGGCTGGGACATAAACAAGAAGCCGGATGAGAAATCAAACAGGGTGGACTTCACTTTCGGCACGTTCTTCTAGACAGAAGCATGCCGGTGAAAGCAAAATAAATAAACAGCCAGTCAAAAGGAGAAAGTAAGAATGAAAAAAGCGATATTGATGGCAGCGGCAATGCTCCTTCTCGTCGCGCAGGTTGCGGTGGCGCAGACCGCCAAGTCCGTTGGGAAGAACGAGGATAAGATAGGCTATGTGGACCTTCAGAGGGCCCTTAACGATTCAAACGACGGCAAGGCCGCCAAGGTCGAGCTGCAGGCGGAGATGAAGGACATGCAGGCCAACATAGACAAAAAGATATCGGAGCGGGACAAACTGAAGGCGGAGCTCGAAAGGCAGTCCTCCGTCCTTTCCCCCAAGGCGAAAAGGGCCAAAGAGGCCGCCCTTGAAAAACTTACCGAGGACACGCAGCAGCTCATAACGGAATCCAACCAGGAGATGCAGCAGAAGCAGCGGGAAAAAGAGGTGGTCATCCTCAAGAAGATAAAGGACGCCATAGACCAGATAGGCAAGAAGGACCACTATATGGTGATACTGCCGGCGGACGTCATCCTGTACGCGCATGGGGCAAAGGAGATCACCGACCAGGTAATACAGGTGGTAAACCAGATGCCCTCGTCGGCACCGGCCAAAACGGGCAAATAAAGACGCCTTCCCGGTTATATGAAACTCTCTGAGATCGCAAGCCTGCTTGGCGGCAGGCTGCAAGGAGACCCTGGCATGGAGATAACCGGGGTCTCAGGGATCGAAGACGCAGGCCCTGGGGACATAACCTACCTGCTGAAGCCGTCCCTTGCCGGCAAGGCGGAGGGCTCTTCCGCCGCCTGCATCATCGTGAAAGACGCCTTCCTGCCCGGGCTCAATAAAAGCCAGCTTGCGGTGGACGACCCGCAGCTTGCCTTCGTCCGGCTGCTGGAGCATTTCCATGCCGCAAGCCGACCGGCGGCAGGTGTAAGCGGTCTGGCTTTCATTTCGGAAGGAGCGGAGATAGACTCCCAGGCCGCCGTGCTCCCCTTCGCCTTCATAGGGGAAGGGGCCCGCATAGGCGCTGGCAGTGTTATTTATCCGGGTGTTTTCGTTGGAGCGGGCTCAAAGATAGGGCGGGACTGCACCTTATACCCTAACGTCACCGTGCGCGAGGGCGTCACCATTGGGGACAGGGTGAGGATACATGCCGGAAGCGTGATAGGGGCCGATGGCTTTGGCTACATCATGCGGGAGGGTAGGCACATCAAGATCCCGCAGGTGGGCGGGGTCGTGATCGAGGACGACGTGGAGATAGGGGCATGCACAACGATAGACCGGGCGACAACCGGCAACACGCTAATAGGCAAGGGCGCAAAGATAGACAACCTGGTGCAGATAGCCCATAACGTGAAGATCGGGGTGGGCTCCATTGTGGTCGCCCAGGCCGGGGTAGCGGGCAGCTCCACGCTTGGCAACTATGTGATAGTGGCCGGACAGGCCGGCATAGCCGACCATGTCCGGATCGAGGACGGCTCTGTCGTGGGCGCCAATTCAGGCGTTATGCCAGGCACCAGTCTTTCAAAGGGGGCCTATGCTGGCTCCCCCGTGATGCCGCACAGGCAGTGGCTGAAGGCGATGTCGCTTACGGCCAGGCTGCCCGAGATGAACAAGGCCCTGCAGGACCTTGAAAAAAGGCTATCAGGACTTGAAAGGAGGCTTTTGCGCGAGGAATGATAAACGTCAGGGAGATCGAATCCATACTTCCCCACAGGTTCCCTTTTTTGCTTGTTGACAGGATAACGGAAATGGTCCCGGGGGAAAGGGCCACGGGGATAAAGAACGCCACCATCAATGAGCACTTTTTCACCGGCCATTTCCCCGGAAACCCCATAATGCCGGGCGTCCTCATAATAGAGGCGCTGGCACAGACGGCCGGGGTGCTTGCCTTTAAATCCGGCATGCAGGGCAAAGGGGTGTATTTCATGAGCATTGACAAGGTGAAGTTCAGAAAGCCTGTGGTGCCTGGGGACCAGGTGCACCTTGAGGTAAAGGTTCTTCAGCACAGGGATAAGGTCTGGAAATTCGCAGGCCGCGCTGTCGTGGACTCCAAGGTGGCGGCTGAGGCCGAATTCACCGCGATGGTTACGGACCGGGAGATCTGAAAAAATGAAAATCCATCCCACCGCCGTCGTGCACGACAGGGCTTCAATCGCCAAGGACGTGCAGATCGGCCCCTACTGCATCATTGGCGAAGGCGCCAGGATCGGCCACGGTGTAAAGCTTTTGAACAACGTAGTCATAGAGGGGGACACGGAGATAGGCCATGGCTGCACGATCTACCCTTTTGCCGTTATCGGGCTGCCGCCCCAGGACATGAAATATGCCGGAGAAAAGACCAGCGTAAAGATAGGCAGCGGCAACGTCATAAGGGAGTACGTAAGCATACACAGGGGGTCGGTCGGCTCGGAGGGGCTCACCGTGCTGGGCGACAACAACTACATAATGGCGTATGCCCACATAGCCCATGACTGCAAAATAGGCAGTAACGTCGTAATGGCAAACTCGGTCACCATGGCCGGGCATGTCCAGGTGGACGACAACGCGATACTTGGCGGCGTCATCGCCATTCACCAGTTCACCCGCATAGGGGCCTTCTCCATGACCGGCGGGTTCAGCGGCATCGGCCAGGACATCCCCCCCTACACCATCGCATCCGGCGCAAGGGCAAAGCTCTATGGGCTCAACCTGGTCGGACTTAAGAGGCACGGTTTTTCCAAGGAGACCATAGCCTCGCTTTCCAAGGCATACAAGATCCTCTTCAGGAGCAAGTATACGCTCAAGGAGGCCATAAAAAAGGTCCAGGAAGACGTGCCGGGATCCCCCGAGATCGAGCGCCTGCTTGATTTCGTTAAGACGTCAAAGCGCGGAATCTGCCGGCCAACGACCGCAAAGGCCCCCTTTTAGGCAGGGATGACAAAGACCGTAGGGCTTATAGCAGGCATGGGCAAGCTGCCCCGCTTGATCGCAAATGACGCCAGGCAGCGGGGCTACAGGGTTGTGGCCGTGGGGCTTGAGCCCGTGGTGGATGACGAAAAGCTTGAGAGTGCGGTTGACGTGCTGGAGCGGATAAATGTGGGCAAGCTGGACAGGGTTATAAAGACCCTCAAGCAAAACGGCGTGACCGAGGCCGTAATGGCGGGCAAGGTGCCAAAGGAGCTTCTGTACAAAAGCCGCATCACTCCCGATTTGAGGGCGATAAAACTCCTCTGGACGCTCAAAAACAGAAGCGACGATACCCTGATGCTTGCCATCACCGGAGAGCTGGAGAAGGACGGCATCAGGCTGCTTGAGACCGCCTCTTTCTGCTCCGGCCTGCTTGCCCCCGAAGGGGACATGACCAAAAGCCGGCCCACCAAGGCGCAGTGGAAGGACATAGAGTGGGGCTATGCGATGTCCAAGGAAATAGGCAGGCTTGACATCGGGCAGACTGTGGTGGTCAAGGACCAGGCGGTTATGGCGGTGGAAGCCATAGAGGGCACGGACAAGGCGATAAAAAGGGGCGGGAAGCTGGCAGGAGGGGGGGCCGTGGTGGTGAAGACGGCAAAGCCCGGACAGGACCTGCGCTTCGATGTGCCCGCCGTGGGCCTTAGCACCATCCAGGCAATGATAGAGGCGGAGGCCGCGGTGCTGGCTGTTGAAGCCGGGGCAACCCTTCTGCTTGAAAAGGAAAAGGTCATCGAGCAGGCGGAAAACGCGGGGATAGCCGTCGTGGGCTACCGCCCCGGGAGTAAATAGGGGTTTATTTTTTCATTTTATTTTTAAGCGCGCTGCCTGCATGATTTTTGTATTTTTTTAAAAAATCTTTCTGAATCAGGCCGGTATTCATTGGCCCTCCAAGTTTAGCCTCCCAAACTAATATCAAAGATAGTAGAGTATGTCCTAAAGCTCACACGTTTTGGCTTTTTTTCTTGAGCAAAGGTTATTAACACCTTAAAAATATTTGAGACGAGAAAGCATCGTCCTCCCATATTTGCTTTTGCCTGCGGCTTGCCTGGATAGGCTGGCATGATACGAAACGCACGGCCAAGCAGAACCTGCGAAGGCATTTGGGCTATGGATGGTCCTGTCCTGACGAATTTTTTTCCAGCCCTCGTTCAAAAACCCATTTGTCTCAAGGCCACGCAGGCTTTTTCGTATCTCAGGCCGCAGGCCGTTTGGAAATATGAGGCGGCAAGCCCTTTGTGGCCGTCCGCCAGGTATACCTCAGCCAGGTTTTCAAAAAGCCAGCCGTTATCCGGGTTTAAGTTGATGGCCTTTTTGAAAAATTCTATCGATTTGTCCATTTTCCGCGTGTCCCGGAATATAAGCCCCAGGTTGGCATACGGTCTGAAATTCGAAGGCTACAGGGCTATGGCCTTGTCGCAATCGGCGATGGCCCAGCGGTATTGTTCCGTTTCATAGAAGGCCTCTCCACGGTTAATGTAAGCGGGCGCATAGCTCGGGTCCAATGCTATCGCCTTATTGTAGTCGGAAATGGCCATTTCCAGCTGCCCCCTGTCTTCAAGGATAAGACCCCGGTCGACATAGGCGAAGGGGACTTTGTCCGGCTCCTTTTGGATGACATAATTCCATAAAACGAAGCTGTTTCTCCAGATGCCTATCTGCCTGTAGGTGAGATACGACATAGAGAGTACCGCAAGGAGGGCTGCCGATGCGCCCGCCGCCCTCAAAAGCCGGGCCCATTTCAGGGCGGCGGTCTTCTTCCAAACCCATGACGCGGCCACTCCGGACAAAAGGGAAGTGCCAAGGCTCGGCAGGTAGACGTATCTGTCAGCCATCGATTGTGACCCGACCTGAACAAGACCGAGTACTGGCAGAAGCGTAATAATGAAATAGCCCCAGCAGGCCAGCCATACTTTCTGCCGCCTGGCAGCCAACAGGCAGAAGGCCGTTATCAAGGCAATCAAGCCGATGGGCAGCAAATATTGGTAGGATAGAAAAAAAGCATTTTTGGGGTACGGGTAATAGGGGACCAGGCCAATGGGAAAAACAAATTTCCATAGATAAAGGGCAACGGACCGCGCGGCATTCAAAAAGCGTATATGAAAAGGCAAAGATTTTAGCGGTAACATGTACCCCGCTTTCTTTTGCGCCAATAGGGCCAGAATTGACGCCCCGCTGCTTAACGCAATGAATGGGAGCTTTTCGGCAAATGCAACCCTGAAAGACCTTAAAGAAAAAAACCTGCCCAGGGGGTGCCAGTCAAGGATCAGCAGAACCAGCGGGAGGCTAACCGCCATCGGTTTGCTCATGAGGGCCAGGGCGAAAAGAAAAAGGGAAATCAGATACCACCTTGAAAAAAAGGGGGATTTTTTCATGTCGGCCGGTCCGCTTCCAAGGAAGGACGCATACCTTGTATAGGAAAGGACGCTCAGCATGAAAAAAAACGTGCACAGCACGTCCTTTCTTTCCGATGCCCACGCCACCGACTCCACGTGCAGCGGATGGAGGCCAAAGAGCAGCCCCGCCGCCGTTGCCGCGATGAGTTTGCTTTTGTCATTCCCAAAAAGAGACCGCTTTTCCCTGTCCTCCCATGCCTCGATGAGCTTTACGGAAAGGACCACGGCGAGAAAGGCATTGGCCGAGTGGAGGATGATATTTGTCAGGTGGTATCCCACTGGGTTCAACCCCCAGACAGAAAAATCCAGCGCGTAGGAAACCAAGGTGAGCGGAATCCAGTTGCCTAGTGCGGCACGATGTAAACCTAAGAAGGCCCATTTCAAAAAGGAAGCGTTCAGCGAATGTATGTGCGGATTTTCATATATACACAAAAAATCGTCCCATCTGACAAAACCGTTTTGGACGGCGCGAAGGTAGACCAGAAAGGTTGCCGTTGCAGTTAGGCCAGCCAATAAATATTCAATCCGTCTTTTCATAAATAGTTTTACAGACCTTGTCCAGCGACCAGATAATGATACCAAGGATTAAAGAAAATAGGGTGATACTTTTTTAGGGAATCCGCACCGATGCCGGTCCCGCAAGCGCGAGGGTTAATAGGAGTGAAACATGCTCAAAAAGGGTATGCTTATGAGATGTATCTGCACCGTCTTTTTTGGGAGGAGGTTTTCAGGTGTTGATTTCCCTTGATAGTTTCATTCAAGACTAGAACCTGTCTCAAAATCGCTTCCGGCTGCAAGAGGCTGAAATCGCGGCATACGGCGTCATCAAGGGAAAACCGGTCCTCAATGCAGCGCTGCTGCACCTCCGGGCGGATTTCCCTTTCTTTCTTGTCTGCCACGATTTCCGCTCTCTTTCGCTTCAAAATCAATTTTGAGAAAAGAGGCGCATGTCAATTGGAATTAAAAAATGTGTCTTCTATTGCTTTGCCAATCTCAATGCACGTTCTATGAATTCAGCCGCGTTTAGAAGGTCCTGTGCAATATGAATGCGTGTTTGTTGGGGGAGTTCCCTTGTTTTTTCATCCTCGCCGGGCTGGTTCGCGAACGGAATGAGGATACCGGTCCCTCCCATATTCAGCGCCGCTTTTATGTCGCTTACGCGGTCGCCTATTATAAAGACAGCCGTTTTTCCCGGAATCCCCCCTGCTGATTTGAGCGCGTCCAATACCATGCCGGGTGCCGGTTTTATGCAGTTGCAGTCACAGACGAACCTCTCATCGAACTGGTATTGTTTATGCCTCTCCACGTATGCCCTGTTTACGTGCGGGCACAGGATATATCCGTCGATGCGTCCGCCCATTTCTTCTATCTTCTTAATGACATATTTACAGACTTCATGCGCCCTTCCCTCGGTCAATAGGGGGAAATCACTTATCGCGACCCCGGACTGGTTGGTAAGCATGTACAATGATGAATCCGGGATATTGTTTATTGCCTTTATGCCCTCGATGACATGAGGCAGGAACCTGACTCGCGTTTTCCAGTCATTTTCTTTTCCAAGATAAAGATGGTCTTTCGTGTCATTGATCAAAGTGCCGTCTCTGTCAACGCATATGAGCGTTCGAATCATGTTCAATGTTTTCCCTTCAATAACAGCAACCCTTCCGGCCAGGCTAAGCCGTCCGCT
This sequence comes from Nitrospirota bacterium, assembly GCA_021813765.1. GTDB lineage: Bacteria > Nitrospirota > Thermodesulfovibrionia > Thermodesulfovibrionales > JdFR-88 > JAKAEG01. The sequence goes on from JAKAJM010000004.1 coordinate 41,345, forward strand.
TATGAGGGGCCGGCAGCCACAAGGGATAACGGAGGGTCTGAAAACAGGCTGCAAAACCGCACTAAGGCATTTTTTGTTTCAAGGTTTATCTGAAGTGTGAAACAGCCTTTTTATATTCGGAGTGTACTCTGGCCAAGGCCTTGTCCAGATCTGACCTGGCTTTTTCCCAGTCCCTTGCGGGATGCGGCCTCCAGTTTCTTTAATTTTAATTTTGCGGTATCGAGCCTTGCCTGGAGCGCCCTTCCCTCGGCCTCTTCTTTGATCCTGGCCTCGCCTGCTTCCTTTTTTGTTTTTTCCTTCAGCCGGTCTATCTTTGCCTGATAGTTAGATTCTGTTGCGGAAGCGCTTTTCCAAGGGTTATGCCGTTGTCTTAAGGCTGTCATTCCCCGGGGTGGTAATCGGGAACCGAGGGACTTTTTGTTTTTAAAATCAAATGCAAAGCCGTTGGATTCCCGCTTAAGACATGCGGGAATGACGAACGGGAGGAATACAGCAAAAGGGAAATGAGAGCTGGATTCCTTTCCGTAACAGAAACTAGTCATGTATCTGGCACTTTGCCACGGCTCCATATTCGCCTTAGTGGACAGCTTTTCATGCTTTTGGCCGCTTTGGGTGGCTGCCAGTGCAGCATGTCCGGCAAGGCCAGCGCCCGCGAACCCCGGGACCGGTAATAGCGAAACGGGCAACAAGATATCAAAAAGGTATCTCTTTTTCATTTTTGCCTCCTCTGACTATCATCCTTTTAAACAGCGGGCGGCCTGCGGCCGAAAATAAGCGATATCACGAACAGTATCAGGAATAGCACGAACAGTATCTTCGCGATACCGGTTGCCACGCCTGCTATTCCGGCAAATCCGAGGACTGCGGCTATTATGGCGATTATCAGAAAAACAACAGACCACGAAAGCACGGCGGACCTCCAAACCTGCGCTCTTTGATTTGTTCAGGTAAAAGACTTGCCTGGTTTTTTTTGTTTGCCGCTTTATTAAAAAGTATCATCGCTGATGTGATTGTCAAGACTCCAAATGTCCGCCCGGAAATTCCATCTAATCGCGCAAATGCCACGGGACCCTGATCACAATCACACGTTCGTTTCCTTTCAGGTAGAACAGGGTTTTTAGTCTTGCGCCGTGCAGGTTGTGCAGCAAATACTCCCACCAATGCGGTTCAGCAAGTTCGGGAATAAGCAACGCAACGATCCGGTCCGGCTTTTCCTGTGCGGTCTTGTTGGCGAAATCCAGGATCGGCTCATAAATCTTCCGGTAAGTCGAATGAAAGATTTCGAGGCGCGGCGCCTTCCTTTTCCGGGCCTTGGCCGGTTTGTAGACTTTTTCCGTCCAGAGGTTTTCAAGCCTCGCCTTATCGTCCTTGTCCGTGCTGACATGGACGGCCGTGATATCGTCCGACATCATCAACCTCGAAGCGGACGGCCTTTTTTGCGATCTTGTTCCAGTCAGCAATCGGAATGATGACGACCGGCGGAAGCAATTTTGTCCGGCGCGGTTTTGGCTGCAAATACAGGGGTTGTTCCACACGGCGCGAGATTTCCCTGTAACGCCGATTTATCCAGTGGAGCAGGAGCACGAGCGGCGGCGCTACTACAACAATCGCCAGGTCCCCTGGACAAACTTAGCCGCAACGATGATCGCGAGAGCGGCAGCGGTGGTAACGGCTCCAGGCCCATTAAAAAACAATTTTATCCCCGAGCGTCTGGCGCCTTCCCTCAGCCAGTGCCTAACCATCCCTATCTGAGAGAACAAAAAAGCGCTGAAGGCCCCAAACGCAAAAAGCGGGGTCAGCCTGTCCGTCACCCCTCCGAAGATTATGAGAAGCGCCAGTATAATGATCTCATAAGAAAAAACGAGCTTGCGGCCACGCCCGGCAAAAGAAGAGGGCAGGAAATTGTCCTCTGCCGGCAGCCGGCACACACGCGGAAAATCGGTGAAACTGGTCCGTGCCGAGTAGGTAAGGACGATAAAATGCTTGCCAGGGAGACGTAATGAAATATTCCGTGCCCGGCAACCGCCGCGACGAGTTGCGAGAGTATGGTTTGATAACCAGGCTTTTGCTCGATGAGAGTGAAAAAAAGATTTAATGGCTTGCAAGATCCGTTTTTCGCTATAGAATCAGGATAAAGAAGGGTTTTATCCGCAGTCCAGGCATCTTCCGGTAACCCCAAAAGAAAGGCAGCAGGCAACCAGTAAAAATGCCGTCAACCCGCCAAATTCTCTTCCAGCGGAAGAAGCTCATAAGCGCACTCCTCGTTGTGCTTGCACTGGTTGTCTTCAGGGCCTTTTTGCCCTCCATTGTTCTGCATGAGGTCAATAGAAAACTTGAAAGTCTGCCCCATTATACCGGGCACGTGCAAGGGGTCGGGATGAGCATCTGGCGAGGGGCATACCAGCTAAAGGGGATCAGGATAAACAAGAGGACCGGCACGGTGCCGGTGCCATTTTTTAGCGCCAGGATGATGGATTTGTCGATCGAATGGCGCACGCTCATTCACGGCACTGTTACGGGCGTGGTGACCGTCTATGACCCAGTGCTGAATTTCGTTAAGGGCCGGACCGCAAAGACTTCGCAGACCGGGATCACACCAAAATGGGCTGCTACTCTGGATAAACTCTCGCCGGCACTCATAAACAGCTTCAAAATTGTAAACTGCGCTGTCCATTTCCGGCAGTTTTATACAAAACCAAAAATAGACATCTACCTGGATCATGTGTACGCTGTTGCCAGGGACATATCCACGAGGCGCGGGCTTGCAGGAAAGACTCCGGCAACCATTTACGCATACAATAAACCCGCGCCCGGCCAGCCAGGGTTTGCCTTCAGCATGGTCATGGACCCCTTCGCCGCGAGGCCAACTTTCAACCTTAAAGCGCAACTGGTCAAACTGCATGTTGTGAATCTCAAAGATTTTCTAAGTGCATATGCCAAACTTGACGCGCAGGGAGGATTGTTTAGTCTTTATATGGAGGTCAACTCCAAAAACGGTATTTATGAAGGGAAAGTCAAACCGATATTCGACGATCTGAAGGTGGTTAAATGGAAAAACATAACGAAAAACCCGCTCAAATTCTTCTGGGAGGCAATAGCCAGCAGCTTCATTGAACTTTTTGAAAGAGGACCTGAAAACAGAATGGCCACAATCATTCCCATGAAAGGGGAGTTCAAGAAAAAAACCAAAGTGGACTACTGGACCGCCATAGGCAATCTGTTTAGAAACGCATTTGCACGAACAATACTTCCGGGATTTGCGGAGTTGAAACCGGCCGTGCCCGGAGTAAAAAGGAAAGGCGGCAGGATAGAAAAGAATCCTGCCAGCTAGTACGCGCTGTCTTTTCTTTCAAAGGTAAATGTACGCGTAAAAATCCGATATAAAAGCCACAGGGAAGGGACAAGTATGGCCGCACCCGGGAGGAAGGTAATCATCATCGCGCGAAGAGTGGCCGAGGGGGGCCTTTGTGAAAGTCAGCTGCCCCATCAAGCATTAAGGATGCGTGGCTGCGGCAAAACCGGTAAGCGTGAAAGCTATAGTAACATCGGCACAGACCTGTGCCCATAGATACAACGTTTTCCAAAAACAATGCAGGTAATTATCCCGGATGCCATGGGCCAGACCTGCGATCAAGCTTTTATTTGGCTGAACAAGGACTCTTTTTGAAGGAGTTGGCCACGGTCTTTCCTACTGCAGCCCCGATGATAGCTCCCGCAATGACATCTGAAAGCCAATGGGCTGTTATTGAAACGCCTATGCCTACGAAAAGGGCGTAGGAAAAAGCAAAATACCTGGCCGCCTTGCTGTCCGGATATAGAATCCATATGGCTGTCGCAATGGAAAATGCCACGGTGGTATGAGAGGACGGCCAACCGGGAAATATTCCCTTTGCCTTCATGAATCCGAAACGGAATTTTCTGCTGTCATCAACCGAAATCAGTTCTGAATTTGGGCTGGGCCTTCCGGTGAACGTTTTATAAAAATAGCTTACGAAAAGACCGATTATTGCTGCCTGCGCTGTTAAAAAAGCGCCGCAGATCGAGGCGAGGTTTTTTTTGATGGAACCTATTGCATACAAAACGGCAGGTAGTGCCATCGGGACAAGCCAGCCCAGGATGACAGCCGAGACGAAAAATGTTGGAAACGGCCTCGTTGCTTTAAAATAAACCCAGTCAAAGTCAGAAAGGACAATGAGCAGAGTGATGCCGGCGGCAAGGATATGCCTTAGAACGTTTCGGCCCCAAAAGGACCTCAAGATATTCCGTAGCAGCGTGTAAAAGAAATATCGAATCAAAAAAGAGGTGGCCTCCATTGGTTACAGTGCAGCGCCGGAAAGAAAAAACTTGTCCATCAAAAACTGCACTTAAGACTGATTCCGGCACTATTGCAGATTCCAGTATGCATCATTGGGAACCTGCTGTCTAGGAGGGAAAGTGATCAGAGGGGACTGGAAAATTTCATAAAGTTTCCTTTTGTCAGCTTTACATGGGCACGCCGCTTCCGGAGGGGGTTATGGAAACCGGCAATACCTTCACGGTCTTGTCCCCCAGAGGCAGCTTGACCGTGAACCGGCTGCCACTGCCCAACTCGCTTTCGACATCGAAAAAGCCATTGTGGCTCTGCACGATCTTGTAGCTTATTGGCAGGCCAAGCCCCGTGCCTTTTTCGTTTTTCGTGGTGAAGAAAGGCTCGAATATCCGGCCCATGATCTCCTCCGGGATGCCTTTTCCTGTATCCGATATCTGGATATTTGCGAAGTCCCCGCTTACGAAGGTCCTTACGCCAAGGGTGCCTGATTTGCCCATGGCAAAAACGGCATTGCTGGCCAGGTTCAAAAAGACCTGCTTCAACTGGTCCTCGTCGCCCTTTATCGGAGGGATATTGCCCCAGTCGGCGGCTATGGTTATGCGTGAGTCCTTGGTCTGGACGCCTATCAGCTCTATCACGCTTTCCAGGACCTTGTTTATGTCCACCAGTCCCACCTTGAGGGGCTTTTTGCGCGAGAACTCAAGGAGGCTGTTCACGATGTCCCGTGCTCTCAGGGACTCCTTTTCGATTATGTCGAGGTCGCGCCGGATGTTGTTTATGTCCTCGTCTTCCCTCATGAGCTCCGCGTAGCCCAGGATGCTTGTAAGGGGGTTGTTTATCTCATGGGCCACGTTGGAGGCCAGCTCGCCTATGGCCGCGAACTTTGCTGCCTGCACAAGCTGCTCCTGCGTGTCCTTGAGCTCCTTCATCTGGAGCCTCAGGCTTTCCCACAGCCTCACGTTCTCAAGCGCCACGAAAAAACTGTTTCCGAGGATCGCCATAAGCCGTGCGTCTTCCTCCGTGAAGTCCCCGGTCTTTTTGTTTGCCACCCTCATCACGCCCATGGGCTTCCCCTTGTGTCCTACCCAGACGAACATGGCGTTGCGGACCCCAAGCTGAGTGTCCATGGCCGCCGTGGGGGACCCCTGCAGGTCATCGTTTAAGATAAGGGGCCTCCTCATCGAGGAATGATAAAGCTCCTCCATGAGCCGGGAGCTTATTTTCATCGCCTTCGCATTTTCCTCCGTGATTCCGCAGGCGGGATACATGTGGCTGAAAAACTCCCCGCCCTCGTCCCGCAGCAGGATGCCGCTTTGCTCCGACTCGGTGAGGTTCCGGACGCCCTCGGACAGCTCCTTGAGTATATCGGTTAGAGAGGAGACGGAATGGAAAGTTATGGTGATGCTGTAGAGGTTGGACAGGTTGTGGAGATACCTGAGTATCTTCCCGTTTGAGTCCTTCAGGGTGAGGCTCATGTCATTAAATGAATCAATAAGCTCGCCAAACTCCCCTTTGCCTTTGAACGGGATGACGTAGCCAAGCTCACCGGATTTTATATGTCTGGTCGCCCCGACCAGCGCGTTAACGGGGGCGGTTATCTGTCTTGTCATCGTGACGGCGATTACCAGCGCGATGCAGAATGAGAGCAGCAGGGTGACCAGGAGGATGATCCTGGAGTTGCCGATCTGCTGCATCACGTCAAGGGTCTCGTCGTTAAGCTTGTTGTTGGCTATGAGCGCCATCTCCCGGGACTTGTCCAGCAGCATGGTGCCTATGCCTATTGCGGTCATCCGGAGCTTCTCGATCCGCCCCGGGCTTGCGGTGGTCGTTATCAGGTTGCTCAGGGCGTCCTTGTAATTTTCCGCCAACTGGTTTATCTCGGTCAGGCGGGCTGTCATCTGTGGAGTATGATGGCAGCCCAGGCATATGTGGACGGAGTTGTCCAGGTGGATCACGTTCTTGACTATCTCATCGACGCCGGTGTCGTAAGGCGTGCCTATGGTGTAGAGATGGGTCTGGACGGTCTGGGCGCTTATGACCAGGTTCTGTCTTATTATCTCCACCCTGTGCAGCGCGATGAGAGTGCGCAGGCTGAAGGTGGTGCGGTATATGTAAAGTATCGTGAGCGTCGAGCCCAGGGTGAAGAGCGTGAAGAGGAGAAAAAGGGAATATATGAGCCTTTTTTTCATCTTTCGTACCGGTAATCCGGTATTTTTATGCCCGCCTCGCCTGCCAGCCTTGCGACGGGGGCAAAATCGGAGCCTTTCGCCAGCTCAAAACCCGAGTACCGGAGGGACCTCAGTACACGTATGCCGTCGGGGTCGTTGCTCATGTTTATAAGTGTGCGCTCAAGCAGCGCCCTGGTTGCCGGGGGGAAGCCCTTTCTCAGGCAAAATATGATATCGGGCAATTTGCGCGACCTGGACAGGATAAAAAGGCGCTCCGCAACCAGAGGGTCCTGGGCGGAAAGCTTCTCGAAGTAACGGCTTTTGGCGAGTCCCACATCGGCCCCGCCGTTGAGGACCGAATATATGGCTTCCTCATTGTTGCCGGTAAAGTAATGCCCGCTGAAAAAACTCTCCCGGGCCGGGCCCCTTACGCCCAGGCGGCGCAACTGGTAAAGCATGTAAACATAGCTTGCCGAGGCCTTGTCCACGAATACAGCACGTTTTCCCTTGAGCTGCCGCAAAGAGTGTATCCCGCTGTCTTTTCTCACGAATATGACGCTTCGCGCCGTTACAAGCCCCCCGGGCCCTATCGGCCGCACGAGGGGTTTTACTCCCAGTTTGATCCTTGCCAGATAGCCCGTGAAGGCGCCAAAAAATGCCCCGTCCATGCGCTTGGAGTTGAACTCATCTATGATGTCGCCGTAGCGTGGAAGCACAGTGAACCGGACCTTTATACCCGTTTTTCTTTCTATGTACCTGGCCAGGGGAAGATTCTGCTCGACAAGGCGGAATATGTTTTCTTCCGGGACGAGCCCCACAATGATGGTCTTTTCAGCCGCGGCCGCGCTGGCCGCAGCAAGAAGAAAAAAGCTGAAAAAAACTAAAAAAGCCTTTTTTTTCATTTCATTTCAATCTGGAAAACCAAAAAACAAAAAACCCACGGGTAACATATTATACCGGACATTGCCCGTTCAGGAGACCTTTTTCATTTTTTGTTTTTAAGGGCCAGAAGCAGGGCCTCAGCTTTTTTAAGGCTCTCCCTGTACTCCCTTTCCGCTACGGAGTCGGCCACAATGCCCGCCCCGGCCTGTATATGGGCCAAGCCGTTTTTTATCAGGAAGGTCCTTATCATAATGTTCATATCCATCGCCCCGGAGAACCCGAAATATCCGGCGGAGCCGGTGTATGCCCCCCTCCTTACGGGCTCCAGCTCGTTTATTATCTCCATGCACCTCACCTTGGGCACACCCGTAATGGTGCCGCCTGGAAATGCGGCCCTCAGGCAGTCGAACATGTCCTTCCCCGGGGCCAGCCGCCCTTTCACATTGGACACTATGTGCATGACGTGCGAATAATCCTCCGTGGTCATGAGTTCGTCCACTTCCACGCTGCCCAGTTCCGACACCTTGCCGATATCGTTTCTCTCAAGGTCCACAAGCATGATGTGCTCGGCTTTTTCCTTTTCATTCAGGAGAAGCTCCGCCCTCATGGCGCGGTCCTCGCCCCCGTCTTTTCCCCTGGGCCTCGTGCCGGCTATGGGGCGGGTCTCGATCGTCCCGTCCTTCACCTTCACGAGCCGCTCGGGGGAGGAGCCGGCCACATGAAAATCGCCAAACTCCATGAAGGCTGCGAAAGGGGAAGGATTTATCTGCCTGAGGCGGCAGTATATATCCCAGGGGGTGGCCCCCTCCAGCCGCGCACAGAGCCTTAGCGAGAGGTTTGCCTGGAATATATCGCCTGCTGCGATGTACTCCTTGGCCCTTGTTACCATGGCGGCATACTCGGCTTCGGTCATCTGGTGGAGCGCAGGGCCGGCCCCGCAAAGCGTTCCGGCCTCTGTTTCCACCGGAGCATCCTGGGAAGCTGATATCTGTTTTTGTATTTTTTTGAAGATGCGCTCCATCTGCATGACGGAGCTATCGTAAACTTCCGGCCAGTCGAGACCTGAGATGTCTCCATAACCCAGGCCTGACTCCTTTGCCCCCGGGCAGAATACCAGCCACGCCTTTTCAAGAGCATGGTTGAAGGCCAGAAGACGGTCTGCCATCACGAAGCAGAGGTCGGGAAGGAGGAGGTCGTCTTTTTTGTCGGGTATATCCTCCAGATACCTGGCGTAATCATAGCAGATGAGTCCAGCTGCGCCCCCCTGAAAAGGCGGCAGCGAAGGTTCCGGCCTTTGCCGGTAGCCGCTGACAAAATCTTTCAGCCGGGCGAGGGGGTCTTTCTTCGAGGATATCGCGCGTTTCCCCCCGGATTCCACCTCCACAAGCCCGTCTTTGGCCCGGAAAAAGGCATAAGGCTCAAAAATGATAAAAGAGTTTAGTTCCCTTTCCTGCGCCAGGTTGGCGCTTTCAAAAAGGATGCTTCCCTTGCCCGAAAAGGCCGGGTAAAGCCGGTGAGGCGCAGCGTATTGGACCTGGAGATAAAGAGGAGGCACCACACCTTTTTTTATTTCCTTTAGGAAGTCCGTTTTGGAAGGTAAGATCATGCTCATCCCGCAACGCTTTTTTTTGGGCCGGCCTGAAAAGTTTTTTGTTTTTGTGGTTTTTATCCGCCCGTGCCGATGTCCATGCAGATCTGCTCAAGCGCCTTTTCCGGGTCCGGATGGTTTGTCACGGCCCGTCCCAGCACTATGAAATCAGCCCCGGCCCTCAAGGCCTCTGCCGCTGTCATGGTCCTTTTCTGGTCATCCGGAGGGTAGGTGGAAGGCCGGATTCCAGGGGTCACGATGAGGAACCCGCGGCCCAGGTGCTCTTTTATCATAGGGGCCTCCTGTCCGCTTGCAACCACGCCGTCCAATCCGGAGCGCTTGGCAAGGCTGGCAAGATGTTTCACATGGGTCCTCAGACTGTGCTGCACTCCAAGCTCCGTCTTAAGGACATCCCCGTTCTGGCTTGTAAGGACGGTGACAGCAAGCACCAGCGGCCTGGGGCGGTCCTCCTTCAGGCTGAACGCCACCACCTCGTCCCTAACCCTGAGCATGGCCTCGGACCCCGCGGACGCGTGCACATTGAACATGAAGACCCCAAGCCTGGCCGCTGCGCGCGCGGCCTTGGCCACCGTGGTGGGGATGTCATGGAACTTGAGGTCCAGGAAGACTTTTTTACCCCTGTCCTGGATCTCCTTCACCGCGGAGGGGCCTTCCGCGGTGAAAAGCTCAAGCCCCACCTTGAAGATATCTATGTGTCCGCTCAGCCGGTCAACTATCTCCAGCGCCCTGGATCTGTTGTCCACGTCAAGGGCAAGGATCAGTTTTTGTTTCGCGGTCATATTTCCGATTTGATCTGATTTTAATTTTTTTACGTTTTGGAGTAGGTTATACCTTTTTGCGCCTGGTACTTCCCGGCCTTGTCCGCATAAGAGACCTGGCATGCCTCATGCGCGCCGAGGAACACGAGCTGGGAGATGCCCTCCCCGGCATAGATCCTTACGGGCATGGGGCCAGTGTTCGATATCGAGATGGTCACGAAACCCTCCCATTCCGGCTCAAGTGGGGTCACGTTCACTATCACCCCACATCTGGCATAGGTCGATTTCCCCGTGCTTAGAACTATGATATCCCTGGGCAGCCTGAAATATTCCAGCGAGCGGCCAAGGACGAACGAGCCGGGCGGGATGACGCAGCTCGGGCCGTTTGCAGGCTCGAAACACTCAGGCCCGCAATTTTTCGGGTCCAGGATATTTTTGTTTTCCCCCGGCTCCTGGGTCCTGCGGGCCTTGAAGACCCTGAACTCATCGGAAAGCCGCATGTCATATCCATAAGAGCCCAAGCCATAGGAAATGCCGGTTTTTACCAGCATTCTGTCCGCAAACGGCTCTATCATGCCCTTTTGAGCCATTTCCTTTATCCAACGGTCATTTTTTACCATCAAATCAAAATTAACATAAACAACAGTTTAAAAACAATGCCTGCTGCTTACATTTATTAATTGCTAAAAAGGGCCATTTTCTGCTATAAAAGGATGAAGGGGTTGGACAAATTTGGAGCCTGCCCTGTACGTGACGGCTATGATGTTAATCCACCAAGTTAGATCTTTAGGGAGCTGGAATAAGGGGGTACGGTGAGCAAGTCTTCCTTCGAGGAGAAAGCCTGATGTCTCCCTTGGGGCACCCACTTGGAACGAGTGGATCTAACGCGTTTGCCTGCACGGCAGGGCGGGTTTTATTTATGGCTCTGGTTGAAAATGCCTTCGGTATAGAGGGGGGACTGGTGATTTTGAAAGCGCAAAGTGTTAAAAAAACAATAAAATTTCCCCTCATGCAAGTCCCCGGATATTCCGGTTAAGACCGAAGGACCTTCCCATAGCTGATTCGTCCGGCTCCCTATATATATATGAGAGGAGGGAGTTTCAGATGAACCAGGCTCTCTACGTCATCATTGCCGTTGCCGTAGGCGCAGTTATCGGCTTGGCTTACAAGTTCTCCCTGAACCGAAAATCGGAAAACATCAGGAAGGAAGCGGAAGACCTTATCGCGTCGGCAAAAAGTGATGCCGACAGGATAAGGAAAGACGCTTCTTACGAGGCAAAAGGCATCCTTTACCAGGCGCGCGCCGAGTTGGAGAAAGAATCCAAGGACAGGAGGGGTGAGCTCCAGCATCTTGAGAAAAGGCTGAGGGGCAAGGAAGAGACCCTTGAGAGGAAACAGGACCAGTTAGAGCGCAGGGAGCACGAGTTCGGGCGCCGCGAAAAAGACCTTGTGGCCAGGGACCGCGCCATTCAGGGCAAGGAAAAGCAGGTGGATGAGGCCATCGCCAGGCAGAAGACGGTTCTGGAGCAGCTCTCCGGCCTGAGCACCGAAGAGGCAAAGGCAGAGCTGCTGAGGCGGGTCGAGGAGGATACGCGTTTCGAGTCCGCAAAATTCGCAAAGCAGATAGAGGACGAGGCGCGAGAGACGGCCGAGAAAAAGGCAAAAGAGATAATAGGGCTTGCTGTGCAGCGTTATGCAAGCGATTATGTGACCGACGCGACGGTCTCTGCCGTAAGCCTTCCAAGCGATGATATGAAGGGCAGGATCATAGGCCGGGAAGGCAGGAACATCCGTGCGCTGGAAGCGGCCACTGGCGTTGACCTCATAGTGGACGACACGCCCGAGACCATAATACTCTCCACTTTCAACCCGGTCCGGAGGGAAGTGGCAAGGCTGGCCCTGGAGCGGCTCATAGCGGACGGCCGGATCCACCCGGCGCGGATAGAGGAGATCGTCGAGAAGACCAGGAAGGAAGTGGAAAATACCATCCGGGAGGAGGGCGAAAAAGCCGTGTTCGACCTGGGCCTCTCAGGGATAAATCCCGAGGTCATAAAACTCCTGGGGAGGCTCAAATACCGGACCTCATACGGACAGAACGTGCTTCAGCACTCCAGGGAGGTCGCCCATTTTGCCGGGGTCATGGCCGCCGAACTGGGCGTTGACGTGAAACTGGCCAAACGGGCAGGGCTGCTGCATGACTTGGGCAAAGCGGTCGACCACGAGGTGGAAGGCCCTCATCCGGAGATCGGCGCCAACCTGGCAAGGAAATACGGGGAATCCGAGCAGGTCGTGGACGCTATTCTGTCCCACCACGACGGCGAGGCCAAGACGGTGGAGGCCGCGCTTGTTGCCGCGGCTGACGCCATATCGGCGGCAAGGCCCGGGGTGAGGAGCGAGAGCATAGAGAATTACCTGAAGAGGCTTGGCAAGCTGGAAGATCTGGCCATGTCGTACAAGGGCGTGGAGAAATGCTACGCCATCCAGGCAGGCCGGGAGGTCCGCATAATAGTGAAGCCGGAGGAGGTCACCGACGAGGCGTCCTGGCTGCTTTCAAAGGACCTGGCCAAGAAGATCGAGGCCGAGATGTCCTATCCCGGCCAGATAAAGGTGACCGTGATAAGGGAAAACAGGTTCGTGGATTACGCGAAATAAAATGGAAGAGCGAGCGTATTCCTGTGGCTTGCCACAGGGGCAAGCGGGCGGGTGTAATAAAATTATTTCTTATTTAAGATTCCCTGCGGTGGCTTGCCGCAGGGAATCTTGACACCTGGGCAAGATACCCGTTGAAGGTTCTTTTCATAGGGGACATAGTGGGCAGGCCGGGCCGCACGGCGGTCAGGGCTCTCCTTCCCAGGCTCATAGACAGAAACAGGATAGATTTCGTTATCGCTAACGGTGAGAACGCCTCCGGCGGGTTCGGCATAACCGCCGATACCGCAAAAGAGCTGCTCTCCTTTGGCATCGGCGTAATTACAAGCGGCAATCACATCTGGGACAAAAAAGACATCATCCCGTTCATTTCAAAGGAAGACAGGCTGCTTCGCCCCCTGAACTATCCGCCCGGCGCCCCAGGCTTTGGAAGCGTCGTGGTCTTGCTGCCGGACGGCAGGACCATCGGCGTTATGAATCTGCAGGGGCGGGTGTTCATGAACGCGATCGACTGCCCTTTCAGGGCCGCGGAGGCGGAGATAAAACGTATCCGGCAGCGCACGACAAGCATAATTGTGGATTTTCACGCGGAGGCTACGTCGGAGAAGGTGGCGCTTGGCTATTACCTGGACGGCAAGGTCAGCGCCGTCATCGGTACGCATACGCATGTGCAAACGGCGGATGAGAAGGTGCTGCCCGGAGGCACTGCCTACATCACCGACGCCGGAATGACCGGGCCCGCAGAATCCGTTATCGGCGTACGGAAGGAGCAGATAGTGGAAAAATTTCTCACCCAGATGCCCGCAAGGTTCGAGATTCCCTCCGGCCCCGTCCTGCTGTCTGCAATTGTCCTGGACATAAATGAAAAGGACGGAAAGTGCTCTTCCGTCCTGAGGGTGCAGCTTAGTCATCCCTGACCTTTTTTGAATGCAATGTAAAAAGCTAGTTGCTTGACCCCACCCTTTTTAAAAGTTCCTTGAGGATTATCTCCTCCCTCTTCAGAGGCGGCTTGGTCTCGTGGCTTTCGGTCTTGTATATTTCCTCCCTGAGATCGGAAAGATATATCTCAAGCGCGTGTTTAAGTATCTCCCTTTCCTCTTCATCGACGACAATGGTCGGCATATAGCACCTCCTCGCCGCGTTTTTTCCCTTTCCTCAATCAAATGCTATATCGAAGCCCGGTGGCTGTCAACGCCGGGAACCTGCAAACCGTATTCTCCAAGGAGGGGTACGAAGGCGCAAAAGGTGTGCTCTTCCTCTATGAGCATGCCTTTTTGCTTTTTCCCCTTGATGAGCCTCTCGGAGTCGATGGACCCGACCGGTATGACGATGTTGCCGCCTTTGGCTGGAACGACAAATTACACAAGAATGGTTATTAGCCGGATAAGAGCATTTTCTTGTTTTCGGCGCGGGGCACTGCTGGTAAACGCCAGGCTCTACCCGGCCCCGTTCCATCTATTTTCAAGCCATTCTATGGCCGCGCTGTTTGTGAAATCGAGGTGTATGGGGGTCACGGACACATAGCCGCCCATGACGGTGTCCATGTCAGTGTCGGGGCCACGCTCCCATATGGGCGTGCCCCCGCCTATCCAGTAGCACAACTCCCCCCAGGGCGACATCGTTTCCTGAATGGAGCCGTCATATATCCGTTTTGACTGTCTTGTGAACCTTACCCCCTTTACGTCCTTTTGAGGGGAGTTGGGGACATTGACGTTCAAAAGAGTATCATAGGGCAGTCCGTTCTTAAGGACAAAAGAGGCCAGAAGCCCTGCGTATTTCCCCGCCGTTTCGTAATGGCGCGGACCGGAGCCCCCGGACGGAAAATCAAGCATGAGGGAGAAGGCCAGCGAGCTTATGCCCATTATGGTGCCTTCGATGGCGGCGGAAACGGTGCCCGAATAGGTGACGTCGTCCCCGAGGTTAGCCCCCCTGTTTATGCCTGAGACTATAAGGTCCGGCTTCCTGGGGAGAAGTTTCTGTGCCCCTATGGCGACACAGTCCGTCGGGGTGCCGTTTACGCTGTAGACGTTCTCCTTCAGCCTTTCCACCCTGAGGGGCCTGTGAAGCGTAAGCGCATGGCTCACGGCCGAACGCTCCCTGTCCGGAGCCACAGCGACGGCCTCCCCAACTTCCTCCATGCTCTCCAGAAGGGCCTTCAGGCCAGGGGAATGCACGCCGTCATCGTTCGTAACGAGTATCAGTTTCTTGCCTTCAGCCATAACCAATTGTATCATTTTGGAAAAACCGCTTGCCCGCGCCGCTTTATTTGTGCAAAATAATTGCGATTTTGTTTTTGCGTTTTTGTTCCATTTTATTTCTCGTGCAGGAGGTTTTAAGGTCTTGGGTCTGACTTACAAAAAGGCGGGAGTCGATATAAAAGAGGGTGAAAGGCTTGTGGAGCTCATATCTCCGATGGCCAAAAAGACAGGCAGGAAGGAAGTTCTGAAGGGAATTGGCCTGTTCGGGGCTCTGTTCAGCCTGGACACCGAAAAGTATAAAGAGCCGGTGCTTGTGAGCGGGACGGACGGGGTGGGCACCAAGCTGAAGATAGCCTTTCTGACCGGCAGGCACGGAACGGTGGGCATCGACCTGGTGGCCATGTGCGTAAATGACATACTTACGTCGGGGGCGGAGCCACTTTTCTTCCTGGACTACTTCGCCACCGGAAGGCTTGATGCGATAAAGGCCGCCAGGGTGATAAGCGGCATAGTAAAGGGATGCAGGCAGGCAGGCTGCGCCCTCACGGGGGGAGAAACTGCGGAACTGCCGGATTTCTACAAGGAAGGCGAATACGACCTGGCAGGCTTTGCCGTAGGCGTCGTGGAGAAAAGCGGGATCATAGACGGGTCTGACATCAAACCGGGAGATGCCCTGATAGGGCTTGCCTCCTCCGGGCTGCACTCAAACGGATATTCGCTTGCCAGAAAGGCGCTCCTGGAGGAAGGCGGGCTTTCGCTTAGCGCAAGGCCGCGGGAACTGGCGGGGCGCTCAGTAGCCACCGAGCTGCTTACGCCCACAAAGATATATGTAAAGGCATACAGGGCCCTTCATGGCAAGCTGGCCGTAAAGGGGATGGCCCATATTACGGGTGGCGGCATCCCGGGGAACTTAAACAGGATATTGCCGGGAAATATAGACGCTGTTGTGGAGGAAGGCTCATGGACTGTGCCTCCGGTCTTCGGCCTGATACAAAGCTCTGGAGGCGTACCGGACGCGGAGATGAAAAAGACCTTTAACATGGGCATCGGGTTTGTCGTGGTCACCGCGCAAAATGACGCTCAAAAGGCCCTTTCAGTCCTCAAAAAAGCGGGTTATGATTCCTTTATCATCGGCAAAACGGCCAGGGGCTCCGGGCGCGTGAGATACAAATGAGGTCCGTCGGCCGTTTCCGCGCTTCGATTTTTCTTGACACCCGCAAAAGGCATTTTCTATACTATGTCGGCAATCTATTGCCGATGATAAAAGTATTGAAAACGGGCACTTTTCGCCTGACATTTTAAAAAAATAATCGTCAGAAAGGAAAAAACATGACGCCAAAGGAAGTCTTGGATTTTGCGAAAAAGAACAAGGTCATGCTGGTTGACCTCAAGTTCATCGATTTTCCGGGTATCTGGCAGCATTTTTCCGTGCCGTTCAGCGAGATCGATGAAAAGACGTTCACCGACGGGCTCGGGTTTGACGGCTCTTCGATAAGGGGTTGGCAGGCGATACACGCCTCCGACATGCTTATCGTTCCGGACCCCAATACAGCCATACTGGACCCTTTCAGGAAGTATGCCACGCTGAGCATGGTCTGCAACATAATAGACCCTGTGACGAAGGAGCCTTACACTAGAGACCCGAGGTTCGTCGCCAGGAAAGCGGAGCAGTACCTGAAGTCCACCGGCATTGCGGACACCGCCTTTTTCGGTCCGGAAGCCGAGTTCTTCATCTTCGATGACATCCGTTTCGACCAGACCGCAAACAGCGGATATTACTTCATAGACTCCATCGAGGGCATATGGAATTCGGGAAGGGAAGAATGCCCCAACCTGGGGTACAAGCCCAGGTTCAAGGAGGGGTATTTCCCCGTGCCTCCCACTGACAGCCAGGAAGACCTGAGGGCGGAGATGGTCTCTGTGATGCAGCAGTGCGGTCTGAATGTCGAGGCCCAGCACCACGAGGTTGCGACTGCGGGCCAGGGCGAGATAGACATGCGTTTTTCCCCCCTGGTAAACATGGCGGACAATCTTATGCTCTTCAAATACATAATAAAGAACGTCGCGGTCAGGAACGGCAAGACCGCCACTTTCATGCCAAAGCCCATATTCGGGGACAACGGCTCCGGCATGCACGTCCACCAGAGCCTCTGGAAAGGCGGCAAGCCCCTTTTTGCAGGCAAGGAATACGCGGGCTTAAGCAAAATGGCGCTCCACTACATAGGCGGCATACTGAAACATGCCCCAGCCCTGGCCGCCCTCACGAACCCTACCACGAACTCATACAAGAGGCTCGTGCCGGGATATGAGGCGCCGGTCAACCTGGCCTACTCGGCCAGGAACAGGTCCGCCGCGGTAAGGATACCGATGTATTCGGAAAATCCGAAGGCAAAAAGGATAGAGGTGAGGTTCCCGGACCCCTCCTGCAACCCGTACCTGGCTTTCTCTGCCATGCTCATGGCAGGGCTTGACGGCATAGAGAACAAGATAGAGCCCGGCGCCTCGCTTGACAAGGACATCTTCGAGCTTTCGAAGGCGGAGCTTGCAAAGGTGCCCCAGATGCCAGGCGGGCTCGACAAGGCCCTTGACAACCTGGAGAAGGACCACAAGTTCCTCCTCAAAGGCGGCGTGTTCACGGAAGACGCGCTTGAGACATGGATGGCCTACAAGAGGAAAAGCGAGGTGGACGCCCTCAGGCTCCGCCCGCATCCCTACGAGTTCTTCCTCTACTACGACATCTAGTCTTTTTTCCGATTTTTATGAGGGGGGGGCGTTTTACGGCCCCCCTTTTCTATTGCCCGCCATCCTCCGTCCGAGTTTAAAAAATTTTTCTGTTGTGGTACATTAATAGTCAAAAATCGCCGCTTGTGGGGCAGAACACACATATGGGGCGGGTTTTTTAATCAAACTCAATTTAGGAGGAGGATGAGATGAAAAAAGCGGTAGTAATCCTCGCAACACTGGTCTTTGTTTTGTCTCTAATGTCCATGGCGTTTGCCGCTGTCTCCACGATGCAGGGCACCATTAAAGTGGTGAACCAGAAAACCGGGACGATCACATTCTGCCCGGCCGGCGGCAAAGACAAAGTCCTTAAGGTGGGCAAGTCCGTGAACATAAAAAGCGTAAAGACGGGAAAGGCCTCGGTGACCGTCAGCAACGGCGTGGTAACCGGTGTAAAGCCGGCTCCCCAAAGAAGGATGATAGAAGGCTGCTAGTCTCTTAAAAGGGATATCGTTTCAAAGGGGCCGGGAATTTCCGGCCCCTTTTTTTGAATTTTTTTCGCTCCCCCCGGTTTTATCTGCATGCCGCCGCGTCCCCCGCATATCTGAAACCGTTCCCTTTAAAGTTTTTCATTAAACACTAATCAAATCTTTTTGGCAGTAATTCCGGCCTTAAGCCGCCTGATTTTATCCGTAATACGAATGAAAACGGGCAGAGGCTTTTGCCTTTCAAAGATTTTTAGCGTCACTGGCCAGGGAACGGCTTTCGCCGGCATGACGGACTTTTAGACTATTCCTCCTCACCAGCGTAATATTTGGGTGAATAAAACCGGATAGGCGCAAGGTTTTTTGGCTTTTTATCAGGCAGGTTCCGTTAAAAAAACAGGAGGCTAGCGGTGCGTCTTCATGCGGTAAAAACCGGTAAGCAGAAAGGCGCAAATGGCAGCAATCTCCATGAGGACCGAAAACATCACCAGCCCGGTGACTGAAACCTTGTCATACAGAAACCCCATGGTAACGCCTCCGACCAGGTAGGCAAGCCCGTATATCAGGTTGAAAACGCCATAGGCAAATCCCCTCTTCGGGACAGGGGTCAGGTCCGCTATGGCGGCTCGCATCACGGTTTCATGGGCGCCTACAACAACCCCCAGAAACGCCACGCCCAGGATCGCCATCGCATAGCCCCCGGTGAAGGAGAGCCAGGCGACCGGCAGGCACAAAAGGGGCGCTGCCAGGAGAAACCTGAGACCCGTCTTGTCGTACAGTCTTCCCATTATCAGCGCCACTCCGCCCGCCACCGCCATGTCTATTATGTACAGGATGGGTATCAGCGCGTCGGGGGCAAGGCGGCTTGCCTTTATGTGGAATGCTATAAGCTGGAAATGGGCCATCCCTGCAACGCTAAAGAATGTAAACAGGGCATAAAACCAGAAAAGGCGCGGCAAGGCGCGCATCTCCTGCTCGCCGGGGAACCGTTTGTATTTTTCGCTGACCTCCAGGTCCCGCGGGTTGGGCATCTTCATTGCAGCCCTTGTCAGCATGAGTATGGACAAGACGGCTGGTATCAGGAGTATCTTGAAGCCTTCGCCATAGCTCCCCTTGAAGATAAAGACGGTGGTGAAGATGACCGGGCCCATGACCGCCCCCACCTGGTCCATGAACTCATGCAACCCAAAGCCCCACCCTCTTCCCACCTCCTTTGCGGCATGAGAGAGAATGGTGTCCCTTGCGGGCGTCCTTACCGCCTTGCCGACCCGTTCAAGCACTATAAGCAGGGCGGCCACCTTCCAGTTGCCTGTAAAGGCCAGGGCAGGAATGGCAAGCATGAGGGCGTAGCCCGTAAACGTAAGGGCCCAGTATGCCCTGGTGCGGTCGGCTATGTACCCTGAGACCAGGCGAAGGGCATAACCCAGAAAATCCCCAAGGCCCGAGACCACCCCCACAACAGCCGCCCCGGCGCCAAGCACGGCCATGTATGGCCCTGTTATGCTCCTGGCCCCTTCGTATGTGATGTCTCCAAAGAGGCTGACAGTACCCATAAGGACTATGAGTCTGTACGCGGCAGCCTTGGCGGAACTTTTTGATATTTCTGCTTTTTTTGTCTCCCCTGATCTTTCCGGTTCCATTTGTACCCACTTAGAAGACTGCCTGAATATCGGCAGATTGTCAATGATACCCAAAAATTCAGAAATTTATGACCTTTCTCATTGCGGGGACGTCTTTGGGCTGATATAAATTAATTAAAAGTAGGAGGTGGAAGCCAATGAAGCAGGAAAAGGCAGCGTTCCAGGTTCTTGACCTTAAAGGGCTCATGCATTTTTACCCTGACAGGATATCGAGAGAGATGCTTGCCGAGACTCCGGAGATGAGAATAGCCCTTATGTGCCTTGAGCCGGGGCAGGAGCTTGCTCCTCACAAAGCGCCAATGAGGCTCATCATGTACGTGGTCGAGGGTAGCGGGACTTTTACTGTCGGGCAGCAGCAGATAGAGGCGGACGAGAAAAGCGCCATACTTTGCGAGCGCATGGTGGAGCCCGGCTTCAAGGCCTCGAAGGGACAGAGGCTTGTGGTAATGGCGGTGGTCGTGGCGGTGGATTGATTTTTTGGTCCTTCAGGGGCTTTTTGTGCGGGGACGGATGGCATTGCTACGCCCAGCCGCCGTCTCCTGCGGCCAGGACACTGTGGCACCGGCGCGGCTTACATGAATAACGGTTTTTTGTCGCCGCGCCATATCGCAGGGGTCGCGCCGGCTGCGCTCAGACCACCAGTCCCGCTGTACATTTTCCTTGTTTTTTGGCTTACCGATGGGGGCTTGCACACTCTTCTGGCTCCGCTGACTCCTTTAAAATATATTTTATACTTCCCTTTACTACGGAGTTCCATTGCGCCTTTTTTATCTGTCGAGTCCAAACTTGTCCCTTATTCCTTCATATTGTTAGACTAATTGAATGGCTTCCGGGGACGTGCTGATAAGGGGAGTGAACTGGGTGGGCGACGCCGTCATGACGATGCCCGCCATAAGGGCGTTAAGAGCGGCCATGCCAGGCCGCAGGATGACCCTCCTGGTAAAGCCATGGGTGGCCGGCCTTTTCGAGAAGGATCCGAACATAGACGAGGTAATGCCCTATGGAGATGAGTGGCGGGGAATAAACGGCAAGCTGGCGCTTGCCCTCGCCTTGAGGCGCAGGGATTTTCAAACCGCCGTTCTTCTTCAAAATGCCTTCGAGGCCGCGCTCCTGTCGGCCCTGGCGGGCATCCCGGAGCGCATCGGCTACGGAAGGGACGGCAGGGGATTTTTGCTTACCACATCCGTCCCGTTCCACGGCGAGGACAGGCTGATGCACCACTCGCAGTATTACATCAATCTTCTTGAAAAAGCCGGGATCATAAAGGGGGAGGGAAATAAAATTATTTCCGCTCCCTGGATATACCTGGAGCTTGAGGAAAGGCTCAGGGCCAGGACATTCATGAGCGGACTTAAAAGGCCGGTGATCGGGCTCAATCCGGGCGCGGCCTTCGGCCCTTCCAAGAGATGGCCCTTCTCGAGGTTCCGTGAACTGGCACTTATGGCCACAGGTGAGCTTGGGGGAAGCGCCCTGGTCTTTGGCTCAGAGAAAGAAAAGAGCGCGGCGGAGGAAATAGTCCAGGGCATGGAGGGGGCTTTTTCGCTTGCGGGCAGGACTACGCTCCGGGAGCTTGCGGCCTTCATCTCTGAATGTGATGCTGTGGTCTCAAACGACTCCGGCACGATGCATGTGGGCTATGCGGTCGGCGCCCCGCTGGTGGCCCTTTTCGGCTCAACTGCGCCTGCCCTCACCGGCCCTCCAGCCGGAAATACGGTAATTAAAAAAGATATCCCCTGCTCCCCCTGTTTCAAGCGGGAGTGCGCGGCTGTGGGCCGGGCGGGGTCCCGTTCATCTCAGCCAATACCGTGCATGGACGGCATAACGGCTTCCGAGGTCTTAAGTGCGGTCAGGTCCATTTTGCCCTCGAAGAGGGCAGTTTTCTTTGACCGAGACGGCACCCTCTGCCGGAACGCCCATTTCATGTCACGCTGGGAGGATTTCGAGCCCTTTGAGGACGGATTAAGAGACCTGCCCAAGCTGAAAAAAGCGGGTTTCATGCTGGTTGGCGCAACCAACCAGTCGGGCATAGCCAGGGGGCTTGTGGGAGAAGAGTTCGTCAGGGAAGTGGGCGGCCACTTCATGCAAAAATACGGTTTCGACGCCTTTTATTACTGCCCACATCATCCCGATGATTTCTGTCCATGCAGGAAGCCGTCCCCCGGGATGCTTCTTAATGCAAGAAGGGACCTGGGCATTGACCTGAGGAATTCGTATATGATAGGAGACAGCGCCGCCGACGTGCTTGCCGCCAGGGCCGCGGGTGCCAGGGCGATACTGATAAAAGCCGGTACCGAAGGGCCCTCCGCGGCTCCGGATTACCTGGCCGGTTCGCTTAAAGAAGCCATAAATTACATTTTGGAATCGGAGAAAGCCAGATGAACGAAGAGGCAAAAGGAGAAGGGGAAAACGTGCAGCAGACCAGGGCCGGTCTTTACAGTGAGGTGATCTCGCATATGAGGGTAAAGCACCCGGACATCATAGACACTGCCTATGAATTTTTCTGGGAGGAGGAGTACCCGGAAGAGTTTTTGAGCGGCCTTCCGCTTGAGCTCGGCTTTGTGAATTTCGAGGACTGGTTCATCTGCGACTATGTGGACCCGAATGCGGGCTTCATGACGGACCTCTACCTGGAGGATACGGGGCAGAGGGAAGACGCCGGGAAAGCGGCATCCATGAAGGCGCTCAAAGACTCTTTTATCAGTCTCTATGAGGTGAAAAAGATAGCCTCTTTTCCCGAGGGGCAGGCAGAGCTTGAGGATGTGTTCCTTGGCGGGACCCGTCTGGTCAGCGTGCCCGCAAGCGGGATGAAGACCGGGGACCTCCTTGCTACCAGGGTGATAGGTCTGGACGGTGGTGATGTTATGGGAGCTTGCCTTTATCCTTTTGGCGGAGCGGTGAAAAAAGTGGTCATGGAATCCGTAAACATTCAGTTCGAGCGTTACGGGAAGAACAAGAAGCCGGGCGGCGGGCTGCGGGATTTCCTGAAAGACGAGGGCTACATCTTTAATATTATATGGCTGAGCGGTCTTTACAGAAGAGCATAAAAGACAAGGTCCTGATAGTAAAGCCAAGCTCGCTTGGTGACGTAATACATACCCTTCCTTTCCTTTGTTCGGTCAGGCGGCAGTTTCCGCAGGCCAGGGTCCACTGGGTGATATCGGAGGGCCTGGCCCCGCTCCTGGAAGGGCATCCGCTGATAGAGCGCCTCTGGAAGATAAACAAGGACGAGTGGAAAAAGCCCTCAAAGCTCCTTCAAACCATTGGTCAGTTCAGGGAGCTGTCAAGAGAGCTGAGGAAAGAGAAATTCGATGCCGTCTTCGACCTTCAGGGCCTGCTGAGAAGCGCAGTCATATCCCGGATGGCCGGGGCACAGGCGGTTGTGGGTTTCAGCGAGGCCAGGGAGGGCGCACCTTTTTTTTATACGCATAAGGTGAGCGTTCCCCGGAAGATGCACGCGGTCGAAAGATATCTGGAGATGGCCCGGTTTTCAGGCATCAAGCCGGTGCTGGAATTCCTCCTTCCGGAGGACATCGGTTTCAGGCCGCCCTTTGAGTTTGATGAATACGCGGTCATCGCCCCTGGGGCAAGATGGCCCTCGAAAAGATGGCCGGCGCCAAAATGGGGAGAGCTCGCCCGAAGGCTTTCCCCTCTCCGTTTGGTGATCATAGGAGCGGGGCAGGATGCTGTGCTGGCGGGTGAGATAGCCTCGATTTCAGGAGGGGCTTCGGTCTCTTATGCGGGCAAAAGCTCTCTTAAAGGGCTTGTGGAGCTGATAAGGCGCGCAAGGTTCCTGGTAACCAACGATTCCGGCCCGATGCACATCGCCGCTGCCATGGGGGTGCCGGTTTTTGCCGTGTTCGGGCCCACGGACCCCACGCTTACCGGCCCGTACGGAAACGGGACCAGGGTGGTCATCAAAGGGCAGGTAAAATGCTCCCCATGCAGAAACCGGACATGCGGGGACATGAGCTGCATGGAAGCCGTGACAGTGGAGATGGTGGAGCGCGAGATAAGAAAAACACAAAGGATCCTGCCGCCAGGCTGACCCGGATTTTTCAGTCTGATTTCGTCATGCCGCAAGTCCCTCAAGCGCGATCAAATAGCCTTCAGGAAAAATAAAATTGAGGCAGATATAAATAAAATATGGTACGATTAACCCGGAGGGCGGGTTTTTTAAAGACCGCCTCTTTTTATTAACGTTTAGGTTTTCATAAGCGCAGGGGGCGCGGATGAAGATACTTCTCGCCACTGACGGGTCGGAACAATCGGAAAAGGCCGCACGCCTGATCACCAGGTTCGAGCTCAAGCCGGACGATGAGATCACCGTCTTTCACGCCATAAGCTGGATACCGTTCCAGGAGGACAGGGAATCTTTCTACAAAAACCTTTCCTTCCTCAGACGGGAGGTCGCCGGGAAGATAATAGATTCCGCCATCGATATACTGAAGCCGGTCCCCGCACGTATAAAGACAGCCACCAGGGAAGGGTTTGCGGACAAGGCCATCCTGGAGGAGGCCGCCGGGTCGGACGTGGACCTGGTCGTGATGGGCGCAAGGGGGCTCAAAGGTGTCTCCTCCTTCCTGCTTGGCAGCGTTACAAGGAGCGCGGCAATGCAGTCGCCAAAGCCGGTGCTGGTTGTAAAGAACATGCGCGATGGGGATGGCGGGAAAACGGCGGGGAAAAAACCCTTGCTGAACGTCCTCATGGCCACGGACGGGTCGGACTCTTCCCATGCCGCAGCCAGGTTCCTTGCCTCTATGCCCTTGCCGTCCAGAACGCCGGTCCGGCTGCTGAACGTAAGCTGGTCCGCCGTCTCCGACATCCCGGACAGATACATAATAGAGGTGGACGACCTGGTGAAACAGGAAATAGAGCGGGCCAGGGAGAATGAATATGCAGCCTCCGGGGGAATGGTCCTTCGGGCCAGGGCGGAGCTGGAAAAGAAATTCAGCGACATAAGCGAGACCATCAGGCTTGGCGATCCGGCCGAAGAGATAATCGCAGAGGCCAGGGCGTGGGAGGCCGACATGGTGGTTGTGGGTTGCAGAGGGCTGAGGGGCATAAGGGGGATGATGGGCTCCGTCTCCAGGAAGGTCCTGGGACTTGCGGACTACTCCGTCCTCATAGGCAGGGTCTGCGGAGAAAAAAATAACAAGTAGCCGCTCTTTCTTCCTTAAGGAGCCTCCTTTGGAACTGTCCCGCAACGCAAGGAAGGTCCTCAGGGCCAGATACCTGCTTAAAGATGAACACGGCGAGCCTGTTGAGACGCCCGAGGAGATGATGAGGCGGGTGTCCCGGCACATCGCGCAAGCGGAAGCGGCCTACAGTGGAGACGCCGGCACCTGGGAGGGCCGTTTTTACGAACTGCTCTCGGGCCTTAAATTCCTGCCCAACTCACCCGCGCTGATGAACGCCGGAAAGGCCATGGGACAGCTGGCCGCCTGTTTTGTCCTGCCGGTAGAGGACTCGATGGCAAGCATCTTTGGCACCCTTAAAAACGCCGCTGGCATCCTTCAAAGCGGGGGCGGCACGGGGTTTTCCTTCTCCCATCTGAGGCCCCGGTCGGACCTGGTCCGTTCCACCATGGGTGTGGCGAGCGGCCCGGTCTCTTTCATGAAGATATACAATACGGCGACCGACGTCATAAAGCAGGGTGGGGCAAGAAGGGGCGCGAACATGGGCATCCTGAGGGTAGACCACCCTGACATCCTGGATTTCATAAAGGCAAAAAGGGCAGCGGGCGAGCTTGCCAACTTCAACATCTCCGTGGCCGTTACGGACTCCTTCATGGAGGCGCTCGCAAAGGGCGGCAGCTACAGCCTGGTGAACCCGCGCACGAACGAGCCGGTAAAGCGGGTAAGCGCAGCCGCCGTTTTCGATGAGATAGTCTCCTGCGCCTGGGAGACCGGTGATCCAGGGCTCATTTTCATAGACGTGATAAACAGGTACAACCCGACGCCCCGCCTTGGCCGCATAGAAAGCACAAACCCCTGCGGGGAACAGCCGCTTCTTCCAAACGAGGCCTGTGTGCTCGGATCGATCAATCTCTCCAAATACGTCTCCGGCAGCCCGACTCGGATCGATTACGGGGCGCTTTCGGCCGGCGTGCAAACGGCGGTCCGCTTCCTGGATGACGCAATAGAAGTAAACAGCTACCCCATGGCCGAGATAGAGGCCATGCACAAGGGCAACCGCAAGATAGGGCTTGGCGTCATGGGCTGGGCGGACCTGCTTGTCCTCCTGGGGATACAATATGACAGCCGGGAGGCCTTTGCCCTGGCCGAAGAGGTGATGCGTTTCATAAGCGAGGAGTCTCACAAGGCATCGGCCGTCCTGGCGGAGGAAAGGGGGGCATTCCCGAACTTCAAGGGTTCCATATGGGACAAACCCGGCGCCAGGCCCCTGCGCAATGCCACTCTTACCACCATCGCCCCGACAGGGACCATATCCATAATAGCCGACTGCTCAAGCGGCATAGAGCCGATATTCAAGATAGCGTTCAAGCGCCTAGTTCTGGACAGCGAGCTTTTTGACGTGAACAAGTATTTTGTAAGCATCGCAAAGGAGCGCGGCTTCTACAGCGACCGGCTCATGCAGGAGGTCATAAGGAGGGGGTCCCTGAGGGGTATGAAGGAGGTCCCAAGGGACGTGAAAAAGCTCTTCAGGACCGCGCACGAGATAGCGCCCGAGGACCACATAGAGATGCAGGCAGCATTCCAGAAATACACCGACAACGCCGTGTCTAAGACGATAAATCTGCCCAGGAACGCCAAAAGACAGGATGTGGCAAAAGCTTACCTTTTGGCTTATCATAAGGGATGCAAAGGGATAACCGTTTTCAGGTACGGAACAAAAAGGAAAGGCACACTGGTCAGGCTTACGGAGGATACCAACCTGGCGGACCTGGTGGACTAGGTTAAAAAACAGGAAAGAAAATGGAAAAACCGGGAATCATTCTGGGAGTGAATGTGGACCACGTCGCAACTTTAAGGCAGGCAAGGGGAGGGGCCGAGCCGGACCCGCTGATGGGGGCGACTCTTGCGATACTTGGAGGGGCTGACGGGATAACTGTCCACCTGAGGGAAGACAGGCGCCACATAAACGACCGGGATTTGCGGCTCATGCGCGAGCTTGTGACGGGTGTGGAGCTTAACCTGGAGATGGCTCCGGTCGGGGAGATGGTGGAAATTGCCATTTCCACAAAGCCGGAGATGTCCACCCTGGTGCCGGAAAAAAGGCGCGAGCTTACAACGGAGGGCGGCCTGGACGTTAAGGGGGAATTCAAAAGGCTGTCCGAGGCCGTAAAGAAGCTCAAGGGTGCGGGCATCGACGTGAGTCTGTTCATAGCCCCGGATGAAAGGTCAGTGGAATGGGCGGCAAAGGCCGGGGCGCAGATGGTAGAGCTGCACACCGGGTATTATGCCAATGCGGACCGGAAGGGAATGCAGAAGGAGCTTGAGCGCGTTCGGTCCGCGATTGACATGGCCCGCGGCGCGGGGCTTCTTGTCAACGCGGGGCATGGGCTTAATTATTCGAACGTCCATCAGGTGGCGGCCCTTCCAGGGCTCCGCGGGCTTTACATAGGCCACAGCATAGTGGCCCGCGCCGTGCTCTCCGGGATGAAAGAGGCCGTAAGCGCGATGAAGTCGCTGATAACGGAAGCCCGCGGGTGATAAAAGGCGTAGGCGTGGATATAGTGAAGATAAAGAGGATAGGGTCCGCCGTGGACAGGTGGGGACGGAGGTTCCTTGAAAGGGTATTTACGGCGGAGGAAATAGATTCATGCTATGGGAAGGCCGAGCCTTACGCCTCGCTTGCGGTGCGCTTTGCCGCCAAGGAAGCGGTTATGAAGGCGTCGGGGCTTGCGGGCGGTAAAACGAGGGGGGGGATGAAAATATCCTTCAGGGATATAGAAATAGTGAACCAGGCCTCGGGGGCCCCGGCGATCAGGAAAACAGGAAAGCTGGAGGCGGCCCTTGCCGCGGCGGGAATAAAGGACATACACCTCAGCCTGAGCCATGAAAAAGAATACGGGGTAGCCATGGCTGTCGCTGAAAGGGCGGGGTAGGGAAGGCCGGGAATGTTTGGAAATCGGGAACGCATGCTTGAGATCATAAAAAGGCTTGAAAAGCTGTATCCATCTCCCAAAACCGAGCTTGTCTTCAAGACCCCGTTTGAACTCCTGGTGGCAACGATACTTTCCGCTCAGGCCACTGACGCAAGCGTCAACAGGGCCACCGAAAAGCTTTTTAGGAAATTGAAAAGCGTAAAGGATTTCGCGGAAGCCCCGGTGGAAGAGATAGAAAAGATGGTGGCCGGCATCAACTTCTACCACAACAAGGCAAAAAACATAAAGGCCTGCGCGAAGATTTTGCTTGAGAAGCACCATGGCAAGGTGCCGGACACGATGGCCGCGCTCATCGAGCTGCCGGGGGTGGCAAGGAAAACGGCAAACATCGTGCTGTCGAACGTCTATGGGAAAAACGAGGGCATCGCCGTGGACACTCATGTCAAGAGGCTCTCTCAGAGGCTTGAGCTTACAACGGAGACGGACCCGGTGAAAATAGAGCAGGACCTCATGAACATAACGCCTCGCGAAAGGTGGGCGGACCTCTCGCACATGCTTATCCTGCATGGGAGGCGCGTCTGCACCGCGCGTGCGCCAAAGCATGGGGAATGCGACCTTTTTGATATCTGCCCTTCAAACAACATCTAGACAAAGGGCGCAGCACTTGCCCAAACCCCGCTTTTTAATGCAAAATATCCGATGGTAATCGTGATGGGTACATATGATTAAAGCTGCGGTAATAGGGACCGGACATCTGGGCCGCCACCATGCAAGGCTCTATAGCCTGCTGGCGCAGGAGGCCTGCGGGGTAGAGCTTGCTGCGGTCTGTGACACGGACATGGGCAGGGCCCGGGAGGTGGCGGAAGCATATGGCGCAAGGCCATTCACGGATTACAGGGAAGCCCTGGGGCTGGTGGACGCGGTTAGCATCGTGACCCCCACTGTCTCCCATTACGCGATAGCGGCGGAATGCCTGGCTGCGGGGAAAGACATCCTTCTTGAAAAGCCTGTTTGCGCCACCCTTGAGGAGGCCCGGAAACTGACCGCCCTTGCGAGCGGCAAAGGCCTTATACTTCAGGCGGGGCACATAGAGAGGTTCAACCCCGCGGCGGAAAAGGCGCTCCCGCTGCTTGACAGGCCCTTCTTCATAGAGGCCGAGCGCATATCTCCTTTCCCGGAGAGGTCCCTTGACGTGGACGTTACCCTTGACGTGATGATACATGACCTCGATTTCGCGCTCCATGTCCTGGGCTGTCCGGCGGTGAAGGAGGCAAGGGCTGCAGGGGCAAGCATCGTCACCCCGGGCAAGCTTGATACCGTGAGGGCCTGGGTGGATTTCGAGGACGGCCGGTCCGCTTTTTTCAGCGCCAGCCGGATAGCCGCGGAGAAGCGGCGGACGATGCGTTTTTTCATGGGGGAAGGGAAGATCGTCGAGGCTGATTTCCTTTTAAAGAAGGTAATAGTGAAGACCGCGGGGAGCGAGGAGAATATGGACGCCTGCACAGCCGAGCCTCTGAAGGAAGAGATCAGGGATTTCATAAGGTGCGTAAAGACGAGAACGGCCCCAAGGGTTAGCCCCCGGGAGGCCGAATGCGCTCTTGATCTCGCGCTAAAAATTTCTACCACTGTAAGGAGCGCCCGCTGATATGGTTCCAATGCTGGACCTGCAAAAACAGATGGATGGCATCAGGGATGAGGTTATGAGGGAAGTGGCCGCGGTGATCGAGAGCGGCCAGTACATACTGGGCAAAAAGGTCTCCCGGTTCGAGGAGGAGGCCGCAAAGTACATAGGGGCCAGGCACGCAATAGCGGTGGCCTCCGGCACGGACGCGCTCCACCTTGCGCTCAAGGCGCTGGGCATCGGGCCCGGAGACGAGGTGATAACCACGCCCTTTACTTTTTTCTCCACGGTGGAGGCGATATTATACCTGAACGCGATCCCCGTGCTTGCAGACATTGAATCCGGCACCTTCAACATAGACACTTCCAAAATAGAGGAAAAGATCACGCCAAGGACAAAGGCGCTGATACCGGTCCACATCTTTGGCTGTCCGGCCAGGATGGACACTATCCTCCAGATCGCCGGGAAACATAATTTAAAGGTAATCGAGGACTGCGCGCAGTCATTTGGCGCAAGGACCGGCGGCAAGATGACCGGCAGCCTCGGGGATGCCGGCTGTTTCAGTTTCTACCCGAGCAAGAACCTGGGCGCCTGCGGCGACGGCGGGCTCGTCTGCGTTGGCAGCGACGCTCTTGCGGCGGAGATAAGGCTTTTAAGGAACCACGGCTCCGCTGGCGGGTATATGCACAGCACCATCGGCTTCAACAGCAGACTGGACGAGCTGCAGGCGGCCATCCTCCTGGTGAAGCTTAAAAAAATAGACTCATATAACGAAATGAGAAGGCAGAAGGCCGCGCTTTACAACAGGCTGCTTTCAGGGACGCCGGGCATAGTGTGCCCTCCGCTTGGGGACGGCGGCTCCCCTTTCACGCATGTGTTTCACCAGTACACGATAAGACACCCGCGCAGGGACGCCGTGAGGGAGAAGCTGAGGGAAGGGCAGGTCTCCTCGATGATATATTATCCGGTCCCCATGCACCTTCAGCCTGCTCTCAGGTTCATGGGGCACAGGGAAGGAGATTTCCCGGCCGCCGAGGCGGCCTGCCGGGAGGTGGTGTCGCTGCCCATATACCCCGAGCTTGAGGACGCGGCCATAGAGCGCATCTGCAGCGCCGTAAAGAGTGTCTAAAAGCCTCCTTATAGTGGCCGGGGAGTCTTCGGGCGAGCTGTACGGTTCGCTTCTGGCCGCTGAGATAAAAAAAGCCCATCCGGATGCCAGGCTGTTTGGCGCGGGCGGCGAGCGCATGAGGCAGCAGGGCGTGGAGATCGTCCGTGAGATATCTGGCGCGTTCGGCCTTACGGAGCTTGTCTCCCATCTGAAGGACCTTAGGCAGACTTTCAGGGAGCTTATGGAAAAGACCGCCCAAATGAGGCCCCAGGCGGCGGTGCTCATAGATTTTCCGGATTTCAACTTCAAGGTTGCGGCCGCGCTTAAGAAGATGGGCATACCGGTGCTCTATTACGTAAGTCCGCAGCTTTGGGCATGGAGGGCCGGCAGGATCAAGAAAATAAAGAGGCTGGCCGATTTCATGGCCTTCATCCTTCCCTTCGAGGAGCAGATATACCGCGAGGCCGGGATGCCCCACGAGTTCGTGGGACATCCGGCGCTCGATGAGATATCCCTGATGAAGAAGGAACAGCCCGGGGCGTTTCTGTCCCGCCTGGGGCTGGAAGCCACGCGTCCGCTGCTGGCCATGCTGCCTGGCAGCAGACCCTCGGAGCTTAAAAGGCACCTGCCCCTCCTTGCAGACCTGATGACCATTTTCAAGAGGGAATTCCCCGGGTGGCAGTTCTTCATGCCTGTTGCGCCCAACCTGAAAACGGAGACTTTCAAGGAGGAGTTTGCCGCGCTAAGGGAGCTGGGTGCGGTGATAAAAAAGGAAAGCGCCCTAGACGCGCTTCTGGCCTGCGATGCGGCGGTTATTGCCTCCGGCACGGCGACCCTCCAGGGCGCGTTCCTTGAAAAGCCTTTTACCGTTATCTACAAGCTCTCGCCCGTCACGTTTCATGTCGCCAGGGCGCTTGTCAAGGTTAAATACGTCTCTCTTGTGAACATCCTTTCAGGCGGGCAGAGCGTGAAGGAATACCTTCAGAAAGACGCCCGCCCGGAGCTGATAATGGCGGAGCTGCGGGAGATGATCAGGAACCCGGAGTACCGGGAAGGCATGCTTTCGCGCTTCAGGCAGGTAAAGGCCCTTTTCGAGGGGAAAAGCGCCTCGAAAAGGGTTTCCGAGATCGTCTGCCGGATGGCCGGCTGGTAGCTAAAGGAAAGGGAAACAGAACAGAGATCTTGTTTTTCGTCTATACCGTCATCTACTTTCTCGTGCTGCTTTTCTTTCTTCCACGGGAGATATTGAAGAGGCCCGTGGGGACACGCAAAAAGTGGTTTTCTGAAAAACTCGGTTTTTTTGACGAGGACGCGGGCGGGGCGGTCTGGGTGCATGCCGTAAGCGTGGGCGAGATGATGGCGGCCGCGCCTTTCATAGAGGCCCTGAACGAGCGCGGCTTAAAGACCGTCATTTCCACCATTACCGATACGGGGCGCAAGGTGGCCCGTGCCAGGTTCCCAGGAATGCGCGTTGTCTATCTGCCTTTTGATGTCCCCTCCGCGCTTGGCAGGGCGGCAGACCGGATAAGGCCCCGGGCCTTCGTGCTTATGGAGACGGAGCTCTGGCCAAACGCCATTAGGGTCATGGCTGGCCGGGGGATCCCTGTTTTCATCGTAAACGGCAGGATATCGGAAAAGTCGGCGGCAGGTTACCGCAGGCTGAGGTTTTTCTTCAGGCGGATATTAAGCCTGGTGTCGCTTATGTGCGTACAGGAGGAGGTCTATGCCGCGCGCGCGGTCTCCATCGGGGCGGAGGCCGCAAAGGTGGCGGTGACAGGCAATTTCAAATTCGAGATCAAGCCCGCGGGGCGAATGCCTTCCTGGCTGGGAAGGCTGCCTGCCGATGCGCCTGTGATCGTTGCCGGCAGCACTCACAAGAGCGAGGAGGCACTGGTAATTTCGGCTTACAGTAGGCTTAAAGAGAAAAAGGGAAAATTCCCCGGGCTGAAGCTTGTGCTTGCGCCCAGGCACCCGGAGCGGGTTCCGGAGGTGGAAGAGGAGCTGAAGGCGGCCGGCCTTGGTTATATAAGGAGCTCCGAAGCTTCGGGGAAAGGGCCCCTGTCCACGCCGGTCGTCGTGGTGGATACAGTGGGAGAGCTTTTTCGCGTCTATTCAAGGGCGGATGCCGCCATAGTGGGCGGAAGCTTTGTCTGCCGAGGAGGGCAGAACCCTCTTGAGCCAGCCTATTGGGGCAAACCTGTCATATGCGGCCCCGACATGAGCAACTTCCCTTTCATGGGGCAGCTTTTAGAGGCCGGTGGAGCGTTGATGGTGGAGGCGGACCGCCTTTTTGATGCGCTCGAAGCGCTTCTGTCCGATGAGGGCAGAAGGGAGGAAATGGGCGGCAGGGCCAGGGAGTTTTATCTTGAGCGCTCCGGGGCCGTCCGAAGGACGGTGGATGCAATAATGGCCCATCTTGAAGAT